>NZ_LMCJ01000017.1:461045-644404 GCF_001623085.1 Pseudovibrio sp. W74
TCTAATAGTTAGCCCTTGTGTATGCTAAGGAATTACCTGAGAGATTGAGGGGGTTTTCGCCGTGAGCAATTTGAAAAATCTCATTGGAATTGTCGCTGACGGAAACACGTTGGACCGATCTCAGGCCCGCGAGGCCTTCGAAATCATCATGTCAGGCGCTGCAACTCCCGCACAGATCGGTGGCTTCCTCATGGCCCTGCGCTTGCGCGGCGAAACCATCGACGAAATTTCCGCAGCTGTAGAAACCATGCGCGCCAAGATGATCCCGGTGAAAGCACCAGGTCACGCTATCGACATTGTTGGCACAGGTGGTGACGCATCCGGCTCCTATAACATTTCAACCTGCACAGCCATTGTTGTAGCAGGCTGTGGCGTAACCGTTGCAAAACATGGCAATCGGTCCCTGTCCTCCAAATCCGGCTCAGCAGAAGCACTTGCTGAGCTTGGCATCAATCTAGATCTGGATGCGAACGGCATCAGCCATTGCATTCATGAGGCCGGTATCGGCTTCATGTTTGCGCCAAATCACCACAAGGTCATGCGCCATGTCGGCCCTGCCCGCATTGAGCTGGGCACCAGAACAATCTTCAACCTGCTAGGCCCGCTCGCCAATCCGGCAGGAGCAAAGCGCCAGATGACAGGCGTATTCGCACAGCAATGGGTTGAACCACTCGCCAACACCCTTCAGGAAATGGGCACCGAAAAAGCCTGGATCGTCAACGGCTCCGATGGAATGGACGAAATCACCACCACCGGAACCACCTTTGTCGCCGAACTGAAGAACGGAAACATCAACACCTTCACAGTGTCTCCTGAAGAGGCGGGCCTGCCGCTTGCAAAAACAGAAGATCTGAAAGGCGGCGATCCAAAAGAAAACGCTCAGGCATTACGCGAAGTGCTACAAGGAGCAAAAAACGCTTACAGGGATATCGTCCTGCTCAACTCAGCTGCCTCCCTTATCGTCGCAGATAAGGTCTCCACCCTCACTGAGGGTGTCCAGATGGCTGCGCAGGCGATTGACCAAGGTGCGGCCCTTTCCCGACTGGACAAACTTGTTGAAGCCTCCGACGCTGCAACAGCTGCCAATATGAAACTCTAAGACCACGGATCCCATGTCAGATATCCTTAAGAAAATCGAAGCTTACAAACGTGAAGAAATTGCTGCTGCCAAAGCGCAAACTTCATTGGCTGATCTGAATGAGGCGATTAAAGCAGCAACACCAACACGCGGCTTTGCAGATGCCTTGAAAGCCAAGCATGCGAACGGTGAATACGCCCTGATCGCAGAGGTTAAAAAAGCAAGTCCATCCAAGGGATTGATCCGCGCTGACTTCAACCCGCCCGCACTCGCCAAAGCCTATGAAAACGGTGGGGCAGCATGCTTGTCCGTATTGACGGACACACCATCCTTTCAGGGCAAACCAGATTTTCTTGTAGCAGCTCGCGCTGAAGTCTCTCTGCCAGTTCTGCGCAAAGATTTCCTTTATGACACCTATCAGGTTCATGAAGCACGCGCATGGGGCGCTGACTGTATTTTGATCATTATGGCAGCTGTTGACGACCATCTGGCCAAAGAGTTGGAAGACGCCGCCTTTGAACTGGGCATGGATGCGCTTATCGAAGTTCATGACGAAGCTGAGTTGGAACGCGCACTGAAGCTCTCCTCTCCGCTTGTTGGCATCAACAATCGCAATCTAAAAACCTTCGAGACATCTCTGGAAACCAGCGAGCGGCTCGCACCACTGATCCCGCAAGATCGAATCATCGTTGGCGAGAGCGGCCTGTTCACTCCGGAAGACCTCTCCCGAATGGAAAACTCCGGCATCTCCACCTTCCTCATCGGCGAAAGCCTGATGCGTCAGGAAGATGTGGAAACCGCAACCAAAGCTTTGCTTAAACGCTAAAAATCAACTGCTTGGCAAAAGCAGACACCTGAACAAACTGTGTCCAGAGGCAAGAAAATGTCAGAACTTTCTCCAAAACTCACTCACTTAGATGACAGCGGTGCGGCTCATATGGTCGACATTTCGGAGAAAGAGGTTACCTCACGCATTGCCCGAGCAGGCGGTCAGGTAAAAATGCAGCCTGAAACTCTGGACATGATCCTTTCAGGTAACGCCAAGAAAGGCGACGTGCTCGCAACGGCGCGCATTGCTGGCATCATGGCGGCCAAGAGAACTCACGAGCTGATCCCTCTCTGTCATCCTCTGGCGCTTTCCAAGGTTCAGGTGGACTTCACACCCAACCCTGAACTGCCAGGAATTGAGATCGAAGTCTTTGCAAAAGTGTCCGGCCAGACCGGTATCGAGATGGAAGCACTTACAGCTGCCTCCGTTGCCTGCCTGACAATTTACGATATGGCAAAAGCCGTTGATCGCTCTATGGAGATCGGTGAAATCCGGTTGCTGGAGAAGAAGGGCGGCAAGTCCGGTCACTATCTGGCTGAGGAGGATAACTCCCAATGAACTTGATCAGTATTGAAGAAGCGCTGGACCGCCTCCTGAAAGATGTGAATCCGACCGGTACCGAGCAGCTTCCACTACTTGAAGCCGGAGAACGCATTCTGGCAGAAGATGTTGCTGCAACACGAACGCAGCCTCCATTTTCCGCCTCAGCAATGGATGGATATGCCGTCAAAGCTGCTGATACGGTCGATCCAGAGACTGCTTTGAAGGTCATTGGAGAAGTCGCTGCCGGGCATAACTTCGATGGCACGTTGCAAGCCGGAGAAGCTCTGCGCATCTTTACAGGTGCACCTGTTCCAGCAGGCGTTGACGCGATTTTGATGCAGGAAAACGCCCGCCGTGACGGGGATAACCTGTTTTGCGAGGAAGCCGTTTCTGTTGGTAAGTTCATCCGCCCAGCAGGCCTCGACTTCAAAGAAGGCCAGACCCTCCTGAAGGCAGGAGCTCCACTCGGCTTCCGTGAATTGTCTCTTGCAGGCGCTATGAACCACGCAACCTTGCCAGCGCGCAAAAAGCCAGTCGTTGCGATCCTCGCAAATGGTGATGAACTCGTCGAGCCAGGTCAGATACCAGGTCCGAATCAAATCATAGCGTCCAATCAGGTCGGCATCGCAGAATTCGTCAGAAACTGTGGCGGAACGCCAATGATGCTGGGCATTGCACCAGACCAGCCTGAGGAAATCACGGCACGCGTGAAACAGGCTATTGAAGCAAAAGCCGATGTACTGGTGACACTCGGCGGTGCCTCTGTGGGCGACCACGATCTCATTCAGGACGTACTGGGCGCTGAAGGCATGGAGCTAGGCTTCTGGCGCATCGCCATGCGCCCGGGCAAGCCCCTCATGGCCGGAGCCCTTGGCCCCATGAAAGTCCTCGGCCTTCCTGGCAATCCAGTCTCCAGCCTTGTATGCGCACTCCTCTTCCTTGGCCCGCTTCTGGATAAGATGCTAGGCCGCACGGTCTCTGTGACAAATCAAGGCGTTACCAAAGCCACATTGGCGGCTGATTTGCCTGCAAATGATATGCGTCAGGACTATCTGCGCGCCAGTCTGAGTACAGACGAACACGGAGATCTGATTACAACACCGTTTGGCAAACAGGACTCTTCCATGCTTGCCTTGCTGACAAAAGCAGATGCCCTGATCATTCGCCCACCACACGCACCGGCTGCAAAGGCAGGTGAAAAAGTGGACCTGCTCAAGCTAGGCTAAATCCTGGCATCACAAGTGGGCAACCCCTGCCCACTCACCCATCAGAAACCAAATCCCCCAGTTCTAGCAGGGCTTAACCTCAACAAACCCATTGCAGAACACAATGAGAACAGGTAGAGTACGTTCGTGTTTTGTCCTTCCAATCGCAGAAGTTGAAGTCTTTCAGCTTCTTGGAATTACAAAACTGCGATTGGTCAGGAATGGCCGCTCACTTTCAATCAGCGCCTTAGGAGCGAACGGGGATAAAAGATGCTTACACAGAAGCAACACGAGCTTTTGATGTTCATCCATCAACGCTTGAAGGAAGCCGGTGTTCCGCCCTCCTTCGATGAGATGAAGGACGCGCTGGACCTCCGTTCCAAATCCGGCATTCACCGGCTGATCACAGCTCTGGAAGAGCGCGGCTTCATTCGCCGTTTGCCGAACAGAGCTCGTGCGCTGGAAATCCTCAAACTGCCAGACTCAATTTCTCCGGGCCTGAAGCCTGCCGCCAAGGAAAAAGGCTTTGCACCTGAGGTGATTGAGGGCTCCCTGAGCAAGAAAGTAGCAACGCCGCCACCTCCACGCGCCACATCACCAGACGAAGTGCCGACGCTGGAAATCCCGGTCATGGGCCGCATTGCTGCGGGTGTACCAATCGAAGCAATCCAGACACAAAGCCATACCATCGCAATGCCGGCTGATCTGATGGGGCGTGGTGAGCATTATGCGCTGGAAGTTAAAGGCGACTCCATGATCGATGCCGGTATCTTCGATGGGGATACCGTGTTGATCAAACGAGGTGACACGGCTGATAACGGCGAGATCGTTGTGGCGTTGATTGATGAAGAAGAAGCAACCTTGAAGCGCCTGCGCAAAAAAGGCGCCTCAGTCGCGCTGGAAGCGGCCAACCCCGCCTACGAAACTCGCATCTTCGGCCCGGGTCGCGTCCACGTTCAAGGCAAGATGATTGCGCTCTTCCGCCGCTATTAAATCATTGGTTGCCTGAGGCAATTTCGGATTCCAAGGCCTGCGCTGAGCATGATATGCCCAGCGCACTTTTTTTATTCTTTCCCCGCCCTTAGCGCCAGCTGAGAGCCAGATGTAAGCTGAACCTCGTTCTCCGAAAATCTTCTGGTCGATAACCAGCTCAGCCCGGCAAGCCGGAGGCGCCTGAACCTGTGTGATGACGATGGTGGCAAGATGGCAGTCAGCCTCCAAAACATCAACTGCTTTGGACTGCGCCAGCAGGATAGGTTCTGAACTTACCCTCTCTCCCTCCGCAGGCTGCTGAGGGAATATCTCAATCACACAGCCGCGCTCATCACAGGACCGATCTGAAGCCCTCACCTTGTGCTGCTTGAACGAACCCGCTGAACCCCCACCAGCGCGCAACAGGCTGTCAGCAGCAAACGACATACGCGAGGACGTCAGTCGAAACGCACCATCCTGCCCATAATAAGCAATGTGCTTGCCCGCATCCGCAATCATCAGATCAGGCGCCTTGCCACCGGCAAACATCAGGACACTCACCGTAAATGCCGGAAGTGAAAGCCATTTCAGGCGCAGCGGCATCACACACAGCACGACAATCGCTAGGATCACGAGCAGATACCCTGGAGCACTGGCAACCCCGAGACTGGTCAGCCCCTCACTGAGTGAGCTCACCCAGTAGGCAGCTTTCAGCACCAGCGCCAACCCAGCCTCCATCCCTTGCAGAAAGAACGCATCCGCACCAAACGGGATCGCCAGCAGGCTCAATAACCCAAGGGGCATAACCACAAAAGTCACCAATGGCATAGCAAGGATATTCCCCAGAACTCCATAAGGCGCAACCTGCTCAAAATGCATCGCCGCAACTGGCCCCGTGGCAGCACCTGCAATCAACGAGGTCAACGCACAAGCTAGAATCCACTTTAAGCTTACACGACTAACCTTATGAAACCATGAGACATTCCGTCTGCGCGAACTATCTCGATCACCGAGCAACCAATCCTTCCCAAGCATATAGGCTGAGAGCAAGGCGAGCACTGCAATGAAGGACATCTGAAACCCGGGAGCCAGAACTTCCTCCGGCCTCAGGCTTAAAAGAACAAGGCAAGCCAGCGCCAGACCACGCAGACTGAAGGCCCGCCGACCAAGCAGACCCGCGCATAAAATCATCGCCGCCATCAAAAAAGCCCGCTGCGTTGCCACAGAAGCTCCTGACAAACCAAGATAAACAATCGCCGCAATCAGTGCTGCCACGCTGGCATAAACGTGAATATGTCCTTTCAGCGCAAGCGACTGGCTGAGGGATAGGATCAGGCGGGCACCAAGGAAGACCAGAGAGGTCACAAGGCCCATATGCATACCGGAAATAGCAAGGACATGAGCAAGTCCGGCGTTGCGTAACGCATCCTTGTCAGCGGTGGCAAGGTAGTCTCGCTTGCCCACCAGAAGCGCAACAGCAAATGCACTTTCCGGGCTGTTATCCAACACCCGCCGGATCCGCTGTGCTATCCCACTACGCACACGCTCCACCCCTTGCAGAAAACTTGTGCCCTCTACGTGTGCCACAACAACCGGCTTGGAAAGCGCATAGCCAACCGCACCAATCCCACTGAAAAACGCAGTGCGGGCAAAGTCATACCCACCGGGGCGCACCGCACCTCCCGGCGGCAATAACCGAGCCTTCAGCTGCATCCTGTCCCCCATCACGGGTGCCTCTTTCATCCCCTTGATGCTGATCCGGATGCGATAAGAAAGAGGAGTTACGCCCTTCTGTGAAAGTGCTTTTACATCTGCAAAAATGACGGAGTAAGCCCCTTTGCCAGAATGCTTCAAACCAGCAATCACTCCCTCCACTTTGCGTGTAACCGGGCGCTCCAGCGGGTCACCGCGCGCATACTCCACGCGCAAATCCGCAAGGAAGAACCCGGCTGTAAAGAACAAAAGCGCGGTCAGTCCAACCGTCAATCTCCCAACTCTCCAACGACGAAAAGCAAATAATCCCAATAAGATAAAAGGAGTTCCGCTTAAAACACTATAAGGCTCCGCAGGGAGTGAGAAATAAACCAGCACCCCAGCCAGATGACAGATCGCATACCAGAGAATGCCATGTCCCTTGTTCCAATCCTGCACGAGAGCAGAGCGGGTATAAGTCATAACAGCTGACCAATCCGGCTTCAGCATAAAACGCAGCAGTCTAAGCAACCCCAGCTTAACCTCAAGAAACCCAACGCGCTGTTTTTCCTCCGTAAAATTCGTGCTTGCGTTGCTATGTGCGTTTTTTGCGTTGGTTTGCGTTTTTGTGCGTTGCTGTGTTGCTCGCCCAGTAAGCGCCGTATCTGCTTCAAACGGCGCAGAAGAAAACTTATCCTCCTCAAGGCAACGCTCGCCTATTCTGGGAGCACAGCCACCAGATTGCGTCTTGTCTGAGGATGATTGCCCCTCGCGCACCCTTAAGTCCCTTTCTGCCACTTGGGAACTTTTCAATGCTATGGTACACAGACCGCAGAGGTACGGCGCCCCGCCGTAATTACCCCAAACTATTCGAAGTAACTTGAAACTTTTCCGGAACACCTATGACTAAACCTGTTGTGACGCGCTTTGCGCCTTCTCCTACTGGCTACCTGCATATTGGCGGCGCCCGTACAGCCCTGTTCAACTGGCTTCTGGCAAAACACAGCGGCGGTAAAATGCTGCTGCGTATCGAAGACACCGATCGCTCCCGCTCCACCGAGGAAGCCGTAGATGCGCTGCTGGACGGTCTGTCCTGGCTGGGCATGGACTGGGACGGCGAGCCGATCTCCCAGTATGGCCGCGTTGAGCGCCACCGCGAAGTTGCTGAGCAGATGGTCAAGGACGGCACTGCGTACTACTGCTACTGCTCCCCGGAAGAAGTGAACGAGATGCGCGAGAAGGCCCGCGCAGAAGGTCGCCCGCCGCGCTATGACGGCACCTGGCGTGATCGTGCCCCATCTGAAGCACCAGAAGGCATCGCCCCTGCCATTCGCCTGAAAGCACCGCTCGAAGGTGACACCATCGTGGAAGATCAGGTTCAGGGCACCGTCAAGTTCGCCAACAAGGATCTGGACGACCTGATCCTCGTGCGTTCTGATGGCAACCCAACCTACATGCTGGCTGTTGTGGTAGACGATCATGACATGGGCGTCACCCACATCGTTCGTGGCGATGACCACCTGACCAACGCAGCACGCCAGTCCCTGATCTATAAGGCCCTGAACTGGGATGTCCCGGTCATGGCGCACATTCCGTTGATCTACGGACCAGATGGCGCAAAGCTCTCCAAGCGCCACGGCGCAGTAGGTGCAGAAGCGTACCGGGCTATGGGCTACTTGCCATCCGCCATGCGCAACTATCTGGCACGCCTCGGCTGGTCCCACGGCGATGACGAGATCTTCTCTACCGATCAGATGATCGAGTGGTTCGGTCTGGATGCTGTAGGCAAATCCCCGTCCCGTTTCGACTTCAAGAAGCTGGAAAACCTGAACGCTCACTACATGCGCTCAGAAAGCGATGAGGAGCTGCTCGGTCACTTCCTCACCTATCTGATGGACGTGGAAGGCGGCGCAGACGTCATGGCGTGGATTGCAGGCGATGGAAACCAGGACAAACTGGTTGAAGCTCTGCCTGGCCTGAAAGAGCGCGCAAAGACCCTTGTCGAACTGCAGGAATCTGCACGTTACCTCTGGGTTCAGCGGCCGCTGGATCTGGATGCAAAGGCTGAAAAGATCCTCTCTGACGAGGCACGTGCTGTTCTTGGCAAGGTTCTGGTTGCTCTGGAAGCACTGGACGAGTGGACCGTGGAAAGCACCGAGACTGCCGTTAAGGCAGTTGCGGAAGCAGAAGAGCTGAAACTCGGTAAAGTTGCTCAGCCATTGCGCGCTGCACTCACTGGTCGTGGCACATCCCCAGGCATCTTTGACGTGCTCAAAGTGCTCGGAAAAGACGAATCTTGCGCACGCATTCGTGATCTTTCAGCTTAATTCGCTGAATTCTAAAAGAAACTACCGCTGCAAATACTAGTCATTCGTAGCGGTAGTTACACTTATAGCTAAAAGCATTGGTTGCGGGCGCTTGCCCCATCGCGGCAAATGATATAGGCAGTTCCACGACAACACTCTCCTCCGGGCGGAAACGTCAGATCATGCAGTGTATTCATTTGTACACAAATGAAGCAAGTCGCATGAGGAGATACAAAATGGGGGTTGCCTGATATGAGCGACAAAACAGCGAAACTGACTATTGGAGACAACAGCTGGGACTTTAACGTCCACTCTGGCTCCATGGGCCCTGATGTTCTGGACATCGGTTCGCTTTATAAGCAAACTGATCACTTCACACTGGACCCTGGTTTCACATCAACTGCCTCATGCGAATCCAAGATCACTTACATCGACGGTGACGCAGGCGTTCTGCTTTACCGCGGTTACCCGATTGAACAGCTCGCCGAACACGGCGACTTTTTGGAAAGCTGCTATCTGCTGCTGTACGGCGAACTGCCAACACGCGCAGAGAAGGACGATTTTGTTCATCGTGTAACCTACCACACCATGATCCATGATCAGATGAGCTCTTTCTTCAAGGGTTATCGTCGTGACGCCCACCCAATGGCAGTCATGACCGGTACCGTTGGAGCTCTCTCTTCCTTCTATCATGACAGCACCGACATCTCTGATCCACACCTGCGCATGGTTGCATCCCTGCGCATGATCGCAAAGATGCCGACCATTGCTGCAATGGCCTACAAATATCACGTTGGCCAGCCATTCGTTTACCCAAGAAACGATCTGGACTACGCATCCAACTTCCTGCACATGTGCTTCGCAGTTCCATGTGAGGAATATAAAGTAAATCCGGTTCTGGCACGCGCCATGGACCGTATCTTCATCCTGCACGCTGACCACGAGCAGAATGCTTCCACATCCACCGTACGTCTTGCTGGTTCTTCAGGCGCAAACCCATTTGCATGTATTGCAGCTGGTATTGCATGTCTGTGGGGTCCATCTCATGGCGGTGCGAATGAGGCAGCTCTGAACATGCTCTCCGAAATCGGTTCTGTTGACCGTATTCCTGAGTATGTAGCACGTGCAAAAGACAAGAATGATCCGTTCCGCCTCATGGGCTTCGGTCACCGCGTCTACAAAAACTACGACCCACGCGCGCGCATCATGCAGAAAACCTGTCATGAAGTGCTTGCAGAGTTGGGCCACCAGGACGATCCGCTTCTTGAAGTGGCAATGGAACTGGAAAAAGTTGCTCTCACCGATCCTTACTTCGTTGAGAAGAAGCTTTATCCAAACATTGACTTCTACTCCGGCATCACCCTGCGTGCTCTGGGCTTCCCAACCACCATGTTCACCGTGCTCTTCGCACTGGCTCGTACAGTAGGTTGGATCGCACAGTGGAAGGAAATGATTGAAGATCCTTCCCAACGTATCGGTCGTCCACGCCAGCTGTACACCGGCTATTCCGAGCGTGATTATCAGCCAATCGACCAGCGCCGCTAAAAACATTCTCCGAAAAACGGATACCGGTTTTCGGGAAGTGTAGCGAAGCTGCTTGAGCTGATAGACAGACTTCAGAAAAAGGAGGCATTTTGCCTCCTTTTTTATTTGAATAGCGCCCATTGCGTTCAACACACGCAAACCATGAGGCGGCTTAATCCTGTTCATGCCTCACCACATCCCTATCCTTGATGTTTGACCAAGGGCCCGGCACTGCCACTGGCATCAGAAAAGGATGTATTGATGCGTCTCGTCCCCCTCCCTGTTTTTGCAGCTTTCACGATCCTCTCTGCTGGTCTGGCAAGCTATTCCTTAGCAAACACCGACACCACACAAGCCTCCAGAGACGTTGTCTTTTCAAACCTGAGCATGCAGGACGGCACATCAGACAATTCCATCTGCGTTGAGCGTTATGGTGACGGGTACACAGTCTCCCCCTCCAAGGAAGCCCCCAAGCGCACCTATATCAGCGATAAGGGGCACACGGTAACGCTGGTCGATACAAACGAGATCCTGGGACACGGCATTTTTGCAGAGCACGACCGGTTCATGATGACGTTTCCCGGCAATAAAGAGGAAGAGATCGAGGTCACTCAGTTCGTAACCGGCCTGATTGGCGGAGACCATTACAGCGGCGTGTTCACAGACGGTACATGCACCGGCAAGGTCTTTGTTGGCCCGCTGAAACTGCAGTAAAGCCCGCTCACCACCGTTCCATTGAACTGACACAGACAGAGACAGATATTCTGAGAGGTTCCCCAAACCGAAATGGTCCGGTGCAAAAGGCACGTCCGGTTCATCGTCCAACAGCATTTCGCAGCCGCACCAATCCTGACCGATCAGGCACAAGAGATGGGACGCAACAGGTTTAAAACGAGAGAAAGCATGCGAGTTAAAAAGCTGAAGCAGTCCGGTGTTGTTCTCCTCATCACCTTTGGACTGCTAGGGCCAGCCAGCAGTCAGATCGTCAATCGCGTCAATAAGGCCAATCCGTTTTCCGACATGAAGCGCGCGCTTCCAACACGGCAAGTCTTAATTGACAACCTGACAGTCCTGACTGATGCCGTGGGAATTGAGTTTTGCGAGGGACGTTATGGCAAAGGCGGCACCATTTTTCCTGACCAAAACGGGAAACAAGGGCAGTTTATCAGCAAGATGAACGACAAAGTCTCCCTCTACGATCGCAGTGAGTGGCGTCAGGATGGCATTTATGCAGAACACTCAAAACTGCTGATCACCTTCCACAATGCCCCGGACGTAGAGGTCGAGGTGACTGCCTTCATCACCGGCTTCGTCAACTCCAAGATGTTCAGCGGCGTCTTCTCTGATGGCGTCTGTAGCGGGCACTTCTCCATCGTAGCCGCCAATTGATCCCGCAAAACGCTGCTTCGAGAAATTGATTAAATCCGGACAATCGCGCGAAACACATTCTTCATCCTAAAGAAAATCAAATTGAACCCAGAGCATTTACATTAACGCAGCAGGACTATTCTTTGCGGGTCGTAAGGCCTGAACAGCAACGAGTGGAAGCTCCCCATGAAGAAGATTTTCTGTGCAGCAACAAGCCTCAGTCCTGTCGCCGACAGATCCGGGACGAGAGGTCAGGCACAGCAGGTTTGAAATGGGAGTAGACATGCGCCTTACAAAACTGAAACAGTCCGGTGTAGCTCTCATCCTCACCATTGGGATGCTGGGGCAAGCCAATGCTCAGATCACCCACCGCGACAACCGGGGCAATCCCTTCACAGACCTGAAACGCCTGTCTGTATCACGGCAAATCGCCATCCAGAACCTGACAGTCCTGACAGATGCAGTTGGGGTCGAGTTCTGTAAAGAGCGCTATGGCAACGGATACACTGTCTACCCCGATCCAAACGGACGGCGCGGACAATTTGTCAGCGACAAAGGACACAAATTCTCCCTCTACGCCCGCAGTGAGCTTCGCGGTGACGGCATTTATGCCGAACACTCACAAGTCCTCATCACCTTCCCCAATGATCCAGATGAAGAAGTCGAGAACACCCAGTTCATAACCGGCTTCGTGAACTCAAAAATCTTCACCGGCGTCTTCTCAGATGGCATCTGCTCCGGAAGGTTCTCTGTCGTCGGCGTCAAATGATCATTTCTGGACAGGTGCAGTTGCCTCAGTCAGATCAAAACATTTACTGACAGAACTCTCGTTGGTCTTATAGGTGCGAAAGCCAACCGCCTCATAATAACCCAGTCCCTCCGGGTTGGAGGCACCAATCGTGGCATCAATCTTCTCAAGGCCGGCTTGTCTGGCAACATCAAGCGTTGCAGCAAACAAGGCCCGCCCGACACCGCGGCGCCCTGCACTCGGGCGCACATGGGTGCCGATCATGCCCCAACCCGGCGTCACACCATAAGTGTTGCCCTCTGATGCCCGTTTCAGGATCTGCAACCCAAGCAGGGTCCCGTCCACATCTTCAACCACAGAACAGCGGATATTATCTGCATGAGCAATGTACTGAGAGATCACATAGGTCTCATCACTCGGCAAACTGCGCTTTCCCAACGCAGCAAGTTCCTGCAAAAAACTGCTGATTTCTTCAACATCGACCAGAACCGCGTCTCTGACTTTCATAAAAACCTCAAAATCTGTAGCTGGCCTGCGCCCCATGCTCATACCAAACACAGCAGGCGAAAACCCACGATGCATCAATGCAATGAAGAGCATAACCTATCACAAGCCCCGGATTTTCCAGCCCCTGCACTGCGTAAATCTTCAGTTTTCACGGATGTTTATGCGTAGTGCATTAGAAACTGGCTAAATCCAGCAGTATCCCCAAAACTCATTCTTCATCCTAAAGAAAATCGAAGCTCAGCAAAAACATCTACGTTAACGCAGCAGGACTACTCTTTGCGCGGTTTTAAGCCTGAAAAATAACAAGTGGTGGCACCCATGAAGAAATTTCTCTGTGCAGCAGCAAGCCTTGGCGCAATTGCCTATGTCAGCAGCACGGCTCTGGCAGACGATCACAGTCTGGGCAGTGACAATGAATCCGTCACATTCTCCGAGCTGACATTGGCAGACGGCACGCCTGACGACGGCACCTGCGCAAAACGCTACGGGACAGGTTACAAAACCGCAGACCATCCCGACACATCTTCACCAAACGCTCAAAAGACGACGACAGAAGGCCACGACATCATCATCTCCTCCACCGGAGGCACCATTGGGGATGGCATCCTGTCCATCGAAAACGAGTACGAGATCATCTTCCCCAATGACGAACACAAAGAAACAATTGATGTGAAGATGTTCGCAACCGGCCTGATTGGCAGCGGAACAGCCTCAGGCGTGTTCTCGGATGGCACGTGCCGCGGCAAGGTCACCATTCAATCTGCCCAGCAGTAGGACCCGAGCCCGATGAAAGCCGCCCTTTGCACAGCCATATCCCTGACGGCCCTGACGCTCACAAGCATCAGTGCAGACGCGATGAGCCTGCGATTGGGGCGCGGCGACAAGTTTTCCGCATTCACCGACCTGTCACTGGTGGACGGAAGTCCGGACAACGGGATCTGCGCGAAAAGATATGCCAATGGCTTCACGGTTAAGAAACATCCAGGCTCCCTCGCAGAGCATCGCAATTTCATCACCTATGAGGGGCATGAGATCAAAATGATCCATATAGGCGGCAGTTTGGAAAGTGGCCTGTACTCAGTGGAGAATGAATACATCATCACCTTCCCGCAGGACATACAAAGCAAACCTGTCAACTTTCAGCTGATGGCAACAGGGATCACAGGCGAAACGCAAGCGACTGGGGTCTTCTCTGACGGGACGTGTCGCGGCTCTACAGTGATGACACTGCTGAAGAAAACACAACAGCAATGATACAACACCGCGTCATACCACCCAACGATACGGGACGGATAAAACAATGAAAACACTGCTCCTGACCACAATCGCCTTCACAGCACTGGCCATCAACAGCACCGCTGCTCTGGCCGTCGCACAAAGGCTGGGGCCCGGCGATAAAACAATCACCTTCTCCAATCTCTCCATGACAGACGGCAGTCCAGATGATGGAACCTGCGAAAAGCGCTACGGTGAAGGCTTCACAACCAAGGACCATCCGGATTCTACCAACGACACACTCAAACGCGGCACGGACAAAGGCCATGACATTCTGGTCATCGCCATCGGTGGCAGCGTCAGCGGGGGCATCTTCTCAATCGAGAACGAGTACGAGATCATTTTCCCGGGAGATGAAACCAAAACACCTGTTGATGTGGAACTCGCTGCAACAGGTCTGGTCGGCACTCAGGAAGCGTCCGGCGTTTTCTCCGACGGCACCTGCCGCGGAACACTGCACATCAAGGTATTGGAACCATAAGTGTAATGATACGGGCCATCTCAACTCACCAATAATGACGTAATGGAGCGAACGTTGAAAATACTCTTCCTGGCCACTTTCAACGCACTGGCGCTGATCATCGCAAGCACCTCTGCACAAGCGATAATCGAGAAGCTGCATTTCAATGACAACATAATCACCTTCTCCAATGTCTCTATGATCAATGGAAGCGCGCCAGACGACATCTGTTTGAAACGATACGGTGAGGAGTTAGCAACAAGAGATCACCCCGACTCTACAAAGTTTTCCATCAAACGTATGACCGACAAAGGCCATGACATCACAGTAGCTTCACGAAGCATCAATGTGACCGAAGGCATCTTTTCCATCGAAAGCCGATATGAAGTTCTCTTTCCAGATGACGACAGCCAAACACCCGTTCACCTAACCATAACGACGACCGGACTGATCGGAGACAAAGAAGCGACTGGACTGTTCTCAGATGGCACCTGCAGAGGGGCCATCAAGGTCAAAAATAAATAAATTGATTAATACACTCGAGAAAAACTAGATAAGCCGTTCGAGGTGTACTCTTTCACTGCATTAAACAAGCACTGAGGAGAACACCCTGCGCTTAAAGCATCACTTTAAGCGCAACTCCAAATGACTCTTGGTTTTCAAAGAGCTACACCCATTTAATGAATCACTTTCAAAAGCACCTAAGCTGAAACTCCAGCCGTTTCCAAAATGATCCGGGCAGCCTTGCCTGCCTGGCTTTCCCCTTCAGGCAAACGCATCTTTTCATCAATACGAGAGAACGCGTCCAGCTGCGCCCGCCGCTCTGCACTGTCAGACAGCAGCGCAAGTACAGCCTGACTGAGCACTTCAGGATCCGCTTCGTCTTCAATATATTCCTTGATGCTGTGATCCCCAAGCACAAGGTTGGGCAGCACAATGGTGTCCACCGCAACAATCTTGACGAACCGATTGATCTGCTTCAAACGGCGGAAGAACCAGTCCAGCTTGTAAGCTATAACCATAGGCACACCAGCAATCGCCAGCTCTAAAGACACAGTACCGCTGGCCGCAAGCGCTGCATTTGCCTGTCGCAAAGCCGCAAACTTTTCAGCTTCACCCGTCACAATACGCGGCTGCACCTTCCAGGAAACCACACCATCACGAATGCGCTGCTCCTGATGAGGCACTGCTGGAATGATCACATCCACATCCGGATCTTGCGCGCAAACCAGCTCAACAGCCTGACCAAACGGCTCCAGCAACCGCGAAACCTCGCTGGTTCGGGAGCCCGGAAGCACCACCAACTGCTTTCTGCCTGTCCCGAGCTCTGCACGCTCCCCCGGAGCAGGACGCAAATCCGCAAGCCGTTCAATCAACGGATGTCCCACATAATCACAGGGCGGTCCACCAAGGCGCTTGTGAGCCTCAGGCTCAAACGGCAACAGAGCAAGCAGCTGATCCACATAAGCGGCCATCTTCTTCGCACGTCCCGGACGCCACGCCCACACAGACGGGCTTACATAGTCCACCACTCGGATATGAGGCGCTTTTTTGCGCACGCGCTTTGCCACATTGTGAGTGAAATCCGGAGAGTCGATGATCAGCAGTAAATCAGGTTGCTCGGCAATAACCGCATCAACAGTTTGATGTACACGGCGAATAATCGTCGGCAAACGTTCCAACACCGCCGTAATGCCCATCACAGCAATATCATGCAGCGGAAAGATCGACTGCACACCTTGAGCCGCCATGCGCTCACCGCCCAGACCACAGGCTTGCAGACGATCACCAATCGAAGCCCGCAGAGCTTTTATGACTTCCGCGCCGAGCTGATCACCTGATTCCTCGCCAACAACAAAGAAAACCTTGAAGGGTTTGACAGCTTCCAAATCGCTCATACCTTAGCGCTCACCAGATTCAAAATCTTCATCACGTGTGCAGCCATAAAGGAAAACACCCAGCTCATCGCAAAGGCGCTCAACCTCATCACGATGAGCAACCAGCACACGCCCAGCCTCAACACACACACCTTTTAACTGCGCGTCAGAAGCTTTTTGTATGGTTTCTGGCCCAACGGTCGGCATATCAAGGCGCAAGTCCTGTTGCGGCTTAGAACACTTTACAAGCACACCTGCAGCCCCTTTGGACCGGACACGGCCATTAGCACGCAACCCAGCAACACGCTCAAGCATGGCATCCGTGCCTTCAGCCCCCTCAACAGCAACAACACGTGCACCCACAGCAACAGCACCCTGCCCGATATCCAATCGGCCCACAGCATCCACCGCCTCAATGGCAAGCTTCATATCACTCAGAGCCTTGGCATCCGGCTTTGGCCCTGCCACGTGGCCTGGGCTAGCAACCAACCCCGGAGCAACTTCATGAGCACCAACCACGTGCAAACCCTCTCGTTCAAATATCCCGGCTACTTTAACCAGCAAATGATCATCACCACCAACAACAGCCTTGATGATACGCGGCAAACGCCAAATCGTTCCAAAATCACCGAGGATTGATGTGAAATCAGGCCGCTTCCGCACAGCACCGATCAACACCACATCCTGAACACCGTTAGATTTCAACGTTGAGAACAGTTTGCCGATCTGCCCCCAGCCAAGTTCAACGGGATTAAACGCAGAAAGGGAGGCATCTGCCTCCCCCTTGATTGCGATGGTCACCACATCGCGACCTTGTTCCATAGCGGACCGAATGACCAGACCGGGCAGATCGCCGCCGCCAGCAATCACAGCAATAGGTGCCTGTTTCACCATGAATTCAAAACAGACCCTTATTCACCGGTGTTGCGCGGCGTACAGAACCGGCGCTTTTCATCTTCCAGCATGAACGACGTCATCGTCTGCACACCTTCAAACTCAGCGTACTTGGTCCGCGCAATCTCAGCACGAGCACGCAACGTACCCTCTTCACTGTTGAAGACTTCCTTATACGCACCGCGCAGGGCGTGGATTTCTTCGCGAGAGAAGTTGCGGCGCTTCAAACCAATCAGGTTCAGGCCTGCAAGACGCGCACGATCACCAATCACAGATCCATAAGGGATCACATCAAACTCAACACCAGTCAGACCGCCAATGATGGAATGAGCACCCACACGGCACCACTGACGTACAGCAGACAGGCCGCCAAAGATCACATGATCTTCAACTTCAACATGCCCGGCAAGCGTCGCGTTGTTGGCAAGAATAACGTTGTTTCCCACAATGCAATCATGCCCGACATGAGTACCCATCATGAACAGGCCGCCATTCCCAACACGCGTCACACCACCACCGCCGGCAGTGCCAGGGTTCATGGTGGAGTGCTCGCGGATCTGATTGTCTTCACCGATTTCCAGTAGCGTATCTTCACCGGAAAACTTCAGATCCTGAGGCTGATGCCCCAAGCTGGCAAACGGGTAGACCTTCGACCGGGCGCCGATCGTTGTCCGTCCAGCGATCACCACATGGGAAACAAGCTCTACATCATCGCCAAGGGTTACCTTGGGACCCACCATGCAGTAAGGACCGATCTTGACATTCTCTCCAAGTACGGCCCCATCCTCGATAATCGCGGCGGGATGAATCTGTTGCATCAATGACCTCAATTCGCCTCGTCAGAATCGACAAGCATTGCGCTGATTTCCGCTTCAGCAACCTTCTGCCCGTCTACCATTGCAACACCTTCAAACTTCCAGATGGTCGCGCGGTTGCGGACTTTTTTCACGTGAAAGTGCACCTGATCACCAGGAACCACAGGCTTGCGGAACTTACACTTATCAATGGTCATGAAGTAAACCAGAGAAGGCACATCTTTCTTTTCACGACCATGGACGCAAAGCGCACCAGCAGTCTGAGCCATTGCTTCGATAAGCAACACACCTGGCATTACAGGCTGGCTTGGAAAATGCCCCTGAAAATGTGGCTCATTGATGGTTACATTCTTAATACCAACACCTGAGTTGTCGCCGTCCATATCAACGATACGGTCAATCATCAAAAACGGATAACGATGGGGCAAAAGCTCCATAACCCGCATGATATCAGCGCTTTCAAGTGTTCTGGTCTCTACATCACTCATAATAATGCCTCAGCAATATCGGTTTGACTGGCATATGTCTCACTTGGAGCATCTGAGGATACGCCCTCCTCATTCACCAGCCAATCTAGTTAACTATCGGGATCAGATCCCGGGTCTAATCTGTTATTTCTTGCCGCCTTGAGCGGTCAGGCGGCGAAGCGCCGTCATTTCCTTGAACCACTCACGGATCGGCCGTGCCGGTACACCACCATAACGCCCACCTGGCGCCAGATCGTCGTGTACAGCACTCACGCCAGCAACTTGCGCGCCCATTCCAATGCGAACGTGCCCGGAAACACCGGTCTGTCCACCAAGAACCACATAATCCTCAAGGCTGGAACTTCCAGAAATCCCTACCTGAGAAACAATAACGCAATGTTTGCCGATATTAACGTTGTGACCAACCTGAACCTGATTATCAATCTTGGTTCCATCACCCACAGTCGTATCACGGTTTGCACCGCGGTCTATACAGGAGCCAGCGCCAATTTCAACATCATTTCCTAGCACAACTCGGCCCAGCTGGGGAACCTTGATATGTCCACCTGGCCCCATCGCAAACCCAAAGCCATCCTGCCCTATGCTAACGTTTGGGTGAATAATGACACGATCACCAAGCACTGCGTGCTGCAAACTGGAATTTGCTCCAATAGAGCAGTTCTCGCCCAGCTGACAATTGGCAGCGATCACTGCATTGGGACCAACACGAGATCCAGCCCCAATCACCGCATGCGCGCCAATGACAGCACCAACTTCAACAACAACACCTTCACCCAGCTGCGCGCTCTCATCAACAAAAGCACGCGCACTGACAGACGCCTCGCTGGTTACCGGAAGTGGCCGCATTGCGGTCGGGTAAAGCTCAGCCAAAACTTTCGCCAGTGAGCGGTACGGCTCCTTGGCGAGCAAAGGCACAACGCCCTCGGGCACCTTGTCGACATGCTTTTTGCTCACGAGACAAGCTGTTGCCTTCGTGCTCTCAAGCTGATCCAGATATTTCGGATTATCGATAAACACAAGCGTTCCGGGAACGCCTTCATCCAGAGGAGCAACACCAGTAATGGCAAGTTCACTATCACCACGAACAATCTCCGCCCCAGCCCATTCAGCTACTTGTTTCACTGTTATTGATCGAGCTTCAGGGAAGAAAACCGGGCTAACTTCAGATTGATTTGATGGTTCTGTCATAGGATCCTACAAAAAAACGGCCGCCGAGGGTATCGGCGACCGATTATAATCAAATTTTCACTAGATCAGAAGCGTGTACCACCACTGAGCTTGAATACCTGCGTTTCATCAACATCGTTTTTGAGCACAGGCCAAGCAAAGTCAGCACGCAGCGGCCCAAACGGCGACTGCCACAACACCCCAACACCAACAGAAGCACGAAGATCGAAGTCTTCAGATTGGATACCGCTTCCGATTACAGAAGACAGTTCGCTATCCACACCCCAGAGAGAACCCGCATCAGCGAAGACTGCGCCCGACAATCCAAGTTCTTCAGGGAAGACTGGGAATGGGAACTGGCCTTCAACAGTACCTGCAACGTAGTATTTACCACCCAAGGCATCGCCACCGTTTTCATCACGAGGGCCATAACCATTGGTCGCAAAACCACGAATTCTGTCAGGTGAACCCTGGAACTGATCAGTTACACGCAGACGGTTACCGATAGATTCGATGTAACCGGCAGAACCCTTCACAAAGCCAACAAGACCCCATTCAGCGTAGAGCTCTTCAAATGCGCTACCCTTAAACTGACCACGAACATACTGAGACTCTCCGCCGAGACCCGCAACTTCCTGCTCGTAGGAAGCAACATAACCGTCACGTGGGTTCAGGTTGTTGTCCAGAGTATTGTAGACGAGCGAGAAGCCCGCAAGTGAAGTCGTGTACTGCCCAAGGGAGTCACAGACACCCAAAGACACACCAGGTTCACAATCGCTAATGCCAGTAGAGTCACTACGTGTCAGATCGCGCTGGTAAAGCTTGTAGAACAGGTTAAGCGTCAGTTCGTCTTCGCGAAGCGGAAGGCCGAAGTTAATCGCACCACCAGTTGTCTGCTCTTCATAAGCACGGGAGCTGTTCTGATCGTATACGCGGCGGTACACATCCAGACCTGCAGAGATACGGCGACCCATGAAGAACGGCTCAACGAATTTGAACTCATACTTCTGGTTATCGGTACCACCACCAACAGCAGCTTTAACGTATTGACCGCGACCAAGAAAGTTGCGCTCAGTGATGGAGATATCACCAATCACACCGTCAGAGGTGGAGTAACCCACACCGAATGAAACTTCACCGGTTGGCTGCTCTTCAACATCCACATTGATGATCACACGGTCAGGAGCACTGCCCTGCTGACGCGTAATACGCACATTCTGGAAATAACGCGTGTTGCGCAGACGACGCTCAGCCTTATCCAGAAGGATACGGTTGTAAGCATCACCTTCAGCGAGATCGAATTCGCGGCGGATCACGTACTCACGTGTGCGGTCGTTACCACGAACGTTGATACGCTCAACATAAACGCGTGGACCTTCTTCGATCAGATAAGTGATCGAGACTGTCTTGTTCTCATAATCACGCTCACCACGAGGGCGAACCTGAGCAAACGCGTAGCCTGCCTTGGATACTTCCAGCGTCAGAGCTTCGAGCGTCTTTTCAACTTCTAAAGAGTTGTAGGTATCACCAGACTGAGTGCGCAGATACTGGCGCATCGCCTCTGGATCAACAGCAGACAAGGACGTATCGATTTCGATATCGCCGAACTCGTACTGCTCACCTTCATCAACAGTGAACGTCACGTAGAAGATGTTTTGCTCACGGTCCAGATCTGCAACAGCAGAAACAACGCGGAAGTCAGCGTAACCCTTCTGGTAGTAGAACTGACGCAAAGATTCTTCATCTACATCGAGACGGTCAGGATCATAAACATCAGTTGTACGCAACCAGCCGAGGAAGCCACTTTCGCGGGTCTGGATCTGCTCACGCAGGTAGCCGTCAGAGAAGGCTTGGTTACCGATGAAGGAAATACGGGCAACACCCGTCTTATCCCCTTCTTCGATTTCAAAAACCAGATCCACACGGTTATTAGCGCGCTCAATAATCTTCGGCTCAACAGACGCACGATAGCGACCGGAGCGACGATAAGCTTCCAGAAGGTTCTGAGCATCAGACTGAACACGCGCACGTGTCAGCATGGACCGCTCAGAAGAACGAACGACTGATTGCAGAGCTTCGTCTTTCAGTCGCTTGTTACCCTCAAAGGAGATTTTGCCGATAACTGGATTTTCTTTAACATCAACAACAAGAGTGCCGCCGCGTTGCTCGATGGAAACATCAGCAAACAGACCGGTCGCATAAAGCGTGGTCAGGCTCTCGTCGATATCAATTGCAGAAAACGATTTCCCTGGACGGATAGTCAGGTAGTTGCGAACTGTTTCGCTTTCGATGCGCGTTGCACCGTTAACGACAATCTTGTTAACCACCGCGGCCTCAGCAACCCCTGTTCCGATAAACGGAACCCCAACCGGAGCAACTGTAGTAGTAGCTGCAACGGCCATTGCCAAAAGCGACACACGTGACAGGTTCTTAAATGACTGCATAGAACTGCTATGCCTTTTATTTTCAGCCTAAAGTTGCATTAGTCCCCTGATCGTCAGATCACTAATGCGCCTCAGGGTAATGGATAGAATCTGAAACACCTAGGAACTTTGTACAAGGTTTTCAGAGTAAAGCAAGGCGACACAACTGGATTTAATGCAATTTGCCCAATCCTTTGCCCAACCTTTGGTTACGCAACTTACCTAAGAGCCGATTATCGACCGCAGATCATTCCAGGTCGCAAAAACCATTAGAAGCAGAACCAGAGAGATTCCTATCCGGAACCCGAAATCCTGCAGTTTTTCACTCAACGGCTTACCCCTTACGATCTCGATGATGTAGTACAGCAGATGCCCGCCATCCAGCATGGGAACAGGCATAAGGTTGAGTAAACCAATAGAAATTGACAAAACTGCGGTAAGGTTAATTAGCGGTAAAATACCATGGGTCGCAACTTGCCCAGAAATTTGCGCTACGCGAATCGGACCACCTAGTTGGTCCGGATCTTCTTTACCGAGGAAAAGACCGCCAATATAACCTAATGTCCTATCAAGAATGTACCATGTCTCTTTTACCCCTTCACCCACGGCTTCCACCGGGCCAAAACGCTTGACTATGATATCTTCCTGAGAAGTATTTCGCTGAATTCCAAGAATTCCAACCTTCTGCGTATTCCCAAAACCATCACTGATTTCCTGTAGTTCCGGCGTTGCAGTAAGGCGCTCGACAGCATCCCTGCGCTCCACATCGATCTGCATCGGAACGCCCGCACTCGCCGTCACGACCCGCTGCACATCATTGAAACTTTCTACAGGATTGCCATCAATCGAGAGGATCAAATCCCCTGGCAAAATGCCGGCCATTTCAGCCGCACTACCAGGTCGCACCTGATCCACACGCGGCAATGTTTCGAATTTTCCTAAAAATCCAAACATTCCTGCAAAGATAAGAATAGCGAGGATAAAATTGGCAATAGGCCCTGCGGCCACAATTGCGGAGCGCTGCCACGGGTTCTTCGCAAAGAACGCAGTCCGGCGCATCTCCTCATCCATTTTGGCTTGCTCATCACGGTCTGGCACGCTTGCAGCATTCTCATCACCTGAGAACTTCACATAGCCACCCAGCGGAATGGCACAGACCTTCCAGCGCGTCCCATGCTTGTCATTGCGGCCCAACAGTTCCGGTCCAAACCCGACTGAGAATGCAAGAACCTTCACCCCGCACCAACGCGCGACGAGGAAATGCCCTAGCTCATGGAAGAAAACAACCACAGTAAGCACAGCCAAAAAGGGAATGATGACTCCGAGCGAACCACCAAGAACTGAACTCAGAACGTCCATGCGAACAGCCTTACCTTATTTTTTTAAAGGAAGCGCCGGATTAGGCGGCCATCTTCCCAATAACTTCGTTTGCAACTCGACGCGCTACCTGATCCAACTGAAGAATCTCCTCCAGCTGATCTGAACAATCTAGCATATTTTGCGTATGAAGCCGATTCAGAACATCCTCAAGAAGCTCTGGGATCTGGAGGAAGCCGATCTTCCGTCCAAGGAAGGCTTCCACCGCCACTTCGTCAGCTGCGTTAAAAATCGTCCCTGCCCCATCGCCAAGTTCCATCACTTTACGTGCAAGTGACAGCGCAGGAAAACGCTCAAAATCAGGCTTTTCAAAGTCCAGACGCCCAATCATCCCCAGATCAAGATCCGCAACCGGAGCCGTCTTTCGGGTTGGGTATGCCAGACAATGAGCAATTGGCCCGCACATGTCCGGAACCGACATATGGGCCAATAATGACCCATCACAATATCTAACCATGCCATGGACAATTGATTGTGGATGGACAACCACATCCAACTGATCAGCGGTAATAGGGAACAGATGATAGGCCTCAATCAGCTCAAGACCTTTGTTCACCATCGAAGCACTATCAATGGTAATCCGCCGCCCCATGGACCAGTTCGGATGCTTCAGCGCCACCTCAGGCGTCGCAACACGCATCTCATCCAGTGTCGATGTCCGAAACGGTCCACCTGAAGCTGTGACAATCACTTTGTCGACAGCTTTGGGGTCATCCTGCTCAAACACCTGAAAAATCGCATTATGCTCTGAATCCATCGGCAGCAGTTTGGAGCCATGCTTTTCAGCCAACTCACACACAATCGTGCCTGCACACACCATAGTTTCTTTATTGGCAAGAGCGATATTGCTACCTGCCTTGATCCCCTCAATGGTCGGCTCCAGCCCTGCGGCTCCCACCATAGCAGAAACCAGCACATCCACCTTCTGGCTAGCCGCCTCCAGCACAGCCTCACGACCTGCAGAAACCTCAACGCCAGTACCGGCGAGTGCCGCTTTAAGATCTTCGTATTTGGAGGCATCACCAATGACCGCACGCTTTGCGCCAGTCTCCCGGCACGCCTTAGCAAGCGCATCGACATTGCGGCCCGCAACAAGTGCATTGACGTCATAACGCTCAGGGCTGTGCGCAATAACTTTGAGCGTACTGGCTCCAACCGATCCGGTTGCTCCCAACACAGTGAGAGATTTTGTCATATCAACAACCCTTGCAAATCAACAGAACCGTGGGCGAAGCACAAAAATCAGCAGTATCAGGATGCAAACAGCATCAACCCTGCATTTGGATCGAACAGCTGACCGCCAAACACTACACCAACCACATAGGCAAACACAGCGGCAGCGACAAGGCCATCAACGCGATCAAGCAACCCACCATGCCCTGGAATGAGGCGACTGGAGTCTTTCACCTTAAAACGGCGCTTCATGGAACTTTCAAACAGGTCTCCAAGCTGAGAGACTGCAGAAAGAACAACAGCAAGCCCAAAAGCCCAGACCAGCTGAGAACCACCCGCAACAGCAACAAAGCCCATTCCTAAAAGCGAAGAAAAAACCACGCCACCAATAGCACCGCTCCAGGTTTTGTTTGGAGAAACAGCAGGGCAAAGCTTAGGTCCGCCAAAGCTGCGACCACACACATAGGCCGCAATATCGGTTCCCCAGACCACAAGGAAGAGATAGATGATGAAGAAAAGCCCTTCATCCCCTTCCCGCAGCGCAAGCAATGAGACAAATGTCAGGCCAGCGTAAACGTAGCCCTCACTCACCCAGCGCGCCGTCCGGTCAAAACCGCCAGCACCGTAAAGTACCGCGGCGCCAGCAATCAGCGCTCCGGCAATCCAGAGCGGTTGCGCCTGAAAGTAACTAAAGCCAATGAAGAGAAGAAACAGGTAGCCCAGCAGCACAACAGGTCGCTGAGTGTTTTGCAAAATGATCTTGTACCATTCCCAGTAAACAATCAGCATGCCAACAAGCACGAGGCCAGCAAACCAGAAGCCACCTGCCCATGTCAGCGCCAGCGCGACAGGAGCAAGAATAACTGCAGAAAGAGCGCGTACCAGCAAATCAGGATTTGCATTTAGCACGCGCCGGATAATTCCTCCGGAAGCGCCTTCAGAATTGTTCTGATTGTTTTTGTCAGGCATTACGTCCCAGTCGCGTCAGAGCTCAAACCCCCATACCGCCGGTCACGGTTAGAGAACGCCAGCAAAGCATCATCAAAAGCATCTGAGTTAAACTCAGGCCAGGGCGTCGGAGCAAAATAAAATTCGGCATAAGCAGCCTGCCACAACAGGAAGTTGGAAAGTCTCTGCTCTCCCCCTGTGCGGACTATGAGGTCTGGATCCGGAATATCACGGGTATCCAGACAAGTGCTGACATCATCCTCCCCAATGTCAGCAGCTCTCAACTCACCAGCTTCCACGCGCTGCGCCAGTTGCCGTGCAGCTCGGACGAACTCGTCCCGCGCTCCGTAGTTAAAAGCAATAACCAGCACCAGCCCGGTACAATGAGCGGTCTCTCGTTCCGCATCATTAAGCAGGGTCAGCATGGATTTATCGAGATTTTCTTTGGACCCGATGACACGAACTCTCACATTAGTCTTGGTGAGTTCCTTAATGTCATCGCGTACAAACCGGCGCAGCAAGGCCAGCAGGAAAGAAACTTCCTGTTGCGGGCGCGCCCAGTTCTCAGAAGAAAAGCTAAAAAGCGTCAGGTAGGAGATCCCGCGCTTTTGTGCGTGTTTAACGGCTTCGCGCAGTGTTTTCACACCGCGCCGATGCCCTTCAGTGCGCGGAAGGCCCCGGCGAGTTGCCCAACGGCCATTACCATCCATAATGATGGCGACGTGACGAGGCACACTCAAAAGTCCGATTTCGGAATTTGCATCAACTGCCTCAAATTCAACGCTCGCCGCCATATAGCCCCCGCTTGCAAACAGGATTAAACCTGCTTGATTTCCTGTTCTTTTTTGGCAAGTACAGAATCAACTTCACCAATAATGTCGTCAGTCATCTTCTGAACCCTGTCAGAAGCTGACCGCGCATCGTCTTCCCCCATCTCACCAGCTTTTTCGAGCTTTTTGATGGTTTCCATGCCATCGCGGCGAACATGACGTGCAGCGATCTTCGCTTGTTCGGCAAACTTATGCGCAACTTTGACAAGCTCTTGACGACGCTCTTCATTAAGCTCAGGAATTGGCAAACGCAGCACCATGCCATCCACAACCGGGTTTAGACCAAGGCTGGATTCACGGATAGCTTTTTCAGTGGCCTGCATCATGGAACGATCCCAGACCTGAACAGAAATCATGCGCGGCTCTGGAACACTGACTGTCGCGACCTGGTTGATCGGCATTGGAGCGCCATAAGCCTCCACAGTGATTGTGTCCAGCATACTTGCAGAAGCACGACCAGTACGAAGACCAGCAAATTCATGCTTCAAAGCTGTGATCGCACCATTCATGCGGCGGTCAAGATCGTCATAGTCCAGCTCTGACATAATTTCCTCTTTCACCTATCATTTTAACGGACCGGCATTCCAAAACGAAAACCGGCCCGGGTCAAAATCCGACAGTTAAGACACCAGCTGATGCCCGTTAGTCTTCAATGACCGTAAACAGCCCCTGCCCGCGCAGCACATTAACAAGCGCGCTGGAGGTCTTGATGGAAAAGACAACTACAGGAATAGAGTTGTCCCGGGCAAGTGCAATCGCGGTCGCATCCATGACTTTAAGGTTCTTTTCAAGAACTTCCCCCGGTGTAAGCGTGTCAAAACGCTTTGCATCAGGCTTAAGCTTAGGATCAGCGTCATAAACGCCATCAACACTAGTACCCTTGAGGAACACATCACACTGCATCTCTGCCGCACGCAGTGCCGCACCAGAATCAGTGGTAAAGAACGGATTGCCCGTACCACCGGCAAACAGAATAACGTCCCCGTCTTCCATGTAACGCTCTGCGCCGCGCTGAGTAAAGCTCTCACAAATCGACGGTACAGGAACAGCAGAAAGCACACGCGCCTGAATACCGCGCTGACGAAGCGCATCGGCAAGCGTGAGCGAATTCATAATGGTTGCCAGCATACCCATATGGTCGCCGGTCACACGGTTAGCGCCTTTGGCTGCCAGAGCCACACCGCGGAAGATGTTACCGCCACCAACAACGATGCCGAACTGGGCACCCAGATTTACAGCCTCTGAAATTTCCGCTGCTACCCGTTCAACCACCTTTGGATCGATACCAAAGTCCTGGTCGCCCATCAGCGCTTCCCCTGAAAGTTTCAGAAGAACTCGTTTCCAGCGAACACCCTCAGACATAGTAAACCTCTTTTCATGCATCCAGATACAAAGAGGGCGTCGACTGAGTCGACGCCCTCAATAAATTAGTTACCAGCAGCAGCAGCAACTTCAGCTGCGAAGTCTGATTCTTCTTTTTCAATACCTTCACCAAGGGCGATGCGAACAAAGCCGGTGAGTTTGATTGGAGAACCGATTTCTTTAGCTGTTTCTTCAACGGCCTTCTCTACAGTCAGATCAGGGTTGATAACGAAAGACTGCTTAACCAGTGTAACTTCTTCATAGAACTTACGCAGGCGACCTTCAACCATCTTCTCGATGATGCTTTCAGGCTTACCAGACTCACGAGCCTGTTCCATGTAAACAGTGCGCTCACGCTCAACAGCGTCTGCGTCCAGCTCGTCAGTGTTCAGTGCCATTGGGTTGGTCGCTGCAACGTGCATTGCAATCTGTTTACCCAAAGCTGCCAGCTTGTCTGCATCACCAGCAGATTCAAGAGCAACCAGAACACCGATTTTGCCAAGGCCGTCGCCAGCAGCGTTGTGCATGTAAGAAGCAACAACACCTTCAGAAACAGACAGACCAGCAGAACGACGAAGGGTCATGTTTTCACCGATGGTGCCAACAGCTTCCTTCAGCTCGCCTTCAACGCTCTTGTCAGAACCTGGGTAAGGTGCTGCAGCAAGCTTCTCAACGTCACCATCAACAGTAAGCGCGGTTGCAGCGATATCGCGAACCAGCTTCTGGAAGTTTTCGTTACGAGCAACGAAGTCTGTTTCGGAGTTAACCTCAACAACAACAGCTTTGTTGCCATCTGCAGCAACTGCAACAAGACCTTCAGCCGCAACACGGCCAGCCTTCTTAGCAGCCTTTGCAAGGCCTTTGGTACGCAGCCAGTCAACAGCTGCTTCCATATCACCGCCTGTTTCTTTCAGGGCAGCTTTACAATCCATCATGCCAGCACCGCTTGTTTCGCGGAGCTCTTTTACCATAGCAGCGGTAATGCTCATCGTACGCCTCATGGACGGGAGTGTGTCATAAAAAAATCAGAGGAAGCCGACTTCCCTGCGGATTCATCCGATTTATCGCATAGCGACCGTGACCCTTCGCAGTAAAACAGACGAAAAATCACATAAAAACTGGAGGGGAAGCGCATAAATGCGCTTCCCGAGAGAAAACCTTAGCCTTCGCTCTTGTCAGCTTCAGCTGCAGGAGCAGCTTCTTCAGCAAGAACAGGCTCTTCAAGGAGTTCTTCAGATTCGCCGAGATCGATACCCATAGAACCGGATGCGCGTGCGATGCCGTCAATAGCAGCGCGTGCGATCAGGTCTGTGTAAAGAGTAATTGCACGACCAGCATCATCGTTACCCGGTACAGGGTAAGTAATGCCATCTGGATCACAGTTGGAATCCAGGATCGCAGCAACCGGAATGCCCAGACGACGAGCTTCCTGAATTGCGTTAGCTTCGCGGTTGGTGTCGATAACAAAGATCAGGTCGGGAATACCGCCCATGTCTTTAATACCACCAAGGTTGCGCTCAAGCTTCTGACGCTCACGGTCAAGGAACAGACGCTCTTTTTTGGTCATGCGGTTTGCATCACCACCATCGAGCAGTTCTTCAACTTTACGCAGACGCTGGATGGACTGAGAGATCGTCTTCCAGTTGGTCAGCATGCCGCCGAGCCAACGAGCGTTTACGTAGTACTGAGCAGAGTTGCGAGCAGCTTCTGCAACAGCTTCCTGAGCCTGGCGCTTGGTACCAACCAAAAGCACGCGACCACCAGCAGCAACAGTGTCAGACACAGCTTTAAGAGCCTGGTGCAGAAGCGGAACTGTCTGACCAAGATCAAGAATGTGAATGTTGTTGCGAACACCGAAGATGTAGTTGTTCATCTTTGGGTTCCAGCGGTGCTTCTGGTGACCAAAGTGGACGCCTGCTTCAAGAAGCTGACGCATAGTAAAATCAGGCAAAGCCATGCCTTTATTCTCCTTAGTTTTCCGGTTTAATCCTCCGCAGGGCAGCACAACCGTGCAACTCTCTAACCGGATGGAGCTCGCCACAAGGACAAACCCCGCCCTGCGTGCGGGATGGGGCGCTTATAGAACCCCTTTTCAAGAAGATCAAGCACTCAAGGATTAAGATCAACACATAGGCCCGAATTAGTAAAACAGATGCTCTCCAGCCCTGTTTGCACAACTCCAAATTTTATCATCTCTACCACAGCAACCAGACACCAAACCAAACTGTGGGTATGCGCATTACATATTAGTAATTCCGAAAAGTTATAGTTAACAAAACATCAACAAAATGACTCAATTCGGACACATTTTAAAATGCCTCTTAAAAACCTGATTGTGGCGACACTCATCGCCCTGACACTGGGCGGTTGCGCGAAAACAATTAAGCTTTCTGAAATCGACGCGAAGAATGTCGCAAAATCCTCAGTAAAGCCCATCAAAAACCGACATGTGAGAGAAGGCCACATCAACACCCATGGCATCCAGCATGGTCTGCTGGGTATTGTTGTGACCACAGCCATGAATGCAGCCTCTGGCGCTTATGGCGAGATGGCCTCTATTCCCGCAGCGAAGCACGATCCACAAACCGCCATGCGCGACCGGTTGACCAAATATCTGCAGAGCACCCACAAGTTCCGCTTTAAGGGCACGATCAAGGGCCCATATAGCAAACCGACCATCAGCGAGGAGAAACGCGCAAAAGCTCTCACAAAGCTCGCCAGAGAAACCGGTTACTCTGGTTATTACTTGGATGTATCAACAGTCACCTATCAGTCAGAAATGCAGGGCGCAGGCTGGTTCGCAAATCTCGCTTACCGCTACCGCGGACGCGCACTCCTAGTTTCCGCCAAGGATGGCAAAATCCTCGCTGCCTCAACCTGCAACGTTACTGATCATGCCGATTTAACTGATCTGGCTGAGAAAGGACAAAAGAGCGTAGACCGCTTCGCCAGAAATCTTGGTTACTCCTGCGCTGAACAGGTCATACAGAAAATCTTTTAGTATCGGAGCAGCTGGCATGAACACCAATAAACGCAACATGCTCTAAAATAGAAAACCCCGCCGAACATCTTCCGCGGGGTTCTTTTTTGCATATACCGAAGCATCCTAGGACATCTGGACGTCCATCACACCCGGTAGGGTTTTCAACGCACCAGAGAGTTGCGGTGAAAGCTGATAATTGCCGGGGAGTTTGACCTCCACTTCGCGCTGACCATTATCCAGCAGCACAACACAGCTCACCTCACCATCACCACCACGACGCAGCTGGCGTTGCAAGCTCTGGATTGGTTCGCTAGATCCCAGGAAGATCCGCAAGGTTCGATGCACCCTGCCCGCCACTTTTTCCAGCGGCTCTACCTGTGAAATGCGAACACTGACTTCCTCATCACGCATATCTGCCTGCACCAAAAGCACAACAGATTGCCCCGGTTCCAGCAGATCGCGGCACTGATTCAAAGTCTCAGAGAACATCACCGCTTCATACTGGCCGGTCGGATCAGAAATACGAACGATGCCCATCTGGTTGCCGGTACGGGTCTTGCGCTCCTGCTTTGCTGTCACAGTTCCCGCAAGTCTCCCTGCGGAAGACCCAGCCTTCACAGAGCGCTCAAAATCTTTCCAAAGCTGCACGCGCAACTTGGTGAACAGCTCGCGATACTCGTCGAGCGGATGGGCTGAAATGTAAAAGCCGACCGCCGCATATTCTTTTTGCAGCCGCTCGGATGGCAGCCACGGGTCTGTCGGATTAAGGATCAAAGGCTCAGGCGCATTATCTCCGCCAAAGAAATCATTTTGACCAGATGTCTTATTCTCTTCTGTCCGCTGTGCCATCCCGATGATGCGATCCAGACCGTCAAGCAACTGCGCACGGTTTGGATTAAGTTCATCAAAGGCGCCAGCGGCGATGAGGTTCTCGATTGTGCGCTTATTAAGAACCTTCGGACTGATGCGCGTTGCAAAGTCACCCAGATCTTTAAACGGTTCATCTCCACGCACATCAACGATGTGTTCAACCGCCTGCTCGCCCACACCTTTGATCGCCCCCATGGCGTAAACGATCTTGCCGTCCAGCACGCCAAAATGCACACCGGATTTATTGACGGAGGGTGGCACGACCTCAATGCCCATCCGCACCGCTTCCTGGCGGAAGTCACTCAACTTATCTGTATTGCCCAGATCAAGCGTCATAATGCCGGCGAGGAACTCAACCGGATAATTCGATTTCAGCCATGCAGTTTGATAGGCCACAAGCGCATAAGCAGCCGCGTGGGATTTGTTAAAACCGTAGTTCGCGAATTTGGCCACCAGATCGTAGATCATCCCGGCCTGATTTTTATCGACCTTCTGCTCAACTGCCCCCTCAACAAAGCGGGCGCGCTGGATCTCCATTTCAGCCGCAATCTTCTTACCCATCGCACGGCGCAGCAAATCCGCTTCACCAAGAGAGTAACCAGACAGCACCTGAGCAATCTGCATCACCTGTTCCTGATAAACGATAATGCCGTTTGTCTCGGTCAGGATTGGCTCCAGCAACGGGTGGAGATAATCAGGCTCCTGCTCGCCATGTTTTACAGCGTTGTAGATCGGGATGTTGTCCATCGGGCCCGGGCGATAGAGCGCCACTAGAGCAATGATATCCTCAAACCGATCAGGTCGCATGCCTGCAATCGCGCGGCGCATGCCCTGACTTTCCAACTGGAACACGCCAACCGTCTCACCAGCAGCCAGAAGCTTATAGGTCGCGGGGTCATCAATCGGTATTTCGTCGATCTTAACTTCAATACCGCGCTTCTTGATGTGCGAAACCGCAGTATCAATCACTGTCAGCGTTTTCAGACCCAAAAAGTCAAACTTGACCAGACCGGCTGCTTCAACCCATTTCATGTTGAACTGAGCAACAGGCATGTCTGAGCGAGGATCTCGGTAAAGCGGCACCAGCTGCTCCAGCGGACGGTCCCCAATCACCACACCCGCCGCGTGGGTAGACGCGTGACGATAAAGGCCTTCCAGCTTCTGCGCCATCTTAAGCAAGCGGTCGACAACTTCTTCCTGCTTGGCTGCTTCACGCAGCCGCGGCTCCTGCTCCAATGCCTCTGGCAGTGTGCACGGATTGGCCGGGTTGCCGGGCACCAGTTTACTTAGGCGGTCCACCTGACCATATGGCATCTGCAGAACACGGCCCACATCACGCAGCACCGCCTTGGCCTGCAGCGTTCCATAGGTGATGATCTGTGCCACCTGCTCGCGGCCATACTTGCGCTGCACATAACGGATCACTTCTTCACGACGGTTCTGGCAAAAGTCGATGTCGAAATCCGGCATGGACACGCGGTCCGGATTCAGGAAGCGCTCGAACAGCAACGAGAACCGCATTGGGTCAAGATCAGTGATGGTCAGTGACCAGGCAACAAGCGATCCCGCACCGGAACCACGCCCCGGCCCCACAGGAATGTCCTCGTTCTTCGCCCACTTGATAAAGTCCGCAACGATCAGGAAGTATCCAGGGAACTTCATGCGGATAATGATGCCAAGCTCATAATCCAGACGGTCCCAATAATCTTTCTCTTCAAGGTCAGGTGCCAGACCATGCAGATCGAGACGCGCCTGCAAGCCTTCCTTAGCCTGCCGCGTCAGCTCTTCCGCCTCGGCACGCTCCGCTTCGCCAGCATCAGCATCCGCACCAGCAAAGCGCGGCAGAATAGGATCTCGCTTCAAGGGCCGGTAATGACAGCGCCGTGCAATCACCACGGAGTTCTCAAGCGCCTCCGGAAGATCGGAGAACAGCTCCATCATCTGCTCACGGGTTTTGAAGCAATGATCCGGCGTCAGCTGACGGCGATCCGTCTCGACAAGAACACGACCTTCGGAAATCGCGATCAGGGCATCATGCGCTTCATAATCATCCGGATTAGGGAAATAAGCCTCGTTGGTCGCAACAATTGGAATATTCAGATCATAGGCAAGGTTCAGGAGCGCAGGCTCAACATCTTCCTCGCCTTTCATATTGTGGCGCTGCAGTTCCACATAAAGACGATCGCCAAATGTGGACTGCAAAACCTCTAGGCGAGACTTGGCAAGATCAACATGCCCTTCTCGCAGTTGCGAGTTAATAGGACCATCACTTGCACCGCTCAGAACAATCAAGCCATCGGATTTATCCAACACACGAGAAAGGGGAACATTGGCTTTGAGCCCCGGCTCTGTATCAAGAAAGGCTCTTGATACAAGATCCATGAGGTTCTCATAGCCCCCTTCATTCACGGCAAGAAAAACCAGATCACTGACGGCTTCATCTCCCACCGCGTCAGGCTGATCATCAAAGGTCACCGATATCTGACAACCAATGACAGGCTGTATACCCGCGCCAAAAGCTTTTTCAGAAAACTCGAGCGCACCAAACAAGTTCCCGCTGTCAGTAATGGCCAGCGCCGGCTGCTCATCCTTGGAAGCCAGGTCAAGCAGCTTTCCAATTGGGAGAGCCCCTTCCAGTAAAGAGTAAGCCGAGTGAACACGGAGATGGACGAAACCTGGAGATAACATCTGGAGCCTTTTGGTTCGCAAGGTGTGTGCGACAGTAGCACCTCATTTGGAGGACCCAAAAGCAAAATGCAATTGCCTGGCAAATCGCACCACCGGTTATCCCGAGTTTCCCAACCTCTCTTCCTCAGTATTTTCTAAGGAAGCATCCGGGTCAGCGCATCACCCCACATCAGGCAACTGCTTGCAAAAAGAACGATAGAACCGAATGCTGCTGCTTCACGAAGTACAAATGACATAACAAACACCCTTATTTTGAACCCTATTTGTATTCGTTATGTTCTATCAATGTTCTCATTCTTTCAACCCTTAATTTGGCTGGGTCAAACTCATAGTTAATGAGTGGTATACGCATTCCTCCTCCAACATCACCACTCAAACACAGCAAGGTATTTCCCTCAGCAACTCAACAAGTTGCTGAATCAATCAGCGTTAACGCCGCAGGTAAGTATCGCGGAACACCAGCCTTGCTTGAGCACTCAGACAGAGAGAAGAACAGACATCAAAACAAGAACATCCCCTCAAAACAAAAATGCCAGCGAACAGGTCGCTGGCATTTGATTCTCAATGGAACGCACTCTCATTTCCAATTTAAGGAAGCTCGACCACCTTGCCTTCGCGCAGTGTAATCCGTCGGTCCATCTGTTTTGCAATTTCCAGATTGTGGGTTGCCAGCAAGGCCGCCACACCGGAGGCGCGAACCAGCGCGGTCAGCGCCTCAAACACATACTGCGAGGTGTTCGGATCAAGGTTCCCCGTTGGCTCATCCGCCAACAGAACACGCGGTGCATTGGCAACTGCACGCGCAATCGCAACACGCTGCTGCTCACCACCGGAAAGCTCCGCAGGACGATGAGTTTCCCGCTCAGATAGACGCATATAAGAGAGCAGCTGGCGTGCGCGTTCTTCCGCATCCTGACGCTTCAGTCCGCAAATCATCTGCGGCAATGCAATATTTTCCAGCGCAGTAAATTCAGGCAGCAATTGATGGAACTGGTAGACAAAGCCCACCTCAGTCCGCCGAATGGCTGTGCGCGCATCATCATTGAGCTTGGAACATTCCCGCCCGCCAATCAGCACCTCACCGCTCTGCGGCATTTCCAAAAGGCCAGCCAGATGCATCAGCGTAGACTTACCTGCGCCGGAGGGTGCCACGAGCGCAACCATTTCCCCTTCATAGAGGTTAAGGTCAGCGCCCTTCAGAATTTCCAGTTTGCTGTTGCCCTCAACATAACCTCGGACAACATTCTTCAAACTCAGAACAGGAACGCGTTCCTCACCCTTAAGCGAAACACCAGCAACCGGTTTTGTTGGTTTATTCATCATTCGTAGCGCAAAGCCTCAACAGGATCGAGCCGGGCTGCGCGCCAGGCAGGGTAAATCGTAGCTAGCAGGCTCAATACCAAAGCCATAATAACAACACTGGTCGTCTCACTTGGATTCATTTCAGCCGGCAGCTTTGAAAGGAAGTAAAGCTCAGGCGAGAACAGCTCGGTCGAGGTCAACCAGGAAATCCCCTGACGAATGCTCTCGATATTCCAGCACACCACAGTACCCAGAATAAACCCGGCAAACGTACCAATGGTTCCAATGCTGGCCCCCGTGATGATGAAGATCCGCATCACCGCGCCACGAGTTGCACCCATCGTGCGCAACACGGCGATATCACGGCCCTTATCTTTCACAAGCATGGTCATGCCGGAAATGATATTCAGAGCGGCCACAAGAACAATCAGCGTGAGGATCAGGAACATCACGTTACGCTCGACTTCAAGCGCTGAGAAGAACGTCATATTGCGCTGGCGCCAGTCAGAAACGAACACAGGCCGTCCGGCCTCTTCTTCAATGACAGGTCGCAGCGGACCAACAGCATCCGGGTCATCAGCATAGACCTCAATGCCCGTCGCCAGACCTTCTTTATTGAAGTACAGCTGTGCTTCATTAAACGGCATGAAGGCAATCGTGCCATCATATTCGCTCATACCAATCTGGAAGATCGCAGAGACCGGATAGCCCTTCACGCGCGGGGTCATCCCCATCGGCGTGATGCTGCCACGCGGAGTAATCACGCGAACCGTATCACCAACAGTAACACCCAGCTGACGCGCAAGACGGGAGCCAATGGCAACACCTTCACCATCATCAAACCCATCCAGCGTTCCAAGCAGAACATTCCCGGACACCAGATCCAGCTTATCAAGATCAGCCTTATGAACACCGCGGAACAAAGCGCCCAGATCAGCGCTTGGTCCGGAGATCATCGCCTGCCCTTCAACAAACGGCATAGCAAAATCAACACCGTCAATGCCAGCCAGTTTGACCGAGGTCGCCTCATAGTCATTGAGCGGGCTATCTATGGGCTGCACAAGTACATGTCCGTTGATGCCAAGAATTTTGGTCAGCAGCTCCGTGCGGAACCCGTTCATCACCGCCATAACGATGATAAGAGTTGCTACGCCCAAAGTGATGCCCAAAAAGGACAGACCGGCAATAATTGAAATGAAAGTTTCTTTGCGTCTGGAGCGCAGATAACGCCCTGCCAGCATCCACTCAAAGGGTGCAAACCACCGGTTCTTTCCGGGATGAGCCGCCTGAATCTCTGCCGTCATACTAGACTATTCTCCGTTTCCGCCTGTTCAACTACCCCGTGGAATATAGGGAGCATGAAGAGCAAGTGCCATAAGCTCTGGCAAAAAGGCCCGGCAGCAGAAAGGCCGCCGGCACCTAGCATACCATTGAAGCTACTGAGTTACCCCAAGCTTCGCTGATATCAGCCTTTTAAGGCAGAAATCAGTTTGTTGACAGCCGCTTCCGGGGTCAACATTTCGCGATCACCAGTTGCACGGTCTTTGACTTCCACTTCACCAGTCTTCAGACCACGTGGGCCAACAACCAGCTGATACGGCAGACCAATCAGATCCATGCTTGCAAATTTCTGGCCTGCACTGGTCTTGCGGTCATCATAAAGAACCTCAACGCCAGCCTTTTCCAGCTCCGCGTAAACGCTCTCACAAACTTCATCGCACTCAGAACCAACCTTCATGTTGATCAAACCAACATGGAACGGCGCAACTTCTTTTGGCCAGACAATGCCATCATCATCATGGCACGCTTCAATGATCGCACCCAGCAGACGAGATACACCAATGCCGTAGGAACCCATGTGAACAGGCTGTTCCTTGCCTTCAGCAGTCATCACTTTCGCGCCCATAGGCTCGGAGTATTTGGTGCCGAAGTAGAAGATGTGGCCAACTTCAATACCGCGTGCAGAAACCTTCTTGTCTTCTGCAACAGCCTCAAAGGCAGCTTCGTCATGCATCTCATCAGTTGCAGCGTAAGGCGTGGTCCACTGCTCAATAATGCCGGAAAGGTCACCATTGAAATCAATGTCTTCCGCCGGGGTTGGCAGGCCAAGAATATCCTTATCAAGGAACACTTCACTCTCACCGGTAGACGCCAGCACGATGAACTCGTGAGACAGGTCGCCGCCGATCGGGCCAGTGTCCGCCTTCATAGGAATTGCAGTCAGACCCATGCGGGCAAAGGTGCGCAAATAAGCGACGAACATGCGGCGGTAGGCTTCTGTTGCACGTTCTTTGTCCAGATCGAAGGAATAAGCATCCTTCATCAGGAACTCACGGCCACGCATCACGCCAAAACGAGGACGCACTTCATCGCGGAACTTCCACTGTATATGATAAAGGTTCAGCGGCAGGTCCTTGTAGGAGCGCACATAGCTGCGGAAGATGTCAGTGATCATCTCTTCATTGGTTGGACCAAAGAGCATTTCCCGTTCATGACGGTCTTCAATGCGCAGCATTTCTTTGCCGTATGCATCATAGCGGCCACTTTCGCGCCACAGGTCAGCTGGCTGAATGGTTGGCATAAGCAGCTGGACAGCACCGGAGCGGTTCTGCTCTTCTTCAACAATTCGCTGAATCTTGTTGAGCACACGGTGGCCAAGCGGCAGCCATGCATAAATCCCGGCTGACTGCTGACGGACCATACCCGCACGCAACATCAGGCGGTGCGATACGATCTCGGCTTCTTTCGGAGTTTCCTTCAAAATAGGCAGGAAATATCGGGACAAACGCATTAGTTTAACTCTTCAGGTTTAAAGGCACGCAAGCTCTGGCTCACCACCAAACATCATTTCTATGTCTTCTTAGCAAGCAGAACGCCTGTTGTAACTGCCAACATGGCTATATGCCAATTTTCTAAGACATATTTCCCCATACACGCAGCTTTTTGCCTACACCTTTGGGGTCAACTCACGGAATCTCCGAAAAATTATAGCTAAAATTTTAGGCAAGCAAAAAATTGCGGCGAATTGATACAAAATGATGACAAACTAATGTGATTACGTTAGTGTCTGTTCAACAACAAAAACAACACCCTTAAGCGGTGTTGCAAGGTATCGCGATCTTTAGTCTTGGGAGGAAGGTTCTCGGGCGCCCGTTTGGTTGCAGCCGGCACTCTACGCAAGTGCAAAGAGAACATTTAGACGCGGAACTCGTTCTAACAGCAAGGCTTCGGCCTTGCTTTTTTTTCGCCAATTTCTGCCGTTTCACTCCATGATATTCTATGAATACCGCATTCAGTTTACTCATATCAGCATACTCACCAGAGTCTGAATACAGCAGGGACAAGTGCCTCTCCAACAACACCCCTCTAAACGCAAAAAAAGCGATTCTAGAGAATCTCTTTTTTTGACACTTGATGGATTTGCTCTGTAACTCGCTGATTTTACGCCACACAATTGATGTGCAAAACCAAAATCAGGAAGGAGCGTTGCCCATTAATTGATCAACAAGTGGAAACAGATGCGCGCCAAGGCCGGACTCAAGGAACCAATAGAAGGCAACGAACACAATTGTCGTTACAATCGTGTTGATGATCACCTTCTTCAGCATCTGAGGATTTTTGGGCGCGCTCTCAGTCGTTCCCGGAACTACTTCGCCCTCTTCCGCCTGAGTGCGAACACCAAACGGCAAAATGGCCAGAAACAAAATCCACCACATCATGAAGTAGAGTGCAACGAGTAGCGGCGTAGCCATAAATGTGCTCCTGGAACGTTCTTGTTTCTTCTGCGGCTGGTCACCTTACTGTTGTATCACAAAGCGACCAGCGCACTACAGGTTTTTACCTACAAGAATTAGGCCCGAACCGAAAGCCTTCCAGTTTCCTCAAACCACAAGTCTTTCAAGGCAAACTTAAGCCTGTTCCAACTCGGTCAATGTTCCAAGGAAGTCTTTTGGGTGCAAGAACAACACCGGCTTGCCATGTGCACCAATCTTCGGCTCACCATCACCCAGAATCCGGGCTCCGTTAGCAACCAGCTGATCGCGCGCTGCAAGAATGTCATCAACTTCATAACAGATGTGATGGATACCACCTTGCGTGTTACGCTCCAGAAACTTGGAGATCGGAGAATTCTCGCCAAGCGGCTCCAGCAGTTCGATCTTCGTGTTTGGAAGCTCGATAAACACGGTCGAAACACCATGATCCGGCTGTGCCACTTTTTCTGAGGCAATGCCGCCGAGTGCATCACGATACACCTTCAGGCCTTCTTCCATATCCAACACGGCAATCGCGACGTGGTTCAATCGTCCAATCATGACGGTCCTCCCAATAACTCTTTGTTCTAGAGCGCGTTCCATTCGATTGCACACAATCAAATGACAAGAAGCTGCTCAAACAAAATGTCAGAGCACAGCACCTATCTGCAGATGAACGCCTATGAGTTCTAAGGAACAGATTTCATTCACAAAGTCCATTGGATCAAAAGTCAAAGGCCGCAGATGATATGCTCATCTGCGGCCTTTGACTATCTCAAAAATGTGTCTGAGGATCAGACGCGCTGCACCAATGCCTTACAAAGAGGCTTCTTGCCCCAATGCTCTACAACTGCATAACGCCCCGCCCGTCTGGCAGCTTCACGCACCAGTTCCACATCACGGCGGCGGCTCTTTGGAATGGAAATCACAGCACCATAAACGGCATCACGAACGGCATCCTCAAACGGTGTCCCGTTTTCAGTTTCATCCGGCATCCCGAACAGAACCACATCGATATCACCAAGCAACTCGCCGCGACCATCCACAATCAGAGAGACCGTCACGCAGCCGCCATAAGAAAGCTTCCGGCGTTCCTGAACACCAGTTTCCTCAGGCGCTGCAATCAAATGGCCATCGCGAACCAGAATACCGGCAGGTGCTTCATCAATAACCTCAAGCCCACCCGGATGCAGGCGCACCATGTCGCCATCACGGATGATCTTAACGTCCTTCACGCCTTTGCTGATCGCAAAGTCCTTATGACACTGCAGGTGCAGCGGCTCACCGTGAACCGGTAGAACTTTCTTCGGGCGCACAAGATTGTAAACCTGATCCAGCTCACCACGACGCGGATGCCCAGACACGTGCACCAGCGCATCACGATCTGTCACCACCTTCAACCCTTCGTGGGTCAGCTGGTTGATGATATTGGAAACAGCCTTTTCATTGCCCGGAATAGTCCGACTGGAGAAGATAACCATATCACCAGCAGACAGCGCGACCTGACGGTGTTGATCACCTGCAATACGGGCCATCGCAGCGCGCGCTTCGCCTTGCGAACCAGTGCAAAGAGCGACAACCTTATTACGTGGCAAAGATCCATAGGTCTCTTCATCACGGAATGGCGCCAGTCCATCAAGATAGCCCAGATCACGCGCGATCTCGACAGTGCGCTGCATGCTCCGGCCAATCACAACAATCTCACGCTCTGCCGCCATTGCCGCTTCAGCAACCGCCCGCATACGCGCAACGTTGGAGGCAAACGTGGTCACAGCAACGCGGTTCGGTGCCTTTTTGATAATCCGTGTCAGCTCTTCCTTCACATCCGCTTCACTCGGGCTGACCCCGTCACGGACTGCATTGGTGCTGTCACAGACAAAGACATCAACGCCTTCATCTCCCAGTTCACGCAAACGCTGAAGGTCGATCGCTTTACCAATGCCCGGTGTCAGATCGATCTTCCAGTCACCGGAATGCAACACCAGCTGACCGCCAACACGAATAGCCAGAGCACACGGCTCCGGGATCGAGTGGGTCATGGTCACCATCTCAATATCAAAGATACCGGCTTTGAAACGATCTCCCTGATTAACAACAGTCACCGGAATTTCATAATCCGCACCATCGCCAATCAGCTTGGCTTCCAGAAGGCGAGCAGTGAACTCGGTCGCGTAGACCGGTAATTCGAGCCGCTTCCAGAGGTAGGACAATGCGCCGTAATGATCTTCGTGAGCATGCGTGATGACGATGCCATCAATGCGAGAACGCTCTTCTTCCAGAAAACGAATATCTGGCAGAACAAGATCCACACCCGGCAATTCCGGTCCGGCAAATGAGACACCAAAATCAACAATCAGCCAGCGACGGTCGTCCTCAGGTCCATATCCATAAAGACCAAGGTTCATTCCAATTTCGCCAACACCGCCCAAAGGCAGGAATACGAGCTCTTGAGTGCTCGACATCTAAGACTCCTTCAAAGCATATTCTCAATAAATGGTTCCGGTTCCCGGAATGAGAATACGCGTATAATCTCTAGAGCGTGTTCCGTTTGATTGGGACCAATCAAGCAACAGGAATTCGCTCAAACAAAAGAACTAAGAGCGAGATGCGTGAATGCTAATGAACGCAACTTGCTCTATGTCCTGACAGACGTGTGGCCTTAGTATTCAAAAAGCCAGCAGAACACGCTTTGCACGTCTTCAGGAAAAGAAAACATCTCCGGCTGTCACCAGCCGCTCGCCACCATGATCCATCTTGACGATCAGGCGGCCCATTTGGTCGATGTCCATAAAGACACCGGAAAACTCTTCATTGCTCAGGCGGACACGGATCGGTTTCCCGCGCCCCACGGCGCGTCGCAGCCATGCAGATCTGATCTCTTCAAACCCACTGGCAGCTTTCCACGTTTCCAGCCATCGTGCAAAACTTTGCGCAAGAGCGTCAAAGACCTGTTGCGGCTCACACATGTATCCCATGCTGCGTAAATCTGTAACAGCATAATCACCCAGATCCGGGTGATGAGACACGTTGACGCCAAAACCGCACACAAGGCACAGCTCACCATTAGGCCCACTTTCGCTCTCAAGCAATATGCCAGAGACTTTTTGTCCGTCGATGAGCACATCATTCGGCCACTTCAGTTGCACCAGATTATGCGCACCAGTTGCCCGTTCAATAGCCTCTCCAAGAGCAAGAGCAGCTACAAAGGGCAGCTGAACGATCTTCTCGTTCTGTACACCCACCCGCAGCAACACTGAGGCAAACAGATTGCCGGGCTCCGAAGTCCACGCCCGTCCACGACGTCCGCGCCCGCTCAGTTGAATATCGGAGCGGACCCACAGATTACCCGGATGCCCTTCCCGTGCCTTGTGCAGGCCGTGAGTATTGGTGGACCCGATCTGGTCGTAATACTCAAAACAAAAGCCCGGTGCAGATCGCACCGGGCCTTCGTCTTGTAATTGTCCAAGGTTCATCATAGGAAACTAGAACAAAACGCCAGCCGCATTGGCAGCCGCATTCATAATTGGTTCCGGCATGATGAAGAACAGTCCGACAACTGCGCTGGAAAGACCAAGCACAATTTTCATTTCACCAGACATTGGCAGGAACTCGCCAGTCGCATCATCAAAGAACATGACCTTGATCACACGCAGGTAATAGTAAGCAGCCACAACGCTGGTCACCAGACCAATCACGACCAATGGAGCAAGACCTGCATCCATCGCAGCGATGAACACGTAGAACTTACCAAAGAAGCCGATGAGTGGTGGCAGACCGGTCAGGGAGAACATGATCACTGCAAGCAACACTGCCATTGGCAGGTTGGTCTTGGAAAGACCTGCAAGATCGGAGATCTCTTCAACCATACCTTCCTTGCGGCGCATGGAAAGGATGCAAGCAAACGCACCCAGTGTCATCGCAAGGTAAGCAGTCATGAACACGATCAGACCGTGGACACCAGCTTCAGTACCAGCTGCCAGACCAACCAGAGCGTAACCCATGTTACCAATGGAAGAGTATGCCATCAGACGTTTGATGTTCTTCTGACCAATCGCAGCAAAGGCACCAAGACCCATGGACGCGATAGCGATGAACACAACGATCTGCTGCCAGTCCGTGGTCACATTGCCCAAAGGCTCAACCAGCACACGGATCAGCATACCGAACGCAGCAATTTTAGGCGCTGCTGCAAAGAACGCAGTAACTGGTGTTGGTGCACCCTCATAAACGTCCGGGGTCCACATATGGAATGGAACCGCAGAGATCTTGAAGGCAATACCTGCCAGCATGAACACGATACCGAACACCAGACCAAGGGATGCACGATCGTCTGTCAGAGCCGCCGCGATGCCAGTAAAGTCAGTGTGGCCGGTAAAGCCGTAGATGAAGGACATACCGTAAAGCAGCATACCGGAAGACAACGCACCAAGGACGAAGTACTTCAGGCCAGCCTCAGTAGAACGAACAGAGTCACGGTTAATCGCAGCAACCACGTAAAGAGCCAGAGACTGCAGCTCAACACCCAGATACATGGAGATCAGATCGTTGGCTGAAAGCATCAGCATCATACCAACGGTCGCGATCACGATGAGGATCGGGTATTCAAAGCGGTCAAAGTTCTGAGAACGTGCGTAAGCAACGGACATCGCAATCGCAAAGCCGGACCCGATCAGCACCAGTATTTTCATATACTGGGAGAACGCGTCCTGTACGAATGCGCCGTCAAATGTTGTGCCGTAATGCGGGCTCACCAGCAGGATCAGACCCGCAACAGTGAGCAACGCAACACAGATACCCGTTACCAGCGGAGTGGATTTCTCTCCACCAAAAGCTCCAACCATCAGCAGGACCATTGCGCCGAGAACCAGAAGGATCTCGGGCAATACCGGCATTAGATCAGGAATAGCTAGAAGCTCAGCATTCATGAGTGCACGGTCCCCTGTTAATGGCTAGACACTGCAGCGGCTGCATGGGCAAGACCCCCTGCATCAAGCGCGGCATTGTAGTTTTCGATAAGGGCACCAACGGACGCGGACGTCACATCCAGCACTGCTGCTGGGTAGAACCCGAAGAAGATAGTCAAAATGATCAGCGGAGCGAGGATCAGCTTCTCACGGCCTGTCAGGTCCAGCATGGACTTGAGGCTTTCCTTCTCCAACGCACCAAACACGACGCGGCGGTAAAGGAACAAAGCGTAAGCAGCAGACAGGATCACACCAGTCGCAGCAAAGAACGCCACCCAGGTGTTCACCTGGAACACACCAATCATAGTCAGGAATTCACCCACGAAGCCGGCTGTACCTGGCAAACCAACGTTTGCCATGGTGAAGATCATGAACGCCACCGCATAACGAGGCATGTTGTTCACGAGGCCACCATAAGCGGTAATCTGACGGGTATGCATCCGGTCATAAATCACACCAACACACAGGAACAGTGCGCCAGAGATCAGACCGTGAGCCAGCATCATGAAGATCGCGCCTTCAATACCCTGCGCGTTGGCAGAGAAGATACCCATGGTCACGAAGCCCATATGAGCAACGGATGAGTAGGCAATCAGCTTCTTGATGTCTTCCTGCGCCAGCGCCACCAGTGAGGTGTAGATGATCGCAACGACAGACAGTGTGAAGATGAACGGTGCGAACATATCACTGGCGATTGGGAACATTGGTAGTGAGAACCGAAGGAACCCATAACCACCCATCTTCAGCAGGATCGCAGCCAGAACAACAGAACCAGCCGTCGGCGCTTCCACGTGAGCATCTGGCAACCAGGTGTGAACAGGCCACATTGGCATCTTCACTGCAAAGCTTGCGAAGAAGGCCAGCCACAACCACGTCTGCATCGCAGCCGGGAATTCGCTCTCATTAAGCAGAGTTGGAATATCCAGCGTACCAGCCTGCCAGTACATGGCCATGATAGCCGCCAGCATCAGCACGGAGCCGAGCAAGGTGTACAGGAAGAACTTGTAGCTTGCATAAACGCGGCGCGGACCACCCCAAACACCGATGATCAGGAACATCGGAATAAGGCCAGCTTCAAAGAACACGTAGAACAGAACCAGATCCAGCGAACAGAACACACCGATCATCAGTGTTTCCAGTACGAGGAAAGCGATCATGTATTCCTTGACGCGGGTCTGAATGCTTTCCCAGCTCGCCAGAATACACAGCGGCATAAGGAAAGTAGTCAGGATCACGAACAGCATGGAAATGCCGTCAACGCCCATGTGGTAGGTGAAGGTGTCACCAAACCAGTTGTGCTTCTCCACCATCTGGAAGCCAGGGTTCTCATTGGTGAACCCGCCCCAGATGAACAAGGAGACGATAAATGTGAAACTCGTCGTAATCAGCGCAACACGCCGAATATTCGTTTTCGCATCTGGGTCATCTCCCCGCACCAGCAGGATGAAGAACACACCGACCAGTGGGAGAAATGTTGTGATGGAAAGGATGGACCAGTCGTTCATTAATGAACTCCCCCACCGGAGAACATGGCCAGGGTCACGAAGAAGGCAACCCCGATCAACATGGCGAATGCGTAGTGATAGATGTAGCCAGACTGCAGGCGAACAACCCAACCGGTAACCTGCTGAACGCGTGAAGCAACACCGTCAGGACCAAGTCCGTCAATCACAGTGCCGTCACCGCGCTTCCACAGGAAGCGGCCAAGAGCCAGGGAAGGTTTTACGAACAGGAAGTCATAAAGCTCATCGAAGTACCACTTGTTCAGGAGGAACAGGTACAGAGGCTTATGACGCTCTGCCAGAGCCTTCGGCATGTCTGGTTTAGCGATGTAGAAGAGGTAAGCGATGATGAAACCGCCAGCCATTGCGAGCCATGGGGAAAGCTTCACGAGCCAATGGACGTGATGCATTTCTTCAATGACTGCGAGCTCACTGTTCGTACCGCCAAAGACATTCTTCCAGAAGCTGAGATAGTCAGCACCAATAAAGGCATCCTTGAACACCATACCGGCAAAAGCAGCACCAAGTGCAAGCAACAGCAGCGGTACAAGCATAACCCATGGGCTCTCATGGATGTGTTTCATCACATCAACAGAAGCTCGAGTCTTGCCGTGGAAGGTCATGAACACCAAACGCCAGCTGTAGAAACTGGTCAGCGCAGCTGCAAGCACCGTTGCCCAGAAGGCATAGGACGCAAACATGTTGTGACCAACATAAGCAGCTTCAATGATCGCATCTTTGGAGATGAAGCCAGCTGTACCGATGTAGGTAAACGGAATACCGAAACCAGTCAGTGCCAGCGTACCAATCATCATGGTCCAGTAGGTCCATGGAATGTGCTTACGCAGACCACCCATTTTACGCATGTCCTGCTCGTCAGACACAGAGTGAATAACGGAGCCAGCGCATAAGAACAGCAGCGCTTTAAAGAACGCGTGTGTGAACAGGTGGAAGATACCAACACCGAATGCACCAACACCCAGCGCCACGAACATGTACCCCAACTGAGAACAGGTGGAATAGGCAATCACGCGCTTGATATCGTTCTGCACACAGCCAATGGTCGCTGCAAAGAAGGCAGTCGTCGCACCAAAGAAGGTCACAACAGTCAGGGCCGTTGGCGCAAGTTCAAAGATTGGCGCAAGACGCGCAACCATGAACACACCAGCCGTCACCATGGTCGCAGCGTGGATTAGCGCGGAAACAGGCGTTGGGCCTTCCATCGCATCCGGCAACCAGGTGTGAAGCAGGAACTGAGCTGATTTACCCATGGCACCCATGAAGAGCAGCAGACAGACAACTGTCAGCGCCGCTTCAGGCATCAACTCATAACCAAGGAAGTTCAGGACTGGCTCTTTATTCTCAAGAAGAGAAGGACCGCTGCTGAAAATCGTTGCGAAGTCGATGGAACCGTACAGGTAGAAAACACCGAAGATACCCAGAGCGAAACCAAAATCACCCACACGGTTGACGATGAATGCTTTCATCGCAGCCGCATTGGCAGAAGGTTTCTTGTACCAGAACCCGATCAACAGATAGGATGCCAGACCAACGCCTTCCCAACCAAAGAACATTTGCAGCAAGTCATCAGAGGTGACCAGTGCCAACATTGAGAAGGTAAAGAAGGAAAGGTATGCAAAGAACCGCGGACGATGCGGATCGTGGTGCATGTACCCGATAGAGTAAATGTGAACCAGACAGGAAACGGAGTTCACAACCACCAGCATCACTGCGGTGAGTGTATCAACACGAATTGTCCAGTTAACCGATAGATCCCCAGAGGTGATCCAGCGGAAAATTGTCACAATCTGCGTGCTCTCCGACCCAAGGCCGTATTGAAAAAACACCACCCATGACAAAAGGGCTGCGACAATCATGAAGCCGCTGGTGATGTACTCGCTGGCTTTGACCCCAAGCCGATTGCCGAACATTCCGACAATCAGGAAGCCAAGCAACGGCAGAAAAACGATTGCTGAAAACATCCGCCCCTCAGCCTTTCATCATATTGATGTCTTCCACGGCAATAGAGCCGCGGTTACGGAAGTAAACAACCAGAATAGCAAGACCAATGGCCGCCTCTGCTGCTGCAACGGTAAGGACCAGGAGCGCAAAGATCTGACCAACCATGTCCTGCATGAAGTAGGAAAATGCCACCAGGTTGATATTAACTGCGAGCAATAAGAGCTCGATAGACATCAGGATCACGATGACGTTCTTTCGGTTGAGAAAGATGCCAAAGATCCCGATGGTGAATAGGATCGCTGCGACCCCGAGATAGTGCGCTATGCCAATTTCCATGGGCGCCTCTCAGTGCTCCCCGTGTTCTATTCAAATTCCGGAGAAGGAACCTTCAGGAGGAAGGCCTTTTCTCCGGCACGAATTAGTGATGAAGACCCGTTACAAACGCGTCTTACAACCCCTTGCCTCTTTCAACTTTGACCACTTCGATCGAAGTTTCAGGACGACGGGCAACCTGCTCAGAGATGTTCTGACGGCGTACGCCCGGCTTATGGCGGAGGGTCAATACAATCGCACCGATCATTGCAACCAGCAGCACCAGACCAGAAACCTGGAACCAGTAAATGTAGCGGGTGTAAAGCAATTCACCGATAGCGGCGATATTTTGTGTCTGCTCAACAGGAGGTGTCGGGGCGGACCCTTCACCTAACATGCCAGGAGCGATGTACCAGCCACTGGCAACCATCAAAAGTTCAGCCAGCAGAATTGCACCAATCAGCGCGCCGATTGGCAAATACTGCAAGAACCCCTGACGCATTTCGGCAAAGTCAACATCCAGCATCATGACCACGAACAGGAACAGCACCATGACCGCACCCACGTAGACAACAACCAGAAGCATCGCCAGATACTCGGCACCAATCAGTACAAACAACCCGGCTGCATTAAAGAAGCACAGGATGAGGAACAGCACTGAGTGAACCGGATTGCGAGAAGCAATCACCATGAAGGCAGAGGCCACCGCAAGTGCGGCAAACAGATAGAAAAACAGGGCCTGCAAAACCATTTTTAGGTTGCCTTTGTCCTATTGTCTCGCCCGGTCAGTGCAAAGCCCCAACCGGACACAATCCACTCCCGTTACCTTAACGGTACGGAGCATCCAATTCGATATTGTGAGCGATCTCACGCTCCCAACGCTCCCCATTCGCAAGCAGCTTGTCCTTGTCGTAGAACAGCTCTTCCCGCGTCTCGGTCGCAAATTCAAAGTTCGGGCCTTCCACGATCGCATCCACCGGACACGCTTCCTGACAGAACCCGCAGTAAATGCACTTGGTCATGTCAATGTCGTAGCGAGTGGTACGGCGTGTCCCGTCATTACGACGAGGTCCAGCTTCAATCGTAATGGCCTGCGCAGGGCAGATCGCTTCACACAGCTTACAAGCAATGCAGCGCTCTTCTCCATTCGGATACCGGCGCAAGGCGTGTTCACCGCGAAAACGCGGGCTTACAGCACCCTTCTCAAAGGGATAGTTAATCGTCGGCTTTGGCTTGAAGAAATAACGCATGGCAAGAAAAAACGCCGATACGAACTCCTTCAAAAGCAACGACTTTGCGGCCTGTCCCAGTCCCATAGCCTTTACAGCCCTTTCTTGATCGAACATGCCACCGGCATGAAAGATCGATTACAATCCAAGAGAACCTATGAGCACTTCCAAGAAGTCATACTAGGTTCTCGTTACCCTTTCCTCTCGAATTAAGGAGCAATGCTAGCTCCGGCGAGATATCCGATAATCGGAATCCCGATTATCGTCAGGGTAAAAATGACTTTGCGGATCGTCGGTTCCGCCAGCTCAACCCAACCTTTTTCAGCTGGGTTGCGCTCTTTTCCTTTGTTGATGGCTGCCTCCATAAATCCAAGAAGGAGACGGTAGTTCAGCCATCCAAGGTAAATTCCCATGACACCGCCGATTAACCCGGCGATGGAAATCATGCTCCGAACCCACCCACTGGTGGGGTCCAGCCCATGAACATCAGCACGAAGGCCACGATGAACACCATTGCCAGTGACAGCGGCAGGAAGACTTTCCAACCCAGACGCATCAGCTGGTCATAGCGATACCGCGGGACCATTGCTTTGGCCATGGAGATGAAGAAGAACACCAACAGACACTTGAGCAGGAACCAGACGATACCAGGCACCCATGTGAATGGTGCGATATCCAGTGGAGGCAACCAGCCACCCATGAACAGGATGGTCATCAGACCACACATCAAGGAGATCGCCACATACTCACCCAACATGAACATCATGTAAGGGGTAGAGCCATACTCAACCATGAAGCCTGCAACCAGTTCAGATTCCGCCTCTGCCAGATCGAATGGCGGACGGTTTGTTTCAGCAAGTGCGGAAACAAAGAACACCACGAACATCGGGAACAGCGGCAACCAGTACCAGTTCAAGATAGACAACCATGGAACGCCCAGCACGTGAGCAAGCCCGCGAGCCTGTTGCGCATAAACGATCTCGGTCAGGTTCAACGAACCAACGCAAAGCAGAACAGTCACGATCACGAAGCCGATAGACACTTCGTAAGAAACCATCTGAGCTGCGGAACGCAGAGCTGACAGGAACGGGTATTTGGAGTTGGAAGCCCAACCACCGATGATCACGCCGTAAACTCCAAGGGAGCTGATCGCGAACACATACAAAATACCCACGTTGATGTTTGCAATCACCCAGCCATCCGCAACAGGCATAACCACCCATGCAGCGAGAGAGAGAACCACTGTAATCAGCGGCGCAAACAAAAACAGGAACTTATCAGATCCCGATGGGATCACTGGCTCTTTCAAAACGAATTTCAAAAGATCCGCAAAACTCTGCAGCAAGCCCCAGGGGCCAACAACGTTAGGACCACGACGGATCTGGACAGCAGCCCAGATCTTACGGTCAGCGTATAGAATGTAAGCAACGATCAGCAGCAGCACGACCATCAACAACACGCTCTGGAAGAGCATGATGATCAGCGGCCAGCCATAATCCCAGAAAAAAGCTTCCATGCTCACCGTCCCCTTATTCCGCCGCCTCAGCTCGGCGCTGCATGGCAAGTGCGGAACACTCGGCCATCACCGCTGAAGCTCGGGCAATCGGGTTGGTTAGATAAAAATCATTGAATGCCTGTGCGAAACCGGCACCATTCATGTCACCACCGCGTGCGGTAAGCTTGGAAACATCCGAAGCAACACCGGTCGCGATGCAATTTACATTCGCCATATGAGGAACGGCCTCAACAACAGCACCGCGCAACTGCGCAAAGCTGTTGAAGGAAAGCGGCTTACCAAGTGCACCGGAAAGCGCACGAATGATCGCCCAGTCCTCACGTGCATCACCAGGAGGGAATGCAGCGCGATTTGCCAGCTGTACACGGCCTTCCAGGTTCACAAAGGTCCCTGGTTTTTCGGTGTAAGCAGCGCCTGGCAGAATAACGTCAGCGCGGTGTGCACCACGGTCACCGTGGGTACCGATGTAAACAACAAACGCATCACCAAAGGAAGACATGTCCAGTTCATCTGCGCCAAGCAGGAACACAACATCAAGGTCGCCTTTGGCAGCTGCGTCTTGAATACCGCCAGTATCCAGACCGCCCTCACCCGGAACAAGTCCGATATCCAAACCACCAACGCGGCTGGCAGCAGTGTGCAGAACGTTAAAGCCGTTCCACTCATCGCTCACAGCACCAACGCTTTCAGCAAGCTTGGCAGCAGCAGCCAGCACAGCTGCACCGTCTTCACGGGCAATCGCGCCTTCACCAACGATAATCATTGGATTCTTCGCGTTCTTCAGGACCTCTGCAAATGCATTCTTGCCAGAAGCAAGATCCGCCAGAGTGTCCGGACCAGCACCGAGGTAATCCACATCATAAGTCAGGTCTGCAGGCTGGCCAATCAGACCAACTTTTGCACCGCCATGACGCCACACCTTACGGATGCGAGCATTGAGAACAGGCGCTTCAACACGTGGATTAGCACCCACGAGAAGGATTACGTCAGCATCTTCAATGCCTTCTACGGAAGAGTTAAACAGATAGGTTGTCCGGCCAAGCGATGGATCAAGCTGTGCACCATCTTGACGGCAATCCATGTTGGCGGAACCAACACTCTCCATCAAAGCCTTCAGAGCAAACATCTCTTCAACAGTTGCAAGGTCACCAGCGATCGCAGCAGTTTTAGAACCACCAGCCGCTTTCACCTTGGCCGCAACCGCGTTCAGAGCGTCAGTCCAGCTCGCAGGAGCCAGCTTGCCCTCCTGCTTCACATACGGGCGATCCAGACGCTGTGTCTTCAGACCATCCCAGATGAAGCGGGTTTTATCGGAGATCCATTCCTCGTTCACCTCTTCATTGAGGCGAGGCATGATGCGCATGACTTCTTTACCGCGTGTATCCACACGGATTGCAGAGCCAAGAGCGTCCATCACATCGACGCTTTCTGTCTTCACCAGTTCCCATGGACGAGCATTGAACTCGTATGGACGGGAAGTCAGAGCACCAACCGGGCAAAGGTCAATCACATTGCCCTGCAGCTCGGAAGAAAGCGCTTCTTCAAGATAAGTGGTAATCTCGGCATCTTCACCGCGACCAATCAGGCCCAGTTCGGAAACACCGGCAACCTCGGTCGTAAAGCGAACACAGCGCGTGCAGTGAATGCAGCGTGTCATGATCGTCTTAACAAGCGGACCGACATATTTATTTTCAACTGCGCGCTTGTTTTCCGCATAACGGGAACTATCTACACCGTAAGCCATGGCCTGATCCTGAAGATCACACTCACCGCCTTGGTCACAGATAGGGCAGTCCAGCGGGTGGTTGATCAGGAGAAACTCCATCACACCTTCACGCGCCTTTTTCACCATAGGAGATTTTGTAAAAATCTCTGGTGGCTGGCCTTCTGGTCCCGGACGCAGATCGCGCACACCCATTGCACAAGAGGCAACCGGCTTTGGCGGTCCGCCTTTTACTTCTACAAGGCACATGCGGCAGTTGCCGGCTACTGAAAGCCGGTCATGAAAACAGAACCGAGGAATTTCCGCGCCGGCCTCTTCACAGGCCTGCATAACGGTATATTCCGCAGGAACTTCAATTTCTTTGCCGTCGACGACAAGCTTGGTCATGCGTTGGCATCCTCACCCTTAGCTTCTTTAGCCCGATAAGCTTTAAGAAGCTCAGTCACTTCAATTCCATCGATGGTCATGCCCTCAAGCCGGCAGCTTTTGAGTTTAGCGCCAGCCAGATTGGCATTTTCAAGGATCAGCCCAGAAAGATTGACTTTCTCGACTGACCAACCAGAAAGGTTTGCATCAAGGATAGACCAGCCTGAGAGATTAACGTCGTTGATGCGGCCACCGGACAGATTCACATTCGTGAAAGAGCAACCAGACAGATTGCAATCCACAAACAAAGAACCGGAAAGGTCGCTTTCGTTCACATTCAGACGTTTTTTCTCATTGCTGATCTTCATATCCCCTACTCCGCTGCAATCTTGTCGGTCGGTGTGCGCTGCGTAGCAACGTATTGATCGATCCGATCTTCAATCACAGGGCGGAAGTTTTTGATCAAACCCTGAATAGGCCATGCAGCCGCATCACCAAGCGCGCAGATCGTATGACCTTCCACCTGCTTGGTTACTTTGAACAGCATGTCGATTTCTTCATAAGAGCTCTCGCCCTTGACCATCCGCTCCATCACGCGCCACATCCAGCCCGTACCTTCACGGCACGGCGTACACTGACCGCAGCTCTCATGTTTGTAGAAGTAGGACAGACGGGCAATCGCTTTGATGATGTCCGTGGAGTTGTCCATCACGATCACAGCAGCAGTACCCAAGGAAGAGCCAACTTCGCGCAGACCGTCAAAGTCCATCTTGGCGTCGCGGATCTCTTCGCCCTTCACACAAGGAACAGAGGAACCACCCGGAATAACCGCCAGCAGATTGTCCCAGCCGCCGCGGATACCACCGCAGTGCTTTTCAATCAGCTCTTTGAACGGAATACCCATGGATTCTTCAACGGTACAAGGCTTATTCACGTGTCCGGAAACACAGAACAGCTTTGTGCCAGCGTTGTTTTCGCGGCCAATACCGGAGAACCATGCACCACCACGACGCAAGATGGTCGGGGCAACAGCAATAGATTCCACATTGTTCACTGTGGTTGGGCAGCCATAGATACCCATGTTCGCAGGGAATGGAGGCTTCAGACGCGGCTGACCTTTTTTACCTTCAAGACTTTCCAGCAGTGCAGTTTCTTCACCGCAGATGTAAGCCCCTGCACCGTGGTGCACGTAGATATCAAAGTCGTAGCCGTTCTTGTTGTTCTTGCCGATCAGGCCAGCATCATAAGCCTGATCAATCGCAGCCTGCAGACGCTCACGTTCACGAATGAACTCGCCGCGCACGTAAATGTACGCTGCAATAGCACCCATCGCGAAACCAGCAAGCAAGCAGCCCTCAACCAGATGGTGAGGATCATGACGCATGATTTCACGGTCTTTACAGGTGCCCGGCTCGGACTCATCTGCATTGACCACGAGATAGGCTGGACGACCATCGCTTTCCTTCGGCATGAAGGACCACTTCAGGCCAGTCGGAAAGCCCGCACCACCACGACCACGAAGACCGGAAGTCTTCATTTCGTCGATGATCCAGCTGCGACCTTTGTCAATAATGTCTTTGGTACCAGACCATGATCCACGCTGACGAGCTCCTTCGAGCCCCCAGTCATGCAGACCATAGATATTGGTGAAGATACGATCGGAATCGTTCAGCATCGCTTACCCCTCACCTTTCGCTTTGGCTTCCTGAGCTTTGCGGTGGCTCTCCAAGAACTCCGCAACACCAGCCTCAGCCGGACGAGGAACACCAGTATAACCAGCACCGCCAGTATTCAGAGCAGCACCTGCATGGTGCCGTGACGCTGCATCAGAACCGTCAACAACGATCGCTTCCTGAGGTGCACCCTTTGTGGTGTCCTCAATGTTCAGCAATGTGGTTGGACCACCCTCCGGTGCCGCGAAGATACGGTCAACACCCTGAGGGCCCGGCAGAACCGGCTTTCCGCCTGCAATGTCATCAAGAAGCTTTTCAAACTTCTCAACATCCAGATCCTCATAGAAGTCCTTGAAGATCTGCACCATCGGCGCGTTTACACAAGCACCAAGGCACTCAACCTCTTCCCAGGAGAAGTTTCCATCTTCGGAAAGAGTATGAGGGGTCTCGGAGATCTTGCTTTTACAAACTTTGATAAGCTCTTCAGAACCACGCAGCTGACAAGGGGTCGTACCACACACCTGAATGTGTGCTTTTTTACCGACCGGCTGCAGCTGGAACATGGTGTAGAAGGTTGCCACTTCCAGAACACGGATGCGAGGCATATCGAGCATTTCAGAGATCACACGGATCGCTGGCTCGGTCACCCAACCAACCTGCTCTTGCGCACGCCACAGAATTGGCACGACAGCAGATGCCTGACGCCCTTCTGGGTAACGCGCGATAACTTTATTCGCCCATTCCAGATTTTCTGGAGAGAACTCAAAAGACTCTGGCTGTTCGTGATGAAGACGACGCACTGACATTACCGGTCAATCTCCCCAAATACGATATCGATGGAACCGATGACAGCGGCAACGTCAGCCAACATATGGCCGCGGCACAAGTAATCCAACGCCTGCAGGTGAGCAAAGCCAGGAGCCTTGATCTTGCAGCGGTAAGGCTTATTGGTTCCATCAGAAACGAGATACACGCCGAATTCGCCTTTTGGCGCCTCAACGGCTGCATAAATCTCGCCTTCAGGGACTTTATAACCCTCGGTGTAAAGCTTGAAGTGATGGATCAGAGCTTCCATAGAGCGCTTCATTTCACCGCGCTTTGGTGGAACCACTTTACCATCGGTTGAAGAAACAGGGCCAGTTTCCTTACCCAGCATCTCCAGACACTGCTTAATGATGCGAACAGACTGGTGCATCTCAAACATGCGGATCAGGTAACGGTCGTAACAGTCACCGTTCTTACCGATTGCAATGTCGAATTCCATCTCATCGTAGCACTCGTAAGGCTGCGACTTGCGCAAATCCCACTTCGCACCGGAACCACGAACCATCACACCGGAGAAGCCCATAGCCCAGGCTTCATCAAGATCAACAACGCCGATATCAACGTTACGCTGTTTGAAGATACGGTTGTCAGTCAGAAGACCTTCAATGTCGTCAAGGGTTTTGAGGAACGGATCACACCAATTCCACATGTCCTCAAGCAACTGAGCAGGAAGATCCTGATGCACGCCGCCCGGACGCACATAAGCCGCGTGCATACGAGCACCACAACCGCGCTCATAAAACGCCATAAGCTCTTCGCGAGGCTCAAAACCCCACAGCGGCGGCGTCAACGCACCAACATCCATCGCCTGCGTCGTCACGTTCAGAAGGTGTGACAGCAAACGTCCGATTTCAGAGTAAAGCACACGGATCAGCTGACCGCGCCTTGGCACCTCAATGCCCAGCAAACGTTCAACTGCAAGAGCAAAGGCATGCTCCTGATTCATCGGTGCTACATAGTCCAACCGGTCGAAGTAGGGCACAGCCTGAAGATAGGTCTTATGCTCGATCAGTTTTTCAGTACCCCGGTGCAGCAGACCGATATGCGGGTCAACGCGCGTGACCACCTCACCGTCCAGTTCAAGAACCAGACGCAGCACACCGTGCGCCGCAGGGTGCTGCGGACCAAAGTTAATATTAAAGTTTCGTACCTGAGCCTCAGCCATTCTCTACCCGTGCCTCAGTTCGATGCTTTTTCATCACCAGGAAGCACATAGTCAGTACCTTCCCATGGTGAGAGGAAATCAAAACTACGGAATTCCTGAGTAAGCTGCACAGGCTCATAAACAACACGCTTTTTGGTGTCGTCGTAACGAACCTCTACATAACCTGTCAGAGGAAAATCCTTGCGAAGCGGGAAACCGTCAAAACCGTAGTCAGTCAGCAAGCGCCGCAGATCCGGGTTACCGGTGAACAGAATGCCGTACATATCGTAGGCTTCACGTTCAAACCATTCAGCACCCTTGAAAATGGAGATAACAGAAGGAACCGGAGTGGCCTCATCTGTCTGAACCTTCACGCGAACGCGCAAGTTCTGAACGGGGGAAAGCAGGTGGTACACAACGTCGAAACGTTTTTCCCGAGCTGGCCAGTCCACACCGCAAATATCAACCAATGCTACAAAGCCGCACCGCGCGTCATCGCGCAGGAAACGCAAAACATTGATAATCTGATCATGGGACACATTAAGAGCCAGATCGCCATAAGCAACCGACCAGCTCTTAACTTTGTCTCCAAGCGTTAGCTCGATAAATTCACCGAGTTCGCTAAGCGTCTCGTCCATTACCTTGTTTCCTATAGGTTGGACATCTCACAAATGGCAAGGAACCCCATGCCAGCAATGTCGATAAGGCCGCGCACCACGAAAGTGCACGACCTGTAATTTATCTTTCAATCGTACCTGTACGGCGGATCTTCTTCTGCAGCAGCAGCACACCATAAAGCAGCGCTTCAGCAGTTGGAGGACAACCCGGCACATAGATGTCAACCGGAACAACCCGGTCACATCCGCGTACAACAGAATAGGAATAGTGGTAGTAACCGCCGCCATTTGCACATGATCCCATGGAAATCACATAGCGAGGCTCTGGCATCTGGTCGTAAACCTTACGCAGCGCAGGTGCCATTTTGTTGGTCAGTGTTCCGGCAACAATCATCACGTCAGACTGACGTGGGGAGCCACGAGGAGCAAAACCGAAACGCTCTGCGTCATAACGCGGCATCGACATCTGCATCATTTCCACTGCACAACAGGCAAGACCAAACGTCATCCACATGAGTGAACCGGTACGTGCCCACTGAATCAGACTTTCACTGGAAGTAACCAGAAAACCCTTATCAGAAAGCTCGTTGTTCACATTCATGAAGAACGGATCATTTTCGCCCACCGGGCGGCCTGTGTTGGGATCAATGATCCCTTTTGGAGCTTCAGAGACAAAAGGCTTGGAGCCGTCAGAGATCAATCCCATTCCAGCGCTCCCTTCTTCCATTCATAGATGAACCCAATCGTGAGCACGCCCAGGAAGATCATCATGGAGACGAAGCCAAACCAGCCCAGTCCACCATAAGCAACAGCCCATGGGAAGAGGAAAGCAACTTCGAGATCAAAGATGATGAAGAGGATCGATACCAGATAAAACCGGATGTCGAATTTCATACGCGCGTCATCAAAGGCATTAAAGCCGCACTCGTAGGCGGAGAGCTTCTCAGAATCTGGATTCTTGAAAGCAACGATAAACGGGGCAATGAGAAGCGCGAGGCCAATAACGAGGGCAACACCGATAAAGACGACAATCGGGATGTACTCCCTGAGGAGGTCTTCCATTTGTATATCCGTCCCTGGACGTAACAGGTCATGCGACCAATAAAACTCTTGGTGCACTGCACACACGGCAGAAAGTAGGGCGTAAGATTTGGAAGGACACCCTAGGATCCGGTGTATCTAGTCGCACCGCAACGCACGATTAGCTTAGCCCCACCATCTGCGCAAGACCTTACAACGGAGTAAATCGGGTCGGAAAGAGTGCCTTACGCCGCGAGAAGATCACATTCTCGAGAGGCGGGCACTAAAAAGCCGCTAAAAACCTAGAGATATATATTATGAGTAAAATACTCATATTAAAATAGAAAAATGACGTTTTCTAACAATTGCTTGGGAAAACTACTCAAGACTTAAAATCGGACAATAAAATTGGTGCATTTTCCTGCGTAGTTCTGCGTAAATAGTCAAAATGTCTCAATTGAAGAGTCGCGGGACAATACCCATGGGCCTGCACTACTTGCTACACTTTAAGTCCCTGCCCGCAAAAACTTGTCCGCTAAATCCGCGATTTAAGACAGCTCCCCTACCCTAATTATAAGACAGCAAAGCTTTGGCAAAAGACATGGGCAGATAATGCAGTAAAGCTCAGAGAAGATGAGCCAGAATACACGAAAGCACGATGCGCTATTCAAAGCGAACATCGTGCTTTTCGTAGTAAATGAAAGTGGCGCGAGTGACGGGACTCGAACCCGCGACCTCCGGCGTGACAGGCCGGCACTCTAACCAACTGAGCTACACCCGCAACTCTCATTTATGTGTTTGTTATAGCAGCTACTTCTCAAAAAGAAGTGGCGCGAGTGACGGGACTCGAACCCGCGACCTCCGGCGTGACAGGCCGGCACTCTAACCAACTGAGCTACACCCGCTTGGGTCAGCAACGTTGTGTCGTTGTTGGTGGCGCTGATTTACGGCGGGGGCGGGTCCAAGTCAAGCGAAGTTGGATCGACTTTGCGAGTTTTTCCTGAATAACTTGTTTTCACTGTGAAAATTGGCCTCGAAATGCGTTCAGATGTGGAAAACAGGACTGCATATCACCCATTTTATCCCCTTCTGGACTCAAGGACTTTTTGGCTAGCCCTGAAAAATATCTTGTTCGCCATCAATGAAAATTTGAAAACCGCCTCAAAAAAGTCAAATCTCGTAATTCTACTTAGCTTGGGGCGGCTCCTGCGATAAACTCAGGAACAATCATCTCAATCAAAATACAAAAAAGTCGACAGTCCATTTCATTTCAAGGACCGGTTTTATGGGCACATTTTTCAAAGCGCTTGCTCTTGCAGCAACAGCAGCTGTCGCAATCCCCTCATCCACCCAGGCTGATACGGGGGACTTCATCATCGGGCTTGGTGTAAGAGCGATCGGAAACACGATCATTGATCACACCGCAGCTCAACAACCAACCCCGCATGTCGTCACCGCTCAATCGCAGCAGGCGCGCAGCATTCCCCGCATCCCAACTCAGCAAACAGTGGCTCTCAGTCGCATTCAGCTGAAAGACGTCCAGTATCGCCTCAATCTGCTTGGCTACAACGCCGGGTTTCCAGATGGTGTAGCTGGTAAACGCACCTTGCGCGCAATAGGTAGGTTTCAAAGCACCCTTGGTTATGTGGCAACCGGACGGCTCACACAGTCTCAACTGGAAGAGCTTTACACCCGCACGCAAAAGAAACGCTATCAGAAAACCCAGATCGATCAGGCGCAACCAACACCAACTCAACCGCCTCTGCCCCAATCCAATCCCGGCGGGTATTCGGAGGCGGAAAAAGCAACAGTCAGAATTCCAAAAGAAAACAAGCTTGCGCTGGATCCCAAAAACCCACCCAACATTTACGGTCTGATCACTGGCATGCGCAGTGACGAAACTGCGGGCTTTCTAAAGACAGAAGGCTATGAGGAGTGCGTAGAGACAACCGGACTGACCATCTGTAAGAAAGCCACCAAGAACCTTGATGAAACCGTCAGCGTCAGTAAGGTTGGAAACATCATCTACGGACTGAGCCGCACTGTGAGCTTCAAGACTGCCGCTCCAAGATCTGCAGTCCTAACCAAACTGGCAGAGGCCTACCCCAACCTCACCCGCTTCAAAAAGATGACAACGTCCAGCTCCAAAACCTGCCTGGAGCACCACACTGGCGATGGGGCTAGTTTATTAGCACCTGCAGAGGCCAATCCATCCGACCCTGAAACGCTTCTGACACTTACCGAAAACTGCCGCAACTTCTACGCCATTGAGCTAGAAGGCACCCGCAACCTCAAATCCATGCGCATCACCCTCTACGACGGCCACCCCATCCAACTTGCAGAAGAAGAGCAAACCGGTGTTTTCCAAACCAAATCCGAAGCCGCTGACGAGCTAAAGTTCTGATCAGCCTATGCCTTTGTATTGGCCTCAGATAATTTGGGGCCAATACAGCAGATGCCTCCAACCCCGTCAGGATTCACTCCCCACAAGTGAGAGATTATTCCTGCTACATACACAGTTAAAGTAGCCTCAAAAATTCATTTCTGCTCACCCGCAAATTTGTCCTTTTGGGAGCTCCAGAATGTTCAAAGCAAAAGCGCTCGCCCTGCTGGCTGCACTGTGTCTGTGCGCAACATCAGCCACTTCAGACTCACTGCATATACTCGAAGAATTCAAACCTCACGTCTCGTATGAAAAGACATCCTATACCTTTCCGTTTCTCGCCAATGAAATTGAGGCGGCAAGCTATGATGCTAACGGATCTCTTGGATATATCCTCGTCGCATCAGACTCAGCAGATAATCTCGTTATCTCTACATGGCAGTCCAATGTCACAACACCAGTAGATCTCGTCAATCGAGGCAAAGCGCGCAGTGTTTCCGTCGCAAAGATCGACGACACCCATTTCATCACGCCCGTCATTGATGGAGGCAACAAGCTCAGGGTCATTCTCTGGAAGATCACAGGAAACGGGGAAATCACATATCGTGGCTTTCGCTCCGGCCCGGAAGTTACAGAAGTAACCTCTGCAAGCTCTGGCTCAGCTGCCATGGTCGTCGCTCAACGAAAGAACGGCACCTTGTTTGCACAAGCCTTCAAAGTGAAGCAAGCAGAAGACATCCCGACTGAAAAAGCACTCGACCGTCGCGGTATATATAATTTTGCTGGCTCCGCCGACCAACTCACCATGAGTGACGGAACCGCAAATCTCCTCGCCTTCCGCGATGGTGATGGAAAACTGAGAGTTACCCGCCTTCGCAAACGCCAGAACGCATCTGTGATCGAACGCGGACCAACACTTGTAAGCATGGGCCAAATTCAGAAAGCCGCAATTACTGCTGCCGATGGCACTCCGAATGGCCGATGGATCACCCTATCAACAAGCAAAGGCCCCAGTGAGTTCAAAACAGGGCACAAATGTTTGGGCCAGACCATTCATAAAGAACCCCATGGGCGTGGCAAGCTAATCGAATGGGATATTGGAACCGACGGCACCCAGTACCTCCGTCGAAGGGCTGAGCGTGAGTTTCAGGGCAGCGGAGGCGTCGCAAAGGAAGTCGCCGTAGAAGTGATCGGCAATGGCAACTATCTGGTCAGCAGCCACCTGGGCTTTGACACCTTCTGCAAACGAAACCCGAAAAACCGTGGCAAGCAGCGAATGGAGGTCCACTTATGGGATCACGCTGGCACCACCTATGACAAAGACGTCTCAGGCCGCATCAACGGCAAATACTACGACGTCGCCATCGCTGAGTTTCGCCCCATTCAGAACTACAACGCAAACTTCGTCGTAGCCCTCATCGGCGAAAACCAACAAGTCAAACTGACCATCTGGGGTGTGAAGTAGCTCAATCCTGAACCATCAAGGCAAATCAAGAGCTACCAGACAAAGAAGGCAGCCTCCTCAGCGAAGCTGCTTTTTTTGTGCATCAACAAGTCTCCAGGGGTTTGCTTCAGTGCCTTTTCAGAGTGCCAACACCTTAAATCATTGCCTGAAACAAACCTTCTCGCATGAAGTACATTCATGGAAGACCTACAAGAAACATCAGATAGGCATCGAGCTTACCCGCATACCCAAAAATATCGGCATTTAAAAATCTCAACCTAGGAGTGAAATAATTAATTTATTTCAACTTACATTTTTTAGAGTTTGAGATAAATTTGCCGCAAGCGGATCTTTCCCGTCTTTCTTTTGATTTTATAAGTGTGCAAGGCAACAAAATGCGCAAAATGACTAAGCTTACTTCTGCTCTCTGCCTCTCTTTAGCAATCAGCACCACCGCCGCCCGTGCAGGCTCCGAGGATTTCATCTTCGGCCTCGGTGCAGGCATTATTGGTAGCGCTATTGTAAACGGTGCCAAAAAGAATGCGCCAGCTCAGACGCAGAAACGAACAACACGGAAAAGAAGTAGTTTTTCAGCAGAGACACAGGACATCCAGTTACGCCTGAACATGCTGGGCTTTGATGTGGGCACACCAGACGGCGTATCAGGCCGCCGCACACGCAACGCCATACGCCAATTCCAAATTTCCATCGGTGCTTATGCAAATGGTAAGCTCGATAACAGACAAATTGCCAAGCTCTATGAACTGACAACACCACAACAGCCAGCTGCACCAACACCTGTCGCAGCTTCCACACCAGCACCTGTTGCGGTCGTTGCCCCAGCGCCGGTGATAGCAGCACCAGTTGCAACAGCCGCGCCATCACAGCAAATCAACATCACTATACCCGTTACGCCCGGCACAAACACAGCCAACAACGCCCAGGTCGTGAATGTCACTCCGAACGTGTCATCAAAGAACGAAACACAAGTCGCAGTGACCTCCTCCAAACGCCTCGCTCTTGACCCAGCCAACCTTCCGTCAATTCACGGCCTGACCGTTGAACGCTTTGAGCATGACGTGCAAGGCCTGCTGGAAAAAGTCGGGTATCAGGGGTGCACAGTTGATGAAACGAAGACCGTGTGCTCACTTGAGAAAGACACTCTCTCTGAAACCGTAAGTGTGCTTACTCAGGATGAAAACATCTACGGCCTGCAACGTGAAGTCAGCTTCAAAAACCCGGCTCCCCGCGCTGCAATCATGGGCAAGCTGCTGGATGCCTATCCGGTGCTCACGCATTTTGAGAATATGACCGCCACACAGGATAAAACCTGTCGCATTACTTACGTCAACAACAGCGGCGAGCTCCTGAAGCAGGCTCTGGAGAAACCATCCAACGCAGAAGCGCTGCGCCAGCTGTCAGACAACTGTAATGACTACCACAGCCTGGAAGTCTTTGGAGAAGACACTGTGAGTGGCATACGCCTCGTGTTTTACAGCAGCAAGCCAATCAAGGATGCGATTGAAAACCGCAAGGGTGCGTTCCAGATTTCCTCAAAGCCAGCACAAGACCTGACCTTCTAATGCTCCATCTAAGCTGAGCACCAATACGACACAAGCCAAACAAAAAAGGCAGCTTCCTCAGGGAAGCAGCCTTTTATTTTGCATCAAAGCTTTAAGAAGCTCACCAGTCATGGCGAATGCGTACGATCAGGGCGGTCATGAAGCCAAAGAACGCTGGAAGACCAGCATGTTCCAAACCAAACCAGGAGCAGCCAACAAGCGTCTCCTTTTGTAGGCCTTTCAAAAGTTCCACAAACAGGAAACATCGGCCCTCTGCGCAACAGCATTAGAAACTCCTCAAGATCTGATTTCACAATTGCGTGTCAAATCAGCCCATCGGGGAGTTTCTTGCGTTTGGATTGCCCCTCCTCCTGCAGCACTCACTACGCATTCACTGCTCTGCCAATATTCGAGTCACTTGCGGCACACCCAACGCGGCCACGAACGCTTAAGACAAAAACTGAAAACCAAATCATGCAGCTGCAAAGCAAAGCATGCCTTACCAAGAACAATGAGGGATTCTGCGATGAAAACTGCCACAAAATTTCTACTGGCTACGACAACAAGCTTGTGTCTGCTGACCACGCAGTCAAGCGCCAGTGAGGAAGATTTTCTGCTAGGTCTTGGCCTCGGCGTTGCGGGCGCAATTGTGGCAGATGAAGCGATCAGCGATGACGTCTACGTGGAGGAAGTCTATATAGAAGAGGTCTATATAGACGAACCAGACCTCTATGTTGATGACAACGGAGATATCTATGTCGACGACTACGATGACTTCTATGAGGAGGATATCTACGTAGACGAAATCTATGTAGAGGACGTTTATATAGAAGTGCCGCACGTTGTAATCCCTCAGGTCACTCCCCGTCACCAACCCGCACAGACCCAAACACGCAAACCATCCCAAAACCAACGCAAGGTCGGTTCACCTCAAACTCGTGGTATTCAGGTTCGTTTGAATAGTCTTGGATATAACGCAGGGAAACCCGATGGCATTCCGGGCAAAAAAACACGCAATGCGATCTCCCGCTTCCAAACCTCCCTCAATCATCCCGCCACGGGAAAACTAACAAACGTAGAGATTGCTGCTCTGGTTGAAAAAACTTCGAACCTCAATTCGAAAAAACAGCCTCAGAAAACTGACCAGTCTGCGAAAGAAGCAAGAAAAAAAAATCCAGTGAAGACCGCTGGAAAAATGCCAAGCATTCACGGGATGACCACAGGCGCTCCTTTTGCCGGAACAGCAGAAAATCTGACAAAGAAAGGCTATTCCAACTGCCAGATTAAAACTGGCACTGTGAGCTGCACCCGCACAACAAAAAGTTTGAAAGATCAGATCACCGTCGGTTCAATTGACGGATCTGTCTATGCAATCCAGCGTTCCGTTCATTTTATTGAACCTGTTCCGCGGAAAGAAATTGAACATAGAATAGCCTCTGCTTATCCAAATCTCATCAATCAAAACAACATGATCCAGGCAAGCTCAGCCCACTGTCTCACAAACTACCAGCAAAGCCCTTCATCTCTGGCTCTGTCAACACTGAAGACACCACGGGAAGTGCAGCAACTTTTAGCCGCAGCGAAGTCATGCTCTTACCTCTATGCAATCGAGATTGACGATAAAGACCCGGCGAGTAGATTGGATATTGTGCTTTATTCAGCCAAACCAATCCAGTCCGCCCTCCATAAGAAGACAGATATCTTCGGTGCAACGACCGAGAAAACCAAAGACTTGACCTTCTGACAACATCCTTGAAGCCAAAACTGGCTTAGACACAAAAAAGGCTCTGATATTTTCATATCAGAGCCTTTTCGTAGTTCAGCTTAAAACTGCCGTTACCAACCGTGGCGAATACGCACGATCAGGGCGGTCATGAAGCCAAAGATCATGTGACCAACCAAAGACGCCCATGTCAGCTGAATGAAGCCGAGGAACGGTGGAAGACCAGCAAAGATGTGCGCCATGATGTAAAGCGCGAACACCCAAAGACCAACGCCATAGCAAAGACCAACAACCCACCATGGCAGCGGCGGAATGATCACACGTGCCAGCGGACGAGCAATATAGAGGTATCCGATAGGATAAAAGACGACGCCAACGACGGCGTGGATGACTTCAGCCCAGAAAAGGCTTCTGAAACCAAAGACCGACTGCACAAGTGCAGCTGGCTGTAGTGGACCACCAACCCAGAACGGCGTGATATAGCGCGCCCAGATCTCCCAGCTTACATCTGCAACGATGCCTGCCAGAAGGATGGTGACCAGAGTGTGCCACACAAGTGGCGGACAGATAGGGTGCTTATGACTTGAACCACTCATACGGCGCATGCCTCCACGTAGTTATACTTGATTGCCACGCGGAGTTAAAAACGATCTCAGTCATGCAAGCTGTTATCTACGGCACACTTAGCAGCGCAATAACGGCTCTTGAGCAGGTCCTACACGATTGTTTCCAACCGAACACCAGGATTTCACTCATTTAAGGGCAAAGCAGCTCTCAAAAAATTGACGAAACGAGAGCACGCTAAGCGAATAAGCTCCACAGGCTATTGCAGCAAGCTTAGCTATAAGATCCTGAGATCACCCTTTGGTTTTCGCTCAGATTAGCACCCTGCCCTACAGCCTTGAGAAACCAATTGCCGAAACGCCGCCTTAAGCTTAACAGCGCCGTCCTCGGTAATTTTCAGGAGAGTAAACAACAAAAAAGCCTCCGCGGATCTCCGGGAGACTTGAAATCCTCAAAGAGGAATGGTGGGCGATGAGAGACTCGAACTCCCGACATCTTCGGTGTAAACGAAGCGCTCTACCAACTGAGCTAATCGCCCCCGCAGGGTGGTACGCCGTGTGGCGTGGGGAGCTATTTAGCCGCCCTCCCTACCCTTGGCAAGGCCTGAGATTGAAAAAAACGACATTACCAGCAAAAAACTTGGAGCTGCCATCCATCCTGTGAATTACCTGATTAAACAAAGGCTTGTCGTCACAGTAAAAAACCGGCAACCCATCAGAAATGAGCGCATAAAAAAAGTCCCTGCCGCTCCAATGAACAACAGGGACTTTTAAACCCAAAACGAACAAGCCCAATTAGGCGTTGACCGCGTCCTTCAGGCCTTTACCAGCTTTAAATTTCGGCGTCTTGGAAGCCGGAATCTGAATGGTTTCGCCTGTGCGTGGATTACGGCCTTCAGTTGCCGCACGAGCGGAAACGGAAAAGTTGCCAAATCCGATGATCCGAACTTCATCGCCGCTCTTCAGGGTTTCAGTGATTGCTTCGAAAGATGCTTCTACTGCTTCGCCTGCCTGTGCTTTGGTCAAGCCAGTTTTTTCCGCAACGGCCCCGATCAGATCATTCTTGTTCATGACAGTCCCTTTCTAAAATAACGTGGGGAATGCTTTAGATTCGCGCTGCACTCCTGAATCGGACATTCGTGCGAAATTGCGTTCAAATCAAGCCGCGAACCGCAGAAAACGGCCATTTTCTGTGTAGTATCAACCAAAAAAAGCCCCGGAACTTGTCCGAGGCTTTTGTATCCACAAGCAGACGCTCTGGTTCAGTGTGCGACGACCCCTGAACCCTTGTCATCTTTGACCAGTGCTTCAGAGCTGGACTTTTCTTCCTCTTCGCTCCATTCGATGGCTTCAGGCATACGAACAAGAGCATGTTCAAGCACTTCGTCCATGCGAGCGACTGGAATAATTTCCAATTCATTCTTCACATTGTCAGGAATATCAGCCAGATCCTTCGCGTTATCCGCTGGGATCAGAACCTTCTTGATGCCACCACGAAGAGCAGCCAGAAGCTTCTCTTTCAGACCACCGATTGGCAGCACGCGGCCACGCAGTGTGATCTCACCTGTCATCGCCACATCACGACGAACCGGAATGCCGGTCATCACGGAGATAACAGTTGTCGCCATGGCGATACCAGCAGATGGACCATCCTTTGGAGTAGCTCCTTCTGGAACGTGAACATGCAGTTCACGCTTTTCGAAGAGCGGAGGTTCAATGCCGAAGTCCTCAGAACGGGAACGAACGTAAGAGGCAGCAGCAGAGATGGACTCTTTCATCACATCACGCAGGTTACCGGTTACGGTCATCTTGCCCTTACCTGGCATCATGACACCTTCAATGGTCAGCAACTCGCCGCCCACTTCAGTCCATGCCAGACCGGTGACAACACCAACCTGATCTTCGTCTTCAACCTGACCGAAGCGGAAGCGAGGCACGCCGAGGTATTCCTCAATCAGCTCTTCATCCACTTTGATGGTCTTCTTGTCGTTGACCAGAATGTCCTTCACAGCCTTACGGGCCAGAGTGCTCATCTCACGCTCAAGGTTACGCACACCAGCTTCACGGGTGTAAAGACGGATGGTCTTCTGCAAAGCGCCATCAGACACTTCGAACTCACCATCCTTCAGACCGTGGTTCTTCACAGCCTTTGGCAACAGGTGACGACGGCAGATCTCGATCTTCTCATCTTCAGTGTAACCAGCAATACGGATGACCTCCATACGGTCCATCAGTGGACCCGGAATGTTCAGCGTATTGGCTGTGGTCACAAACATGACGTCGGATAGGTCGTATTCCACTTCGAGGTAGTGATCCATGAAGCTACCGTTCTGCTCAGGGTCAAGAACCTCAAGCAGAGCAGAAGACGGATCGCCACGGAAATCCATGCCCATCTTGTCGATCTCATCGAGCAGGAACAGCGGGTTGGACTTCTTCGCTTTCTTCATGGACTGAATAACTTTACCCGGCATGGAGCCGATGTAAGTGCGGCGGTGACCGCGAATTTCAGCCTCATCACGCACGCCACCAAGAGACATGCGCACAAACTCACGTCCGGTTGCTTTCGCGATAGATTTACCAAGAGACGTTTTACCAACGCCTGGAGGGCCAACAAGACACAGGATAGGGCCGCGCAGCTTATTCGCGCGCTTCTGCACTGCAAGGTACTCCACAATGCGTTCCTTGACCTTCTCAAGGCCAAAGTGGTCGGTATCCAGAACCTTCTCGGCAAGCGTCAGGTCATGCTTAACCTTGGACTTCCTGCTCCACGGAATGCCGATCAGCCAGTCAAGGTAGTTGCGAACCACAGTCGCTTCCGCAGACATCGGGCTCATCTGCTTGAGCTTCTTCAGCTCAGCATTCGCCTTCTCGCGAGCTTCCTTGGACAGCTTCGTCTTCGCAACGCGCTCTTCCAGCTCAGCAAGTTCATCACGGCCATCTTCACCATCGCCGAGTTCTTTCTGAATGGCCTTCATCTGCTCATTCAAATAGTACTCGCGCTGGGTTTTCTCCATCTGGCGCTTCACGCGGGAGCGGATGCGCTTTTCCACCTGCAGAACGGAGATCTCGCTCTCCATCATGCCCAGCACCTTCTCAAGGCGGTCGGTGACAGCCACAGTGCCAAGCAGTTCCTGCTTGTCCTGGATCTTCACAGCAAGGTGGGATGCAATGGTATCAGCAAGCTTCGAGAAGTCGTCAATCTGATTAACAGCGCCGAGAACCTCAGGAGACACCTTTTTGTTCAGCTTCACGTAGTTCTCGAACTCGGAAATCACTGAACGGCCAAGAGCCTCGACCTCAACCTCGTCACCGCCAGCTTCATCAAGAATAACGGCTTCTGCTTCATAAAGGTCTTCGCGATCAGTGAACTTGCCGATTTCGGCACGTGCACCGCCTTCAACCAAAACCTTTACGGTGTTATCTGGCAGCTTCAGCAGCTGCAAAACTGTTGCAAGGGTACCGACTTTGTAAATCTGATCGGTATCTGGATCGTCATCCGCTTCGTTCATCTGGGTCGCAAGCAAAATCTGCTTGTCAGACTCCATCACCTCTTCCAGAGCACGGATCGATTTCTCGCGCCCTACAAACAGCGGCACGATCATATGAGGGAATACGACGATGTTGCGCAGTGGGAGAACAGGAAAAACAGAGTTTTCTGTCTCTTCTTCCGGGCGCATTTCATTGTCAGCCATCTCTATTCCTTTCAAATTGCAGCTTTCCAACGAAAGCTACGAAAAAGCGCAACATAAAAATCGACTAAGGCCCTTAGGGCACTCGTAGAATTTCGAGGGCCGAATTCACTCGCCCCAAAACGGGCACAAACAAATTCGCCAAGCTGCGAACTAGACCTATTAGGTGGAGACACCGCCTCCAAGTGTCAAGCACTCCGCTTCCAAGTCTTTCAGCGATCTGTTGATATTATAAGCTTTTTTCCTGTTATCAGGAGCGTATAACACCGTTTGATCGTCCTCACACTTAAGCTGGAACACCATCCTTCCCGGTCTTGGTTCGCGTTTACGCAGAACACTCATACGCATCATCATGCTAGACACATGAGACAAAAAATGGGCGGCACTTTTTTCAAGAAGTTACCGCCCAAATTAAACTCAATACCCGTGAGCGAAGCCTACTGGCTCATCAGTCCCCATCGCCTTACGCGCTGGTTGCTGAATTCTCCGCACGATCCTCGTAAATGTACAAAGGACGCGCATCGCCGTCGACCACCTCACCGGAAATCACAACTTCCTTCACACCCTTAAGGCCAGGAAGCTCGTACATGGTTTCCAGCAGAATTGCTTCCAGAATAGAACGCAGCCCGCGAGCACCGGTCTTACGTTCAATTGCACGTCGGGCAACTGCCTTCAGAGCGTCTTCATGGAAGATCAGCTCTACGTTTTCCATTTCGAACAAACGCTGGTACTGCGCAACAAGCGCATTCTTAGGTTCACTCAAGATGGACACCAGAGCGTCTTCATCCAGATCTTCAAGAGTTGCAATAACCGGCAAACGGCCAACAAACTCAGGAATAAGACCAAACTTCAGCAGATCTTCTGGCTCAAGCTCAGAGAACAACTCACCGGTCTTGCGATCTTCAGGTGCAAGCACAGAAGCAGCAAAGCCGATAGAGGTTTTGCGACCACGGTCAGAAATGATCTTGTCCAGACCAGCAAATGCACCACCGCAGATAAACAGAATGTTTGTTGTATCTACCTGCAGAAATTCCTGCTGCGGATGCTTACGACCACCTTGCGGCGGAACAGAGGCAACAGTCCCTTCCATGATCTTCAGCAGTGCCTGCTGAACACCTTCACCAGAAACGTCACGGGTGATGGATGGGTTTTCTGCCTTGCGGGTAATTTTGTCCACCTCATCGATGTAGACAATACCGCGCTGCGCACGCTCAACATTGTAGTCTGCGGACTGAAGTAGCTTCAGAATAATATTTTCAACGTCTTCACCAACGTAACCCGCTTCAGTCAGCGTGGTTGCGTCAGCCATCGTAAACGGAACATCCAGAATTCGGGCGAGCGTTTGTGCCAGATGGGTTTTACCACATCCGGTAGGACCAACCAGAAGGATGTTGGACTTAGCAAGTTCAACATCGTTGTTCTTGGAGGCGTGATTCAGGCGCTTGTAGTGGTTATGAACCGCTACAGACAGAACCTTTTTGGCTCGGCCCTGACCAATCACGTAATCATCAAGAACACCACGAATTTCCTGAGGTGTCGGAATCCCATCACGAGACTTCACAAGCGAGGATTTGTTTTCTTCGCGAATAATGTCCATGCAGAGTTCGACGCACTCATCGCAGATGAATACGGTCGGACCCGCAATCAGCTTACGGACCTCATGCTGGCTTTTTCCGCAAAACGAGCAGTAAAGCGTATTCTTGCTGTCGCTGCCGCTGGCTTTGCTCATGAGATATAACCCCGCATCGTTTCAAGGGACACAGCCCCTGTTAGAATTCTTAGTTCGACAGCGATACTTTCGCCGCGACGTTCTACTGACTTATCGCGTTTTGTGTTCCGCTTCCAGAGGGAAGCTTTGGAAATCACTAATAGCCATTCTCTTATGCGATATTTGGCTCGCAATAATCAACATTCCTTTAAGCCTCGCACGCAAAGTTCATTCCCTGTTAAAAAAACTTGCGCACGAGTTACTTTAAAAAACCGGCTTTAAGCTGGTTCGATAACGTTTAAGCTCTCGCGATTTTCGATAACGTTATCAATCAGACCGAACTCTTTCGCCGCATCTGCACTCATAAAGTTATCACGTTCAAGCGCTTCTTCAACAGCGTCAAGAGTCTGACCTGTATGAGAAACATAGATCTCATTGAGGCGACGCTTCAGCTTAAGAATTTCCTGTGCATGCAGCATAATGTCTGCCGCCTGCCCGCGGAAACCACCGGAAGGCTGGTGAACCATGACGCGGCTGTTTGGCAAAGAAAAGCGCATACCCTTTTCACCAGCAGCCAAAAGCAAGGAACCCATGCTTGCAGCCTGACCGATACAAAGAGTTGAAATCTTCGGACGGATAAACTGCATAGTGTCATAAATAGCAAGACCACTGGTCACAACACCACCCGGGGAATTGATATAAAGTGCAATTTCTTTGTTCGGGTTTTCCGCTTCCAGATAAAGCAACTGGGAACACACCAGTGTAGCCACAGTATCTTCCACAGGACCGGTCAGGAAGATAATGCGTTCCTTCAACAACCTTGAGAAGATATCATAGGCCCGCTCACCCCGGTTGGTTTGCTCTACAACCATTGGCACCAGGCTGTTCGTGAAATACTCAACAGGATCGGTCATGCGTCATCCATTTTAAATATGCAGAAAGCTTCGTAAAGCTCGGTAACTTATCCGGCATTCCGGTAAGCCTGCAAGAAACTTATGTCGAAAAAAGCGCCACGCCCACCCACGGGATGTCGCCCTTGTCTTAAAGGCACTTGCCAAAAGGTAAAGCCACAAGGTTTATGGAGTGTTTCCATAAGACCCGATACTCTTATCCCAATTATAAGGGAGCTTAAAGACCACATTGGGCCTATGCACTTAAGACGGCTTCAGATATTTCGGCTTTCCACCTCAAAATTCAAGATGTCAAAAAAGAAAAAGGGGGCACAAGGCCCCCTTTCCGAAATTCTTGGGTAATTCCAACAATTATGCTTCGTCTTCATCCTGAGCCATCAGCTCTTCTTTAGACACAACTTTGTCGGAAACTTTCGCGAGTTCCAGAATGTAGTCCACAACCTTCTCTTCGTAAATTGGGGCACGCAAGGAAGCGAGAGCCTGTTCGTTATTCTTGTAGAATTCGAACACCTGCTGTTCCTGACCTGGGAACTGACGAACGCGATCGAACAGAGCCTTCTGAACTTCTTCGTCGGTAACCTGAACTTTGTTCTGCTCACCAACTTCAGAAAGAACCAGACCAAGGCGTACGCGACGCTCAGAGATCTTACGGTATTCAGCTTTAGCGTCGTCTTCGGTTGTTTCTTCGTCTTCGAAGGTTTTACCGGACTGCTGCATGTCAGCTTCAACCTGCTTCCAGACACCATCAAATTCTGTTTCCAGAAGCTTCTCAGGCAGTTCGAAGGAGTACTCTTCGTCCAGCTTGTCCAGCAGAGCGCGCTTTACTTTCTGACGGGTAGCTGCACCGAACTGGCTTTCAATCTGGCCACGAACGATTTCTTTCAGCTTCTCAAGGGATTCAAGACCCAACTTGGTTGCCATTTCATCATCAATGGAAACTTCGCCAGCAGCTTCAATGCCTTTAACGTCGATGTCGAAGGTAACTGCGCGACCAGCAAGGTTTGCTGCGCCGTATTCTTCAGGGAAGGTCACGTCGATGACTTTTTTGTCACCGATTTTCATGCCAACGATCTGCTCTTCAAAGCCAGGAATGAACTGACCAGAACCCAGAACCAGCTGACCGTTCTCATCTTCACCACCTTCAAATGGCTCGCCGTCAAGCTTGCCGAGGTAATGCATGGTAACGCGGTCACCGTCTTCAGCAGCAGCACCTTCTTCGCGCGCTTCAAATGGACGGTTGCTTTCTGCGATCTGCTTAACCTGCTCGTCAACTTCGTCTTCGGAAATTTCAACGATTGGGCGTTCAAGTTCAATCGCAGAGAAATCTACGATGTCGAACTGTGGCAGAACTTCATAGGAGATGGTGTAAGCGAGATCTGCTTCACCAGCCAAAACTTTCTCAGCATCATCGTCAGAAAGATCGATTTCTGGCTGAAGAGCTGGCTTTTCTTTGCGCTCTTCAATGGTCTTAGCAGTGGTTTCGTTGATCAGGTTACCGATCAGCTCACCCATTGCCTGACGGCCATGAACTTTCTTGAGATGAGAAACTGGAACTTTACCCGGACGGAAGCCGTTAATGTTTACCTTTGACTTCATGTCATTAAGATATTCATCGAGGCGGGTCGCCAGATCCGTCGCCGGGATAACGACTTTGAGTTCGCGCTTTAGGCCCTCGGCCAGGGTTTCTGATACCTGCATGGTCTTTGCTTCGTCCTTGATTTAGGACGCGTACCGACAAACCAATATGGTTTGTCCCAGCACGGTAAACATAACACCAATTTCGAAGGGGGGAAAACGCTTCGGGAGAAAATCCCTCAGCTCTTATCCGCCTGACGAAAAGGTGAGCATAAACCGAACCTCGACAACGCCCTCAACTTTTCCGTTTCCGATAAGCTACGGTCGTTTATTTATGCACCGTATCACCGGGGATATGGTGCGGCTGGAGGGACTCGAACCCCCACGGTCTCCCGCTAGAACCTAAATCTAGTGCGTCTACCAATTTCGCCACAGCCGCGTTGGAGGGGTAGCTAAATGGGAACCTAAGAGAAGTCAACCACCTAATACGCTGTTTATGCCCAGTTCTCGGTTTTCCACGCCATTTCTACCTATGAAACTGTGCATTACGACAATCCGGGGCTTATTTCTCACGGAGGAGATCGCATCACATCCTTTTTCTTTTCTGGCTCGTGCATTGCCAGCCAGCAAGCCACTCCGCTCACTCACAAAGTGGCGTCAGAACCCGCTGCATAAAAGCCGCGCCTTTTTCGGTCAGATACAACTCCCGGCGGCGACCATCCGTTTTATCCGCCTCAACACGGGCATAGTTATGTCCGCCACGCACATCCTTGTGCCCTTCGCACCAGTAATAGATGTTGCGGGTCGCAGTTCCTGATTGGTAACCAATCTTCTTTTGAAGGCCATGAGGATGGATCGTCACCCCCTCCTCCTGATGAACGGCAATTTCAAGCAATGTCAAAACCGTCGAGACCTGCATTTTAGCATCATGGTCTTTAAACGGTGCCAGCGCCTCGATGATCTGGCGGAGTGCTGCAGAGTGCTGTGTCGTCTTGCTCATAAGAATATCCGTAATATCGTCCCGAAGGCGAAGACGATCACACGTTTTACGCGCAACCCTCCCCCTTCTCTCGTCTGCCTATCGCATTGCTTGTCTCACTAAATGATACGCATGACGTTTCGTAGATCAATTATCACAAATATTGATGATTCCCACCAGATATCTCAGCAGCTAAACCCATCCCTTGGGCGGGGAAGCTTTAAAAATCACCCAAAAATTGAACCAGCTCGGTGAGCACATCCGGAATATGCGAAACCAGATCTTCCGCAATAAGCCCGGCTCCGGCAATTTCAGCGGCCCGGCCATGCACCCAAACACCTTTCGCAGCGGCCTCATAGCCACCAAGTCCTTGCGCCAGATATCCGGCAATCACACCCGCCAGCACATCACCAGACCCAGCTGTTGCAAGCCAGGGTGTGCCACTGGCATTGATGGACACATGCCCCTCAGGGTCTGCAATCACCGTATCCGCCCCCTTCAGCACAACCACAGCACCAGCCTGTTTCGCGGCCTTCTTGGTGCGCTCCACTTTGCAATCTGTGGACGTGGGATCATACAAATCAGGAAACAAACGCCGGAACTCACCCTCATGAGGTGTGAGCACAACACGCCCAGCGCAGTCAGAATCCGCAATGTAGGCAAACAAGTGCTCCGGCTTTTCCTCAAAGGACGAAAGCGCATCCGCATCCAAAACCACACCGCGCGCTCCGGAAAGACACTCAGCAACCCGCTCCTGCGTCTCGCGGCCAATACCGGCTGCCGGTCCGATCACCACGGAGTTGAGCCGCTCATCTTCCAAAATACGTTCAAAGTCGGCAATACGCTCAGCCGGGCGGATCATGATACTCGTCAGATGCGCTGCATGGACCAGAGCCGCCTGCTCCCGCGCCACCACAGTCACAAGCCCGCTGCCCGCCCGCTGTGCGCCCAGCGCAGCAAGACGGCTCGCACCAGTGGCAAACTTGGGACCACTCACAACAACAGTGTGCCCCCTGTTATATTTATGCCCTGCCACAGCTGGCTGATCGGGAAGATCTCCCCAAATCTTGTCGCAGTTGTAAAAAGCGGTTGGCCCAATCTTCTCTAAGACAGCATCCTCCAGCCCGATCTGCTCAATAACGATCTCACCGCAATGTCCCCGGCCCGGATAAAGGTAGTGCCCCGGCTTGGCACGAAAGAACGTCACTGTCATATCTGCATGCACAGCCTCACCCAGCACAGCGCCGCTGCGGCCACTCACACCGGAGGGCAGATCAACTGCGACACATTGCGCCGGACTGTCATTGATGTGCTGCACCAGCGCCAGAACTTCATCATCTAAAGGTCGAGAGAGGCCCGCACCAAACAAGGCATCAACAACAACGTCGTCCTCACCCAGCTCTTCCAGCGCGGCCCGCATGTTATCCATTGAGGTTAAATCAAGATCCATCTCATCATAGGCAAGCTCCGCATCGCCTTCGAGAGTTTCCGGGTCACACACCAGCCCGACAGAAACATTAAAGCCCTCATTGTCCGCAAGCTGCGCAACAACAAAGCCGTCTCCGCCGTTGTTTCCCGGGCCGCAGAACACAAGAACCCGCGAATAGGGATGCAGAATCTGGCGCATCACCTCAAACACAGCCTTGCCCGCATTATGCATCAACTCAATACCGGGAAAGCCACCCTCGATGGTCAGGCGATCTGCCTTCTTCATCTGCAATGGTGTCAATAACTCATGCATAAAGCTCTCCATTTCCCTATTCGTCAGGCTCTGAGAAATTTATTACCCATTATCCCTAAGAAATTGGTTCATCATTACCCAGCTGCCGCGACGTTTTTTCGATCACGAAAAATCACAAAACATAAGCTAGTGCTAAAAGGCACAGATTTAAGAGGCACTTCCTGAGTAAATGTTGATACCAGCGCACCACTTTGGGAAAACTACGAAAACATGCACGAGAGACGAGCCCACTACGACCAGCTAATGACTGCTTTCGCACGACGTCTGGGTATGACCACCCAGCCTGATACTGGACTATTTCTTATTGAAGAAGCAAACGGAAGTCGTTGGTCGGTCGAACTCAATGAAAGCTCGGATCTCATTTATATAAGCACCAGCCTCCTTCTTGCAGAAGATAAAAACACACTGAAGGCGGCTTTGGAGCTCAATCAGGATGTGGACCTCCTTCGCGGAGCGTTCCTCGGACTGTCTCAATCTGGTGACTTGCAACTGAATGCTCAGGCCACACTCCGGTTCACAGATGACCTTGCACTGGAGAACACACTGGTCAACCTGATGCAAATTCGCGAGCAGGTATGCGCACGGCTTTCTGAAACGAAATCCACCCAAACCTCCAAAGCCGTAGAACCGGACTGGAGCACGACGTCTATTCGCCTGTAAAGGTCTCTCACCCATGCATTCCGTCAACTCTCCCAAGCATACTCCAGTTGATCAGAGCCAACTCCAGAACGACGTAAGTGCACAACAAAACTCTGCGCCAAAAAAATCAGAGAAGTTGGAAGCGCGCGGCGTGTCTGTTGAGACCCAAAAGGGCTCAACACCGCCAACAACAAGCAATACGAAGCCCCTCGACACCGCTTCAACTGAAACGCTCGCAAACCGGATAAAGCCACCGAGCCAAACCAGTTCAGAAAGTGTAACGCAGGAGGCGACCGCCCCTTTTGAAGCAGACCGCACCGCGCTTGAGCAAAACGCCAAGCGCCTTGGTGCTGGGGCCAATGGTGACGTTTATCTTGTCAATCAGGACGGCAAGTCCTTCGCGTTTAAAGTCGCAAGCACCGAAGCCGGTTGGCACGCCCTGCAGCAAGAAGCACAGGTCTACAGCAAACTTGCCCAGATCGGCCCTCACGATAATATCGTCAAAAGCATGGGCATCGTGGAAGTTCAGGGCGTACAGGGCCTCGCCCTTGAGCATGTGGAAGGCTACGAAGCAGGCAAGCTCTTTACCACTGCCGAAAAGCTTTACACAGACAACAAGCTCAGCCACTCCCAGTACTGGGGCACCGTGCAGTTCATTATGCGCGATGTTTTGAGCGGCGTGCACCATCTGGCACAGGCAGGCATCAGCCACAGCGACATAAAGGGTGGCAACCTCCTTTATGACAAGGAAAGTCAGGCGATTAAAATCGTCGACTTTGGCAGCGCTGCAAAAATCGGTATTGATCCTGTCACTATTGGCACTCCGGACCATTCAGCTCCGGAAGCTCTTTTGTCTCTTCCACACAAAGATGGAGACAAACCACGCGCCAATGAGAAGCAGGACACCTTCGCCGTTGGTCAGATGACCTACCGCGCAGGCGAACATGCCGAGAATTTATTTGGTGCACAAAATACTGGTGAACCAGCCGCACTTGGCTTTGCAATGCATTCCAAACTTCGAGATATCGAGCGCCGCGGTGAGACCATTGAGTATCAGGCGCTCAATCAGGCCGATGACCCAGCCGTTGCAGGCACACCGGGCCATTTCGGCAAGGGCGGCGAAACTGCTTATGTTGAGTTCATCAATATCTCAACCCTGCTGGACATCGATGTGCGTGGCACCGCAGAAGAGCTCCTGAAGACCAACTTCATCTCTGACCCTTTGTGTCAGCCAGACGAAGCCCGTCAGGTGATCTCAGGCCTCATGACCAAGATGGAAGAAGACCACAAGGCAGAACTCGCAGCTCTCATGCAACAAACCTGATCTGCTCCTTGCAATGATAACCATCAGAAAGCCGGCCTCGTGGTCGGCTTTTTTGCTGCACCCCTTCAGGGACATTTTAATCACATCTCTCCATTTCGATACACCTTAACAACATCGCCTCTGTTTACAGTGGAGTGAGCAAACGATCGCAAACAGCTCAAGACCTGTAACATGACAAAGTCGCCTCGCCCTCTTCAGAACCCGTCGAATGATCCATCAACTCAGGATGCCCAGATCAGCGCGTGGGCAGACAATGTCATCACCCTGCTGGGCCTGAGTGAAAGTTCGGCAGAGGACGGCCAGACAGAACCCGTTTTCGACCATCCACACATAGCCACCAGCAGCCGGTTCACCGTCAGCGACGTCGAAGAAATCAGCTCTTCAGAAGACGAGGAGAGCGATGACGAGTTGGAGCAATCACCTACCGCCACAGCCTCGCCCGCCAACAGGTTCACAGTCAGCAGCGTCAGCGAACCAAGATTCTCCGAGGATGAAGAGAGCGACACAGAGCCGGAACAACCTCAGCCCGCCGCAAGCCGGTTTGAAGTCAGCAATGTGGACGAGGACAGCCCCTCAGAAGATGAGTTGGAGCAATCACCAGCACCCACAGCTTCCCCCACCAACAGGTTCACAGTCAGCAGCGTCAACGAACCAAGCTTCTCAGGGGATGAAGAGAGCGACACAGAGCCGGAACAACCTCAGCCCGCAGCAAGCCGGTTTGAAGTCAGCAATGTGGACGAGGACAGCCCCTCAGAAGACGAGTTGGAGCAACCACCAGCACCCACAGCCTCGCCCGCCTACAGGTTCACAGTCAGCAGCGTCAGCGAACCAAGCTTCTCCGAGGATGAAGAGAGCACGGAAGCACCAACAACAATGGCTCTCCCCTCCGACAATCTCAAACGCGCCAAACGACTGGGCGCAGGATCTTTCGGGGAAGTGAGCTTGTACACGGACGAGAAAAGCGGAAAGTCCATTGCGTTCAAGACCGCACGGTCACAAAAAGGCAAAGACGCCCTGCAAAAAGAAGCCCAGATCTACGGGAAGCTGATGGCCGCAGGCCCGCACAAGAACGTTGTACAGTGCTACGGAATACACGAGATCGACGGTGAAACCGGCCTTGCTATGGAATACGTGGAAGGCTGTGAAGCAGGTGACCTTTTCGAAGGGGCCGAAGAACTCCTCCAAGAGAACAAGCTCAGCCACTCTCAATATTGGGGCGCCTTACAGTTCATGGCGAATGAAGCGATTGACGGTCTGAAGCATGTCAACGCGGCAGGCATCAGTCACAATGACATCAAAGGGGGCAACATCCTGTTCGACAAGAACAGCCAATCCCTCAAGATCGCTGATTTTGGCTTTGCAGGCACCATTGGAGAAGATCCACTGGACTTCGGCACCCCGGAATATTCCAGCCCGGAAGCCATCGCAGCCGCCTTCAAAGACGCAGAGGATCGTGACCGCCTGGACGATAAACAGGACGGCTATGCCGTTGGCCAGATGGTATATGGCGGAGGTGAAGGTGAAGCCAATCTTCTGGGCGCGCCGGATTGCGACAGCCCTTATGCATTCGCTCTCCATGTTGTGCGCAAATTGAGCAACTCAAAATCCCAAACCGGCGAAGAAAACAGCCCGGAGAAAGCCCTCACGCCAACAGATGATCCTGATCTGGCTGGAGAGCCTGGTTATTACAACGAGAGTTACGAGTCTGAGTACGCCCGCTTCGTCAACAATTCCATGCAGATAGATCCGAAGAAGAGAAGCAGTCTGGACGACATGCAGCAAAGCCAGTTTTTACAGGACCCGCTCCTGCAACCGGACGAAGCGAAAAAAGTCCTCGACTACATCATGCAGCAAACCAGCTCCAAATCTGCATAGGGTAAAAGCTAGCTTCATACGATCAGAGCTGGGCAACACGCCTAGCGATTGGACTTTGGCGGCTTCTTCTTCGCATTCCTGGCAGTCTCCCGCTCATCACTGGCAATCACCACATCCTGAGGCTGGGAAAGCTCAATCAGATTGCCGTCGGGGTCGCGAATGTAGACAGACAGGATCGGCGAACTGGCACCTGTGCGGAACACAGGCCCCTCCACAATCGTCACGGCGGCAGCACTCAACCGCGCAATGGCCGAATCCAAACTCTCAACCAAAAAGCAAAGATCTGCGGTCCCCGGCACCTGTTCCTGTGCGATCGGAGTATGATCCACATCGATGGGCTGAAGGTTGATCTTTTGCTGCCCAAAATGCAGGGCCCGCCGCCCGCCTCCGAATATGATCTCCTCCATACCCAGTACATCCTGATAAAAACGACTGGTACGTTCAACATCATGAACGGTAAGCACGACATGGTCGAGAGAAACCAACCTCATCACTCGCTCCTTCAAGCGCATGCCAAAAACTGACTGTCAGCTTCCATAGGAACACGCAAAATCTGCAACAGCTTTTTCACGACCAACCATAACCCTGCCTTGCATAAGGAACCAACTCCTAGTTTCAGGCGAGATGAACAAAAGGTACACTGCCTATTTTTTAACCATTATGCGCAGTGTTTGTGCACCAGATATATTTCAGATGCAGTTTCCCATTATTATTAAGGGAGCAAACTGCCCGCTTTCGCGGCTTTTTAAGAAAATTTCAAAACTGGCACGGTTTCTGCATTCATATTTCCGTAAGTTTTGAATCGCGAACTTTCTGCACACGCGCTGATCATTTTTAAGAGCATGCCAGATCAGCAGCGCACGCAGATACAAGACGAACTGAGAGTGTGAAGACCATGAAGAAAATTGAGGCGATCATTAAGCCGTTCAAACTGGATGAAGTGAAAGAAGCACTTCAGGAGGTTGGTCTTCAGGGGATCACCGTTACCGAAGCAAAAGGATTTGGCCGCCAGAAGGGTCATACAGAACTCTATCGTGGCGCCGAGTACGTGGTGGACTTTCTGCCAAAGGTTAAGGTGGAAATCGTTCTCAACGATGATCTTGTAGAAAAAGCTGTAGAAGCCATTCGCGACGCCGCACAGACCGGCCGCATTGGTGATGGCAAGATTTTTGTCTCCAGCATCGAAGAAGCAATCCGTATTCGTACGGGAGAGACGGGCGAAGACGCTGTTTAACCCAGAGTTTCACTAGGAAATCACGAGGACTGAATGAGTTAGGGGCGACGATCCCACACGCTTGGTCTTCCAGTTTACAACACTGCGCCACTGGCGATTTTAATAAGAGGAATAGGAAGTTATGACAACCTCCGCTGATGTCTTGAAAGAAATCCAGGAAAAAGACGTAAAGTTCGTAGATCTTCGTTTTTCTGATCCGCGCGGCAAGCTGCAGCACGTCACCATGGATATCTCCCAGGTGAACGAAGACATGTTCGCAGAGGGCGTCGCATTTGACGGTTCTTCTATCGGTGGTTGGAAAGCAATCAACGAATCCGACATGATGCTGATGCCAGATCCGGAAACAGCTCATATCGACCCATTCTTCGCGCAGTCCACCATGTCCATCTTCTGTGACGTTCTCGACCCACGCACAGGCGAAGGTTACAACCGTGACCCACGCATGACAGCCAAGCGCGCTGAAGCCTATGTGAAAGCATGTGGCGCTGGCGACACCGTATTCGTTGGTCCGGAAGCTGAATTCTTCATCTTCGACGACGTTCGCTTTGCAGCAGACCCGTACAACACCGGCTTCAAGCTGGATTGTTCCGAACTGCCATCCAACATGGACAGCGAATACGAGTCCGGTAACCTCGGTCACCGTCCACGCACAAAAGGCGGTTACTTCCCAGTACCACCAATTGACAGCGCGCAGGACATCCGCTCCGAAATGCTGACCGTCATGTCCGACATGGGCGTTAAAGTTGAAAAGCACCACCACGAAGTGGCAGCAGCTCAGCACGAACTCGGCATGCAGTTCCAGACCCTGACAACCTGTGCTGACCACATGCAGATCTACAAGTACGTGGTTCACCAAGTTGCACACGCTTATGGCAAGTCCGCAACCTTCATGCCTAAGCCAGTCTTCGGCGACAACGGCACCGGCATGCACTGCCACTTCTCCCTATGGGAAGACGGCAAGCCAACCTTTGCTGGCAGCCAGTATGCTGACCTTTCCGAGAATGCTCTGTACTTCATCGGCGGTATCCTGAAGCACGCGAAATCTCTGAACGCATTCACCAATGCGTCCACCAACTCCTACAAGCGTCTGGTACCGGGCTATGAGGCTCCAGTTCTTCTGGCATACTCTTCCCAGAACCGTTCCGCATCCTGCCGTATTCCATTCACATCTTCTCCAAAGGGCAAGCGCGTTGAAGTTCGCTTCCCGGATCCTTCCGCAAACCCATACCTGGCGTTCGCTGCACAGCTGATGGCTGGCCTTGATGGCATCAAGAACAAGATCCATCCTGGCGATGCAATGGATAAGAACCTGTATGATCTGCCAGCAGAAGAACTCTCCGAGATCCCAACTGTTGCAGCATCTCTGCGTGAAGCTCTGGAATGCCTCGATGCAGACCGTGAATACCTCAAAGCAGGCGGCGTATTCGATGACGACCAGATCGACGCATACATCGAACTGAAGATGGAAGAAGTCATGCGCACAGACATGACCCCTCACCCAGTTGAGTTCGACATGTACTACTCCGTCTAAGTTATGAAGGGACTGCTTTAACTCCAATGCACCTATGGCGTATCCATAAGACGAGCTTCGGCTCAAATCAGGATACGCCCTTCAAAAGCAGTCCTCTCATCTAGGCACAATAAAACCCCGGCTGGTCTCAGTCGGGGTTTTGCTTTTTCCATCACCCGGATCTCATCTGGCGATACAAACCTGCATCAGCAAAGCAGAGAGCTTACCAGCCGCCTTCTCTCATCTCCGCAGAGATCTCAAGACGCACCCGGTCACTGGTCAATGGCGCAAACTTGCCAACACCAAAGTCACTGCGCAAAATCGCTCCCTTACCCTCTACACCTATCCACTGCCCCTGATAGTAATCAAAGTAGCTTCCCAGCGGATGCGGGCCATTGTGTTTGAGCTGAAAGTCCAGTTCCACCGGATGCTTTTGGTCCCTGATGGTCAGATCCCCTACCAAGGTCACAGCTGTTGCTCCGGTTTGTTTGACGGATGTGGACACAAACGTGATCTCAGGAAATTTCTCCGCGTCAAAGAAGTCAGAGCCTTTCAGATGCTCATCCAGCGGCTCAACACCCGTATCCACGCTTGCCGGATCAATAGTCACACTGACTTTCGTTTCTTCAATCTTTGCCGGATCAAACTCCACTTCCCCGCCAACAACCTTCCACTCACCAGACTGCTCTGTCAGTCCCGCATGATTGTAGTAAAACCGAACCTCGGTATGGGTCGGATCAAATTTGTAGCTCGCGGCCTGCGCTGACGCTGTGAATGCAAGCGATGCCGCAACAACGGCGAATTTCGTGAAATGCCTCATGCTTTTCCTGCCTCATATCCCTGTTTGTCACATAAAAACTGCAGTTTCCTGCAAATACACACTCATTAACCTATTGATTTTTATTATGTTAATATATATGCATGTATATACATCTAAATGAATTAAAACCATTTTCAAGAGCGGAATGCGCAAATAACGAGGATGTGATGTCTGTCAGCAAAGAGTCAGTTTCTCTCTGGATCGCTCTCAACCGAGTGCAAAAGACCATCTACACCGATATCGAAGGCGCCTTCAAAGCAGAGCGTTTCCCCCCTCTCTCCTGGTATGACATCCTCTGGGAACTGGAGAACGCACCCGATGGCCTGAGGCAATTCGAGCTGGAGCAACGTGTCCTCTTTCAGCAGGCCAACCTCTCCCGTGTTATCCAGTCGCTTGCCAAGGCTCAGCTGGTCGAGAGCAAACCCGCCCTCAAGGACAAGCGCGGCAAGACCCTTTTCATCACCTCAAAGGGAAAAGATCTCCGCGCCCAGATGTGGCAAACCTATGAGCGCATGCTGGAAGAAAAACTCGATACAAAAATCAGCAAGGAAGGCGCGACCCAACTCGCAGCAGCCTTGAAGGCGCTAGTTTAGATTTTTTCATCGACCAGTGGGTCGCGACAGTAAACAATGGCTTTACGCGCAACACAGCGCCTCTACACAGCAACGCAAGAAAACACGAAAGAACGCAAACCAACGCACATTAGAGCGCAAAGAGGATATGTCATCACCACGTCACGAAACTGCGTTTAAGTGCAATGAGATTATCAGTATCTGACCGTGCTGATTAGACCCGCATACTCTTCAAAGGCGATCCTCTCGGATCGCCTTCTTTTTCGCGCTTTTTTGGAAAAATAGAGCGTCTTCACTAAGGCAGCACTAACTATTTTCTCCCCCATCCCTTGAAAGAAAACCCAAGCGTTCCTAAGTTAGGTACAGGTCAACAAAAGGAGAGCCAATGACTCCACCGGACCTGCATGTTGTACGGTTTTTATAAAGGCAATTCGGTACTTATGAAGACCCTCTGCAAGATGCTACAATATAGCAAGACTACAAAACGGCCTGAGCGACCGAGCGTCATCAGACGGTAAGCACGGATCGAACCCGGACGTACACGGGCGGAAATCATATCAAACGCCCCAGCATATAGCCTTGAAACGGTAAATCGCGGCGATCCGACTATAAAAGCAAAACCCCGTTTAGACCTTCGAGAAGGACGCGGGGTTTTCTTTTGGCCATTGCAAAGTATTTCGCACCCTCTAAAATATACCAATTACATTCATATTTTAGAGAAAACAATGACTGCAGCAGCCGACACAATTGAACTTCTCCCCACGCTCCCTTCCCTCAACATTCAGGAAACAAAAGCGTTTTACGCAGATAAGCTCGGCTTTTCCAACGTCGTTTACGAACAGGACGACTTTCTGATTCTGCGCAGGGACACTTTAGAAATCCACTTCTGGCTCACCACAGAAAAGCACCTGTGCAACAACAGCAGCGTTTATTTCCGTGGAGGGCCCATCGTCGATCTTCACGAAGAATATCGCAAACTCGGTCTTCCAGAGGACGGCAAGAGCGAACCTCGCTTCACGCAACTCACCAGACGCCCCTGGGATATGGAAGAGTTTTACATCCACGACCCTCACGGCAACCTATTGAAATTTGGCCGCATTCCGCTCTGAGCAGAACAGAGAGGAAACACACCTTCGTTGCCGAGAACTCACTCAACACACCTCAGCACCAAATTCGCCGCACAATCTCAAATCCCCAACACAGCTTTTAGGCCTTGCCAGAAAAAACGAGTGAATCCCGCTGAAAACTCAGGTATAGACCTTTCAACTTGGAAATACTCAGTAAATTGAACAGGCTTGACCAATGAGCTCATATAAATCCGAATTTATGCGGACAATGGAAGAACGCGGCTTCCTGCACCAACTCTCTAACGCCGAAGGTCTGGACGAACTTTGCGCGAAAGAGACCGTAACCGCATATATTGGCTTTGACTGTACAGCCTCCAGCCTGCACGTTGGCTCCCTTGTACAAATCATGATGCTGCATTGGTTCCAGAAGACCGGCCACCGTCCGATTACCCTCATGGGCAGCGGCACAACACGCGTTGGCGACCCGACTGGCAAAGACGAAAGTCGCAAAGTGCTGACCGATGAGGACATCGAAGGGAACAAAAACGGCATCAAACAAGTCTTTGAAAAGTTTTTGCAATTCGGTGACGGCCCATCTGATGCAATGATGATGGACAACGCCGACTGGCTGCTCAAACTCAATTACATGGACTTCCTGCGTGATGTTGGCCGCTATTTCTCCGTCAACCAGATGATCCAGCGCGACAGCGTGCGCCTGCGTCTGGAACGCGAGCAGCACCTGTCGTTCCTCGAGTTCAACTACATGCTCCTGCAGGGCTACGATTACCTCGAAATCCACCGCCGCACAGATTGCCGCCTGCAGATGGGTGGCTCTGATCAGTGGAGCAACATCCTCTCTGGCGTGGACCTTGGTCGCCGTCTTGCAGACAAAGAACTGTTCGCCCTCACCACCCCGCTGCTCACCACAGCATCCGGTGCCAAGATGGGCAAAACCGCAGCAGGCGCAGTATGGCTCAACGCAGACATACTCAGCCCCTACGATTACTGGCAGTTCTGGCGCAACACCGAAGATGCTGACGTTGAGAAGTTCCTGAAACTCTTCACTATTCTGCCAATGGACGAAATTAAGCGTCTGGCAGGTATGGAAGGTGCTGAGATCAACGAAGCTAAAAAGGTATTGGCAACCGAAGCAACCGCCCTGCTCCATGGCCGTATCGAGGCTGATAAAGCTGCTGAGACAGCTCGTAAAGCGTTTGAAGAAGGTGCGAATGCCGCTGGCCTGCCAACCATCGAGATCCCGTCAGCAGAGCTGAAAGAAGGCCTCGGCGTCCTCAACGCTTTCGTAACCGCTGGTCTATGTTCTTCCAACGGAGAAGTCCGCCGTAACATTAAAGGCGGCGCTGTACGCATCAACGATAAAGCAGAGCAGGATCACAACCGCTCTATCACTGACGCTGACCTGACCGATGATGGCGTGATCAAGCTTTCCCTTGGCAAGAAAAAACACGTTCTTGTAAAGCCAGTCTAACAGTCTGACTAAACACAATATCTTTGAAAAAGCCGGGTCTTGCTCCCGGCTTTTTCTTTGCCTGCAAAACACTGCAAGTTTATGCAATTGCAGCCAGTCAACTGCACCTTGAGCTAGCCCTGATAGCCTAAACTGCTGCCCTTGTATTCAGGAGCAGCCCCATGGCGATGCAGGATTGGAACGCACAGCAATACTTGAAGCACGCAGCCTATGTCGCAGACTTTGGGCAAGACGCACTTGAGTTGCTCGCTGTGCAGCCCGGAGAAAGCATTTTGGACCTGGGATGCGGCGAAGGCACGCTGGCCCAGGAAATCCAAAGCCGGGGGGCAATCGTAACTGGCGTTGACACAGCAGAAGACATGCTCCTGCAAGCGAATGAGAAAGGTATCAAGACCTGCCTCATACCTGCTGAAAACCTCAATTTTGACAAGGAGTTCAACGCAGTTTTCTCCAACGCAGCCCTACATTGGATGCAGGATTACAAGGGCGTCATCCGCGGTGTTGTGAAAGCTCTGAAGCCGGGAGGTCGGTTTGTTGGTGAAATGGGATGCGACCGGAACTGCCGCATCATCCGATCTGCAATGGAGAACGTGTTCGCCGAAAACCCTGCTTTCGGCCCCTACAAGAGCCCCTGGATTTTCCCACCACCCGAAACGTACATGCGCGCGTTGAAAGAAGCAGGCTTCTCAGTCACTTATCATACCGAAATCGAACGCAGGACACCGCTGGAGACAGGAATGAAGGGATGGCTGCAACTCTTTACCAGCAGCCTCACAGAGCAGCTGAGCGAGGCTAATAAGAAGCGATTTTACAAAGAGACAATCAAGCATCTCAAACCGCTACTTTATTCGAGAAGCAAAGGCTGGGAAGCAGACTACGTTTGCATGCGCTTTGCAGCCTACCTCCCTGTGACCTCTACTTAAATTCAAAGATACGGCGGAACACACCCGGCGCAATTGCAGAGACCGGGTTGACCTGGAACTTAGGCTTCTCAAAAGTACCATCCAGCTTATAGGTCACTCCAAACAGCCCTTCATCAGAAGAACCTCCACCCAGGATAAGTCCGATCACCGGCAGTTTCGCAAACAGGTTGTTCAAGGCATAGGCAGGAACAAACGTGCCAGCCATATCCAGCTGACGGCTCTTCAGATTGGCATTCCCGCTAAAGGTCCCACCAATGATAGCACCGCTCAACGTTCCCTTGGAAACATTCAGAATGTCTCCTCTGCGCGAAAACTGCATGCGCATCTTTTGGAAAGACGCCTCACCAGAATTCACTGCAGCAGAATACACTTCACTGTTCCGCGTTCCGCGGATTTCCTTCGGCTCGATCCCTTTCAGCGCTTTAATCGCAGGATCTTCGGTGATGGAAAAATCATTTACAGTCAGCTGACCAGCCCAGTTGGTATCAGTCGGCATCTGGATATCCAAACGCCCGTTACCACCGCGCATACGAGGGAACAGATCCATAAATCGCAGGAATTCACCGGCATTGTTCAGCTTGCCTTTTGCAAAGCGATGCTTCCCCTCACCGCCAACAGTGAAATTGAACTGACCACGGCTTGAAGTTGCGCCCGAAACAGCAAGATTAACAGCACTTACCCCACGAAAGAGCCCATCAATCCGCACATTCTGAGCCTGTACACCTCTAAAACCGATCAGGCGCCTGAATGTCAGGTCAACCGCAATCACATCTCTTTTGCGCTTTGCCGAAGCAGCTGCATTATCGGCCCCAAACGAATCCAACAGGGCACGGCCATCAAAACGGTCCGCATTCATGACAACCTGATACCCACCACCACGGCGTGGACGAATGGTCATCTTGGCTTTGTCAGTGGGGCGCAGATTGAACGCGGAGAAGTCTGCAAGCGCCAGCTTTCCATTGCCATCAATTTTCAGATTGCCACGAACTTCAACACCTTCAGACAGGAATGAGAAGTTATGGAGCGTCCTGGCATTGCCATTTTTTGTCACACGGAACCTTGCGGTTGCACGTACTCCAGATGCCTTGCTCCAGCCTACCTCACGAACGTTGATGACAGCTTTTGAAAGGTCCAGTTCAAACACCTGCGCGCCGCCACTGTCTTCATAGCTGACTTTCACAGAGCCTTTGACATAGCCCTGAAGATCAACACCGTAGTCTGTCAGATCTTTGGCATTGGCAACAAATGTCACGCCCTGACGGTCTTCAGCTCCACTGCCATCGCGGCTGGTACTCAAATCAATCTCAGACTGGAAGCCATTCAGCTTCCCCTTGCCGGAAATCTGGGTTTGCTTTGTATCCGCCTGAACGATCAGGTTTGCATTTTCGATGGTCTGGCCTGAGATTTTCGCTTTACTGCTGAAGTCCTTCAGATCCAGATTAGCCCGCCACTCAACATCTTTAACCTTGAGGTTCTTGAGGAGCGGGAACGAGGCTTCAACACGGACTTCACCCATGCCAGAAAGGTCTGCTGGCACGACACTGAAACCCTCTAACGCATTTATAGGTTCAGCGTCAGCTAGCACACCCAAATCATCGGCACGCCCCGTCAGCAGCACAGACAATTCAGCAGGCAGAGCGCCTGGTGTTGCGATATTCTTGATCGCAAACTGAACCTCTGGCACCTTAACGATGTTCCCGTCTTGCATACGGAAATGACCATTGCTGCCGGAGATCAAAAAATCTTCATTCTCGATCTTGCCAGTCCCGGTGAGATCGCGCACCACAGGCAGAGTTTTGAGCGCTTTGACTGAGCCGTCAATCACATCAAAGGATGCTGTAAGGCCGTCTCCCTGCCACGCAGGCGTACTCCGGTCGCCATCAAAGGCTTCTGGCCCAAGCGCCAGATCCAAGGCAATGTTATCAACCCGGCCAGGGCCGAGGTGATCAATCAACCAGTTTCGGGTTTTTGGTGCTGTAACTGTCGGCCAAACCTGCAACACTTCGCCAAAGCTCAGGCTTGGGCTGTAAACAGAAAGCGCAAGGGACGGTCCCGGTTTCCCGTAGTAGAATGATCCCGCAACATTGATGTCAGCATCAAGCCCGACAGCACGGGCCCGCTCAATAGAAATCAGGGAGTTCGTCGGATCAAACGTCCCTGATGCATATGCATCCGGAAACAGCAGAGGCGGCGATTTAACATCAGCAGGCGCCAATACGATCTCTCGGGAACCAAGCGAATAGTTCCATTCTGCACCTTCAGTTACCGGTGGCTGCACAACTCCGCCAAACACAACGCGCGTGTTTTTACGGCGCAGATAAGATCGCCCGATAATAATATCGGGATTATCGCGTTGCAAATTGAGATCCAGGAATGCTTCGTCGACGGTAATAGAATTATCTGGAGCAGTGCGGATGAAGATTGGAGAGGTACGAACATTCATATCCGCACCAACAAACTCACCGGTCGCCCAAAGTTCAGCATTCGCTTCAACAAACAGACGCGTATTCGCCAGCTTGTCATCACGAGCAAAACTGTGCGTTGGCAACAAATCTCGCAGCGAAGCATCACGCAGATTGACGGAAATGTTTCTCGCACCAGTTTCAGGTGTAACAGTGCGCTTCAGATCCCATGACCAGTCGCCTTCACGGCCCACGATCTTAGCATTTACTGCAAAGGAAAGATCATCCAGCAGCACGGCATTTGCATCAATACCATCAGCGACAAACTCTTCACCCTGCGCGTTGATCACCAGTCGACCGTACTCAATAGCAACTTTCTCAAGATGCCAGCGTTTGAGCTCCTCAACAGCAATCACACTAAACTTATCGATCGCTACCACGCGGTTTTGCACTCGCGGCAAAGGCTCCGATCCACTCGCCAGCTTGATCGTTGCAGAAGGCCGTTCCAGCGCGACACTGGTGATTTCCAGATCACCGGTCAGCAGCCCAGATAGATTGATGCCGATTTCGGCTCGTGGGAGCAACACAGTCGCAGCAGTACGACCTTTGACGCGAATAAGGGAGTCTTCCAGGAGAATACGACTGCCGTTTTCACCAAACAGATCAAACTGCGCACTACCAACGGTAACGTTTAGCGCTTTGCTCTCAAACTGTTTGATTGCCCAATCCACGAGGTAGGGAACAGAAAACGGGCCACTCATCACCCGGTAACCGCCAAAACCAAACGCTATAAAGAGAAAAACGCAAACAACACCCCATATTACGCATCGCTTAAAACGACGTGTAACAGGAGAGCTCTCAAGCTCTGCTGTATTCCCAACATCAACAGCCAGAATCTCATTCCCTGTTTTAGTGGTACGTTCGATTTTGACCGAATCGTAACCTGCGATAGCATCGCGTGATCACAGGTGCTCTGCAAGATTAATTGCTTATCTACACCATACTCAAAAAAACGGCGTCCCAAGAGACCAAATGGCACCCCAGGAGCAAATAAAGAATGCCTGATACGAAAGATGCGACACCTTCCTTACCGCAGGAAGGCATGCTGGCACCGGATTTTACCTTAGCCACAGATTCGCAAGGACAATTCACTCTATCAGAACAAACTGGCCAGTCGGTCGTCGTTTATTTTTATCCAAAAGATGACACACCAGGCTGCACAAAAGAAGCAATTGCCTTTACCGAAAATGCGGCTGAGTTTGAAAAACACAATGCTGTTATCATCGGCATTTCGCCCGATACACCACTAAAGCATGACAAGTTTAAGGCGAAACACGGACTTAACGTCACACTTGGGGCAGATATCGAGAAAGAAGTTTGTGAGGCCTACGGGGTTTGGGTGGAAAAAAACATGTACGGAAAGAAGTACATGGGCGTTGAACGCTCCACATTTCTCGTTGATAAAGAAGGCAAGATTGCCAAGATTTGGCGTAAGGTCCGCGTTCCCGGCCACGTCGAAAAGGTCTTGGAAGAATTACAAGGTCTGAGCCAGTAAAGAATGCCAAAACTTCCGGGCAACAATGATGCGGATGCGTTTGCAGGGCAAGCGCATCTCACCCTCCCTAAAAACACCAGCGTAAAGTCTCTTAGAGACGGCGCTCGCCAAATCCTCGAAACACCTGATTTGGATCTGAAAGTCGCGCTTGCGTATTACGTTGCAAATCAATGGTTCAAAGGCGCCCTGTCCATTTCCCGTGGCACAAGCGAAAGGCCCATGCCGGACCGCCCTGGTCGCCCGGCAAAACCCGAACTTCTTCCACCACGAGACATGCCCAAACGCGCAGTTGGAGGGAAAAACGGCAAGATCGCCCTGCTCCATTCTCTGGCACACATCGAGCTCAATGCCATAGATCTCACCTGGGACCTGATCGGCCGCTTCACCCATGTGCCCATGCCGCGCTCCTACTATGACGACTTCGTCCGCGTTGGATTGGAAGAGGCAAAACATTTCACACTCATTCAAGAACGCCTTGCAATGCTTGGGCACGCCTATGGCGATCTGCCAGCCCATGACGGTCTTTGGCAAGCTGCCCAGTCAACCGGCAAGGACCTGATAGCACGTTTGGCAATTATTCCACTCGTGCTCGAAGCCAGAGGCCTCGACATCACCCCATCCATGATCGAGAAGGCTAACGCAACTGGCGATAAAGACACTGCCAGCGTGTTGCAGGTGATCTATCACGATGAAAAAGGGCATGTTGCCTATGGAGCGAAATGGTTCCGCTTCATGTGTGACAGGCACCGTGTACGTCCTGAGCCACGTTTTCAACAGCTCGTAAAACAACATTTTAAAGGACCACTGAAGCCCCCGTTTAATGACAGAGCAAGATCTGAAGCAGGCCTTACTCCGGGCTTCTATCGACCGCTCATCAAATTGACCCAATGATACACTGCACTTAGACTTTATTAACCATAACTAACTTTAATTGAATTTAACAAATCATTTCCAGTAGGCAAACTGAGCAAGTGGTCATCCGATGAAGTTTTCCAAGTGCAGTGAGTTTTCTAACAATTACAACCAATTGAAATTGGATGGCCCAATGTGGCTTTCGCGCATCACATCTGAGCTGCGCGTAATTCCTCCGATGGCCTATTGGATTTCCGGTCTTGCAGCAACGGCGGTCGTCTCCGCAGTATTGGCAAGCAGCTTTCAACAGTCTCTCAGCGAGATGCGGCTTAATTCAACATTATCCAGAGAATTAGCGCTCCGTGAAAACTATGAAAGCGAAATTCGGGATCTCAAATTTCAGCTCGGTGAGATGCGCGGACGGTTGGATCAGGACACATCAGGTCTCAACGCTCCTGCTCGCAAACAGCAAGCGCAGCTATTGCGGCAGTTTCAGGAAATTGAAGCACTGGTTACGCTGGCGGAGCAATCAAACCTTGTCCTCTCCGCTATCCCGCCCTCTCCAAAGCGCAAACCTCTTCAAAGAGATGTCAGCGCAACCAATACCAACAAACTATCGTTTGCATCACAAAAAAGTGGTGCGCCATTTGATATTCTGAAAACACTGTCAGGCAAGCAGTCCACCGTCCCACAGCCAGCTGCCCCTCACAAAGGCTTCTATGCAAAGCAAGCACAAGGGCAACTCTTGCTCACCGCTTACACTCAAGCAGCTATGGATGACATTAAACGTGCAAACACGCTGCTTAAGAAAGCCGGCGTTGCACAGCCTGTCTTTGTCACCCCAAGTTCATCTGCTGGCGGCATCTATCAGGACATTGGGTCTGCTGATTTAGATAGCAGTATGATTGCTGCGCGCCGGATCATTGAACAACGCATTGAATTGAATACGAAAGTGGATGCTCTGCCATTTGGCCGCCCACTCTCCAGCTTCAACATCTCCAGTGCGTACGGAGCCCGAACAGACCCGTTCCTCGGCAAACCTGCGATCCACACTGGCCTGGATTTCAATGCACCTCGCGGAACCTCAGTCAAAGCAACCGGCACCGGCATTGTCTCACTCTCACGGTACAACGGCGGCTACGGCCTTTCCGTGGAAATCGTACACGACAACGGCCTAGTTACCCGCTACGCCCACATGCACAAGCTACTCGTTAGCGAAGGCCAGCGCATCAATATGGGCGATATTATAGGTACTGTCGGCAATACGGGTCGCTCAACAGGCCCTCACCTCCACTACGAGGTGCGCCTCAACGGCAAGCCAGTCAATCCAATGCGCTTCATCCGCACCGGCGACAGGCTAGCAGCAATTTTCAAGCCCAAAAAACAAACCAAAATCGCACTCAATCTGCCTTAATGCTCCAAAGCAACTCCTTAATGTCGCTTCACTTGCAATACACATGAGCTAACATAGGTTAGGTCCATACTTAGCCTATTTCTTCAACCGTTACCTTGAGTGTATTTTTCATGAGATTTAAGTTTGCACTTTACCTTGCCCCTCTCCTAATACTCGCATTACCAAACAATAGTGACGCCCGCGCAATGGTCACAACCTTTTCTAAAGCTTCTCTAAAAGACCTAAAACCTCTAATAGAAGATGGAGTGCTAAAAGCAGAAGATGTGGGGTTCATCAAAGTTCATACGACCTACTCCCTACAACTTTTTCGCATCGAGGATACAGAAAGATGCGATGGTTACTTATGCGAAGGCATTCTGGTCGTTCCGCATGGAAAAGGTAATTTCTATATCAATCTTCCGGTTTCAAACCAGATACTCAAAAGCGATCATCTGCAAGAGAACGCAAGTATCTCTGGTATAATAGACACCATATATCTGATCAGCGAAGATGGCTGCTATAAAACAACGGTTAGCTACGCACCTCGACAACCACTTAAAGTTAGGCAAAACCTTCCAGACAAACATTGCTTGCAACACAAAAAGCCCCGAAACTGAGTTCCGGGGCTTTTCTAATTCATTGCAGAAGATAAGGCTTAGTCGAGATCTTCAACCGCAGCAGGCGCGTTGCCGAATGCACGGTGCGCCAGCGTTGCTTCCATGAACTTATCCAGATCGCCATCCAGAACGTCAGAAGGCGCAGTGCTTTCCACGCCAGTCCGCAGGTCCTTCACAAGCTGATATGGCTGCAGAACATAAGAGCGGATCTGATGCCCCCAACCGATATCGGTCTTGGAAGCAGCATCCTTGCTCGCCTGATCTTCACGGCGCTGCAACTCAGCCTCATAAAGACGTGCACGAAGCATATCCCACGCAGTTGCGCGGTTTTTATGCTGTGAACGCTCACTCTGACACTGAACTACAATACCTGTTGGATTGTGCGTAATACGAACAGCAGAGTCAGTCGTGTTCACGTGCTGACCACCTGCACCAGAGGCACGATAGGTATCAATGCGGCAATCGCTTTCGTTGATCTCGATATTGATGCTGTCATCAATAACCGGATAAACCCAGACGGACGCAAAGGACGTATGTCGACGCGCATTGGAGTCATATGGCGAGATACGAACCAGACGGTGAACACCTGCTTCGGTCTTCATCCAGCCGTAAGCATTCTCACCTTTAACGAGCAAAGTTGCAGACTTGATGCCAGCCTCTTCGCCGTCATTGTATTCCATCAGCTCGACCTTATAGCCGTGCTGTTCACCCCAACGACGATACATGCGCAAAAGCATGCTGGCCCAATCCTGACTTTCAGTACCGCCCGCACCGGAATTGATCTCGATATACGTATCATTTCCGTCGGCTTCACCAGAAAGCAAGGACTGCAACTGCAGCTTATTGACCTGTTCCAGCATAGCTTTCAAAGCAGCTTCAGCCTCGTCAACAACGGACTGATCATCTTCCATCTCGCCCATCTCAATCAGTTCCTGATTGTCAACGAGATCCTGCTCAAGCTTGCGAACACCGCCAATGCTGTCATCCAGCTGCTGACGTTCACGCATCAGTTTTTGCGCATTCGTCGGGTCATTCCAAAGATTTGGATCTTCAGAAAGCGCATTGAGTTCATCTAGACGGACAAGTGCAGTGTCCCAGTCAAAGATGCCTCCTCAGCAGGCTTATGGCCTGCTTGATTTCGTCGACGATGGCCTCCATTTCGGCGCGCATCGGATACCTCACTTTTTTGAAAAACAACTGTGCAGTCAGTAACACTGCGTCGGGTGCGAACATAATCGCAGCAAACGATTTCCGCAATCAGCCAGACCACAGAAACTGTGGGCTGGTCATGCAGTTAGCAAGGCCAGCCCATGAAGTTTTTAGTAAAGTCCACCTGTGCCGGACATAACGGCGCGCCCGGCTTCCGGAGACAGATCCTGACGGATACCAATCTCATCCTGAAAGCCAATGACAGAGTAACTGTCTGGTGGCGATGTGCCTGGCTTGAAGGATTCCAGAATTGTACCCGGAGCCCCAGCACCAGCCCGCAGACCAGTACGGCGGTTGATAGATACCAGACGCAATCCGCTTGGAACACGGAACTCCAATGGAGGCGCATCCTTCAGAGCATCTTTCATGAAGGCCGTGAAGATTGGTGCCGCAACCTGACCACCAGTCGCACCGCGGCCCATTTTGCGCGGAGTATCATATCCAACGAACACACCTACAGTCAGTTCTGGCGTAAAGCCAACGAACCATGCATCACGCTCATCATTGGTGGTACCAGTTTTACCAGCAACAGGACGGCCAACAGCTTTAACACTTGTCGCCGTACCGCGCTTGACCACACCTTCCATCATGGAGGTGATCTGGTAGGCGGTCATAGGATCAAGCACCTGCTCACGAGTATCAATAAGCTCGGGCTCTCCCTGATTGCTCCAATACTCTTCGGAGCAATCTGTGCAAACAAGCTGATCGTTCTGATAGATAGTCTCACCATAACGGTTCTGGATACGGTCAATCAGAGTAGGCTGCACTCGGCGCCCGCCATTGGCCATCATGGAATAGGCCGCTGTCATGCGCATCACGGTGGTTTCGCCTGCACCAAGAGACATGGAGAGCACCGGCATCATATTGTCATCAATGCCAAAACTGCGTGCATATTCAGCAACTAGATCCATGCCCATGTCCTGAGCAAGTCGAACAGTCATCACGTTACGGGACAGTTCAATACCTGTACGCAGAGTAGACGGACCGTAGAACTTGCCGCCATAGTTCTGTGGCTTCCAGGGGTCCTGCCCCGGTCCTTGTTCAATCTCAACAGGCGCATCGAGCACCACTGAAGACGGCGTATAGCCATTATCCAGCGCAGCCGCATAGACGAACGGTTTGAACACAGAGCCCGGCTGACGCCAAGCCTGCGTCGCGCGGTTAAACTGGCTTTCGGCGTAGCTAAAACCACCAACCAACGCCACAACGCGGCCGGTATTCGGATCCATAGCAACAATGGCGCCTGAAACCTCAGGCACCTGCCGCAGCACATACTTGCCACTCGCCTGACGCTGAACGTAAATCACGTCGCCCGGGCTTAATACTTCTTGCACATTGCGAGGAGCACGTCCATTGACGCGAGCCCATTTCATATCACTCAGGGAGAGATCTGCACGGACACGCTCAGTAGAAAGTTTCCGGTTTGCCATGCGCTTTGGACGAAGACCTACAACGGCTTTCTGATTACTCACAGACAGAACCACCGCACTCGTCCACTCAGGGACATCGTTCAGCGTCTGAACTTTAGCTAGAGCCGCGCCCCAGTCGCTGGAGGTGATTTCAATCGTGCTGATCGGACCCCGCCATTTACCGCGCTTATGGTCAAAATCTACCAAACCGTCACGCAGCGCCTTACGCGCCTTCAGCTGCATGTCAGGATCAAGGGAAGTACGAACGGACAGACCGTCCTCATAAAGCTTCTCTTCACCGTACTGACCGGCCAACTGGCGTCGCACAGCCTCAGAGAAATACTCAGAGCCTTTCACGAGGTTACCGGTTGGACGCAGTTTAACGTCAAGAGGCTTGGCCTTAGCTTCAATACCTTCCTGAACTGTCACATAGCCGTTCTCAACCATACGGTCGATAACCCAGTTCCGGCGCTCAATCGCACGGTCCCGGTAGCGGTAAGGGTGATAGTTGGACGGGCCTTTAGGAACAGCAGCGAGATACGCAATCTCTTCAAGCTCAAGCTCGTGAACAGATTTATCAAAAAGGATCAGAGAAGCAGCACCAACACCGTAAGCGCCAACACCGAGATAAATCTCATTCAGATAGAGCTCAAGGATCTCTTCTTTTGTAAACGCTTGCTCGATACGCAGAGCAAGAAGCGCTTCTTTGATCTTGCGCTCATACTTCTGCTCACCAGTCAAAAGGAAATTCTTCGCAACCTGCTGCGTAATCGTGGACGCACCAACAAGGCGGCGACCAGACCCACTGTTACGAACGTTTGTGATCACCGCACGGCCAATGCCCCACGGGTCGATCCCGATGTGTTCATAAAAGTTCTTATCTTCAGCAGACAAGAAAGCTTGCTTCACACGGTCCGGAATAGCCTGAATCGGAATAAACAAACGCCGTTCACGCGCGAACTCATACATAAGATGACCATCAGCAGCATGCACACGTGTCATGACTGGCGGTTCATAATCCTTCAGCGCGGTGTAGTCCGGCAGATCCTTGGCTATGTCATTGAGATAAATCCACAATCCGGCAGCTGCAATCAGCCCCAGAACAACTGAAATCCCAAAGAGATATCCAATGAACTTTAAAAATAATCTCATATTCGGGCTCGTTTGCTTTCCCGCTAAGAATGTTCGTGTCGTGAAGCCAGCATTCCAGAGCCAGTTTCAAACGCCGTTCCTGATGCATTTCCCGTTAAGGGTCAAGAGGTCTCGTCCTGAATGAATGCAGCAGAATCGAATCCAGACTTCACTGTTACAGTTTGGCACCCAATCGCTTTTCATTATGGCAAAGCTGAGGCAGGAACTTAGTCTTTATCCCACTGCAGCAGCGACATATACGCACCCGAAAAACAATCACACCAAACAGCTATTGCTGCGCAATTCTAGCCCGAAAGAAACCGTTCGTCGCTTGAACAATCGCATCCGACACGCGTTCCCGCCACTCATCAGAACCTAACATTTTCTCATCCAGATTATTGGAAAGAAATCCAAGTTCAATCAAAACAGACGGAACATCGTGACTTTTCAGCACTTGAAACCCCGCAGAACGAAGCGGATTTTTAATAACTGTTGTGGCGCTTTTAAGTTCTTCAACCACCAACCGTGCAAAATGAATTGAAAAATTCTTGGTTTCACGGCGGGTGAGCTCGACCAAAATATCCGTAACCTCTTCAGGTTCATCAGAAAAATCGACCCCGCCAATCACATCCGAATAGTTTTCACGGCGCGCCAGCGCAGCCGCCATCCGGTCAGACGCCCGCTCTGAAAGAGTGTAGATTGAGGCCCCACGCGTCGTCTCTGCCCCATTTGTGATCGAATCCGCATGAATGGAGATGAACAGATCAGCCCCTTTCCCACGCGCCAGCTTGGTCCGGTTCCCCAAAGAGATGAATTTATCATCATCACGGGTTAGATAGACCTGATAGTAGCCAAGTTTATCCAGTTTCTCTTTCAAAAACCGGCCAAAATTCAGAACGATCGCCTTTTCAAGGGTACCATTACTGCCAACCGCACCAGAATCAACACCGCCGTGCCCCGGATCGATAATGATCACGGGCAGATCGTTTTCAGCCGTTACAGCTGGCTCTTGAGTTTCTTGCTTTGAAACAGATGCCGTCGCCCCTACAGGCTGCGCATGAGAGGTGGCCAGACCAACTGCAGCTTCAAACTCATCAGGAGAAGATTCGGTCAGATCAATAACCAGCCGTGTTGGTTGCTCTTGTACGCCGGGCAGCAAAAAGGTTTTATCTAGAGCGACTGGAGAATTGAGGTCCAGTACTACCCTGGAACGCCCTTTGGAGATGGAGCCATACCGCCAGGACCGAACCAGCCCCCGCCCTTTTGGCACGAAATCTCTTGGAAACTGGAAGGTGACAGACGGCAGGTCAATCACCAACCGATAAGGGTGAGACAAGAATGAAAGGTTATATCCAACCTCACCATCCATATCCAGAATGAAGCGCGTCCGTGCCAGATCTCCGGCAACACGTGCATCAGAAACGACCGAAACCGCATTTTGCGCCGATACAGCATTACTCATGGCAACTGTTGCAATGAGAGAAAACGCGACACAATAAAAGCTGAGAGCACAGAACCTGAATGCATGACTGATGCGGCTCACCTTTTCACTCCCCTATAGAAACACTGGCAATTTAGTTTAAATCAAGTTGAACGATTAAAACACGATTAAGCGAAAGTCACCCCGCCAAACCTATCATTAAGCATTGATTAACAACTGCAGCTTTCGTAGCAAGACATCGCCAGATCGATTTTCCCAAGCTTGCCAAGCGTCTCGAGGGATCGTAAAAGGTTTACTAGGACTTCGATTTGGAATTGTTCCGTAAAGTTGTGAGCCATATTTTTTGAAGCTGATATCCTGAGATTTTCGCAGTTTTCAAACTGATCGAAATGTTTCAAAAAGCCCATATGAGCCATTTGTGCCGTTTCCGGTTTGTTGATGAGGATACGGTATAAACCAACTGGAAGAGCAGTCTGCTCGAGAGCCAAGACAGAGTTTTGCCGTGACATTTTCGGTCATGGCGGGTTGTGAACAGATTTTCTGTCGCTTTGGATAAGTGCTTTATCCCCGAATTTTCGGAGAGATACGGCAGCTAGGCGCAGGAACAGACGTTTACAGATTGGAAGCCTGAAGAAGCGCTTCCATTTCAAGCATACCGCCTTATGGCGGTCAAAAGAGATCATTAAGGGCGAACGGTTTGTCAAAGCTACGCGCAAATACAAATGAACATGAGTTAAGAAGCAGTGCGCCGACGTGTCAGTCGGTCCCTTCTTGCCGTGGTCATGCGCGCCGCCGTCTCTCCTTTTCTACTAGCAACTTACATAACAAGTTGACCGACCTGACGATGTACAAATCTCAGCGCCACTCGCGCCGTCTTCAGTGTTTGGTCCTAAGGAACTCACTTCATGGCAAACAAGATGCTGATAGATGCGACCCACCCGGAGGAGACCCGGGTTACGGTCGTGCGCGGGAATCGGGTTGAGGAATTTGACTTTGAAGCCGCAAACAGAAAGCAGCTTCGCGGAAATATCTACCTAGCTAAAGTCACACGAGTAGAGCCATCACTTCAGGCCGCTTTTGTTGAATATGGTGGCAACAGACACGGGTTCCTCGCCTTCAGCGAAATCCATCCGGATTATTATCAGCTCCCGAAAGAAGATCGGGAGGCCCTTGAAGCTCAGCTTGCAGCCGAAGCAGCTGCAAACCAGCGTGAACGTGCCCGCAGAGAAAAAGAAGAAGCAAAGCGTGAAGCCGAAATTCAGAAGGTTGCTGCAGCGAAAGCCGCAGAAGCCTCTGAAGATGTTGTTGCTGAGCTGATCGAAGCTGAAACCAGTGCTCTGGAAGCAGAACACGAGGCCGAAGCTCTTGCCAGCATGGATGCTCCTTTCCAGGATGACAGCATCGAGGATATCGAGGCGGAAGCTGCGGAAGAAGACGAAGCTGGCAATTCTACAGCTCAAAAAGCAAGCGCTCGTGATGCAACGGCTGCCAAGCCTTCTTCAAAAGAGCCTGTAGCTGAGACTGATACTGCTGAAGACACAGAAGCTTCCGACAAAGCCGCATCAGAAGACGCGACTGAGGAAACTGCAGAAGAGACATCTGAAGCTGAAGAGCAGGATGATAACGAAGAGGAAGCGGAAGCGGAAGCGGAAGAAGAAGTTACCGCACGCCCTCGCCGTCTGCGCGACAACTATAAGATTCAAGAAGTCATCAAACGCCGCCAGCTGCTGCTGGTACAGGTCGTGAAGGAAGAGCGCGGAAATAAAGGCGCTGCTCTGACAACATACTTGTCCCTCGCTGGCCGTTACTCTGTTCTGATGCCAAACACCGACCGTGGCGGCGGGATTTCCCGCAAGATCACGAAGCCAACAGACCGCAAGCGCCTGAAGCAGGTTGCTGGTGATCTGGATGTGCCGAACGGCATGGGCGTTATCCTGCGTACAGCAGGCGCCAGCAGAACCAAAGCAGAAATCAAGCGTGACTTTGAATACCTCCTGCGTCTTTGGGAAAATGTCCGCGAACTGACCCTTGATTCAGCAGCCCCTACCCTCGTTTACGAGGAAGGCAGCCTGATCAAGCGCTCTATTCGCGACCTGTACAACAAAGACATTGATCAGGTTATGGTCTCTGGCGAAGAAGGCTACCGTGAAGCGAAAGACTTCATGCGCATGCTGATGCCAAGCCATTCCAAGAATGTTCAGCCTTATCGCGATGCAACGCCAATCTTCACCCGTTTCGGTGTAGAAGCCCAGCTCGACGCAATGTTCTCACCGCAGGTGACGCTGAAGTCCGGTGGCTACATTGTCATCAACCAGACAGAAGCGCTTGTTGCGATTGATGTGAACTCTGGGAAAGCAACCCGCGAACAGAACATTGAAGACACAGCTCAGGCAACCAACCTGGAAGCCGCAGAAGAAATTGCACGTCAACTTCGCCTGCGCGACCTCGCCGGTCTTGTGGTTATTGATTTCATTGATATGGAAGAGAACCGCAACAACCGCGCAGTTGAACGTCGCCTGAAAGAATGTCTGAAGTCTGACCGCGCCCGCATTCAGGTTGGCCGCATCTCACATTTCGGCTTGCTCGAAATGTCACGTCAGCGCATCCGCACCGGCGTACTCGAAAGCTCATCAGTTGTTTGCCCACACTGCCATGGTTCTGGCATCGTGCGCTCAGTAGAATCTGTTGCTCTGCACATCCTCCGCTCCCTGGAAGATCAGCTGCTGCGTGGCTCTACTCACAACTTGAATCTGAGCACGCCAAATGAAGTGGCGATGTACATTCTCAACCAGAAGCGCCATCACTTGATGGATCTGGAACGTCGTTTCGGTCTGGAAATCTCTATTCTCGGAGACGACACCGTCACCGAACAGCACTTCACTTTGGAGCGTGGCGAGCTTGCAACACCAAGCGAGCGTACGCAGCCTCTGCCAGCTACAGTTCAGCCGGACACCATCTTCCCCGTTGAGGAGGAAGAAGAAGAAGAAATTGTTGAAGAGACTATAGAGGAAGAGAAGCAAGAAGCAGCTGATGAGGACGGCAATGATCGTCGTCGTCGCCGTCGTCGCCGTCGTCGTCGCACTGGCAACGAGAAAGACGAAGCTGAGCAGCAGGAAACAACATCTGCGAGCGCTGAAGAGTCGTCTACTGAAGAGGACACATCCTCTGAAGAAAAGTCAGCTGACGCGGACTCTGCTGAGCTAACAGACGAAGAAGAAGATCGCCGCCGCAAGCGTCGCCGTGGTCGCCGTGGTGGCCGCCGCTCTCGTCGCAGAAGCGCATCTGATGAAAACGGCGAGAACGGTGAAAGCTCCGAGGAAGCAGAAGGCTCAAAAGAAAGCTCTGCGGACAGCGTTGAAGAGATCATCGCAGAAGCAAAATCTGAGACCGCAGATGAGGCAGTAGCTGTAGAAGACACTGCTACTCCTGCAGAGCCGGTAACAGAGGCTGTAGCTGAAGAAGAGCCGAAGAAAGAAACCCGCAAGCCTCGCCGTCGTCGCAGAGTAAAACCTGCACCTGAGGAAACAGCTGAAAAGGAAGCTTCTACAGAAGCAACCGAAGCCCCTGCCCCACAGGCAGAAGAAACTTCAGACGTCGCGGTGAAAGAAGCTCCGGCAGAAGTGGCAGTACAAGCAGAGCAACCTGCAGAAGCTCCGGCAGAACCAGTAAGCAAGTCTGCAGAACCAGTTGCTGAGCAGCCTAAAGAAGAAAAGCCTGCGGAAATCGCTAAGGTTGAAGTGAAGGAAGAAGCTCCGGCTGTCGAGGCCCCTAAAGCTGCAGAAGCAGAAGTTGAGGCCGAAGCACCAGCGAAACCGAAAGCGCCAACCAAACCGGTTGTGACATCGCATAAGGTTGTTGAAGGGGAAACTGTTGCCGTTGAAGGCGATGATGACTCGCCGCGCCGCACAGGTTGGTGGCAACGCCGCTCTTTCTTCTAAGAAGAAACAAGTTCAAAAAAAGCCCGCTCTACTGAGCGGGCTTTTTTATTGCCTGTTACTTGAGCCAGTCTTCCAACCGCTCCACCGCAAGCTTGATATCGGACTCCTTCCCCGCAAAGGAAAAGCGCATGTATTGATTCCCGCGCGTCAGATCGAAATCCACACCGGGCGTCGCTGCAATGTGTGTCTCTGCCAACATCTTCTGACAGAACTCCATGGAATCGTTGGTGAGCTTTGAAACACCGGCATACACATAGAACGCACCATCAACCGGCAGCACATCAAAACCAAGCTGAGGAAGATGATCAAGCAGCACCTGCCTGTTGGCAGCATACCCAGCCTTGATCTTCTCATAATCCTCCGTCGCATCAAAAGCAGCAGCTGCAGTCACTTGCGCCAGCTCTGGGGGCGAAATGTAAAGGCTCTGCGCAATCCGCTCAATCGGACGTACAAGCACCTCAGGCAACACCATCCAGCCAATACGCCAACCTGTCATGCAATAGTATTTGGAAAAGCTATTGACGATGATCGCCTTGTCCGTAAAGCGGAGCGCCGTCTCCTCCTCCATATCATAGGCAAGCCCATGGTAAATCTCATCAGAGATGAACCACAGATCCATCGCTTCACAAGCCTCAACCAATGCCTTGAGAGCATCAGGAGACATCATGGTCCCGGTTGGATTCGCCGGGCTGGCCACAAGCACGCCCTTTAGCGGCTTCTCCTTATGCACTGCCTCAAGAATCTCAGGGGTAAGCGACCAGCGCGTTTCCGGCCCAACCTCAATCTCCACACACTCCAGCCCTAACACCTCAATAATATTGCGGTAGGCCGGATAGCCCGGAGATGTAATTGCAATGCGGTCCCCTCTGTCAAACCCGGCAAGAAACGCAAGGTTAAAACCGGCAGAAGAACCCGTAGTTGCAAAAATGCGAGATTCTGGAACCTCTAATCCAAAGGTTTGCTTATAGTAGCGAGCAATGCTCTTCTTCAGCAACGGAATGCCTTGCGCTTCCGTGTATCCCAATCGGCCAGAAGACAGGTGGTCATGCGCAACCTTCAAAACCGAGTCAGGAACAGGCGCTCCCGGCTGCCCCACTTCCATGTGCAGCACATGTTCTCCGCTTTGCTCAAGGCGGTTAGCAGCATTCAGCACTTCCATAGCTTGAAAAGGCAGGACTTCACTACGTTTTGATCCCATTAATACTGACAAATGCATTCCCTCTTATTTCTTCTTCTCAGAGCCTGTGCTTTAATTTTTCGGGCTACCTAGCAATTTTGCCTAATAACTGCCTATCTTGGGTGGTTAAGGCTTATTTGAAAGTCTATGTAGTACTTTAAGTGCGAACCGCTCTGCGCCTGCCAAGCCAATTAAGGGGACTTGACGTGCAATTTAAGAACAATGCATTGAAACGTGTGATTGAACCAGTCAAATCACAAGCAACAAAGTTTGCGCGCAAAATTCTTATAACAGCAACCGCACTTTCACTGGTTGTACCTAATGTGGCAATCACCACAGCTCAAGCTCAACAAAAGAAGGGGCTCCCCCTCGTTCGCGATGCAGAAACTGAAGATCTGCTGCGCGAATACGCCAAACCGATCTTCCGAGCAGCTGGACTTCCTGCCAATCAGGTTGAGATCATTTTGGTCAACGACAAGAGCTTTAACGCCTTTGTTCCAGACAGCCGAAGGATGTTTATCAACCTCGGCGTCATCATGGATGCCAAAACGCCAAGCGAAGTGATCGGCGTGATCGCACACGAGACCGGCCATATTGCAGGCAACCATCTGGTTCGCATGCGCCAGGCAGCGTCAAACGCACAGATCATGTCTGTTATCGGCATGATCCTGGGTGCAGGCGCTATGGCAGCAGGTGCAACCACGGGCAACAGCTCTATCGCCCGCGGTGGTGCAGCAGCTGTCTCCGGTGGCGGAGCGCTCGCCCAACGAAGTTTCTTGTCCTATCGCAGATCTGAGGAATCATCAGCTGATCAGGCAGCCCTGCGCTACCTCGATCGCATCGGCGTTTCTGCCAAGGGCATGCTCACAACATTTGAACGCATGGCGGATCAGGCTCTGTTTTCAGCGCAGTATGTAGATCCATACGCGCTCAGCCACCCCATGCCGCGCGCCCGTTTCAACGCCCTTCAAAACAGGGCTCAAAAGGCGAAGCACTTTAACAAGAAAGACCCTGAGCGCCTTCAGCTGAAGCATGACATGGTCAAAGCCAAACTGCTGGCATTCACCAGTCACAGAAACTCAGTTTATCGTGCCTATCCGGAAAGAGACAAAAGCCTCCCTGCGCAGTATGCCCGTGCTATTGCCAGCATGAGGTCCGACAAAGCGTCAAAAGCTGTCAGAAAAATTGACGCCCTGATCTCAAAAGCGCCGGAATATCCGTATTTTTATGAAATCAAAGGACAGGCGCTGCTCGAAGGCGGCAAGCCGAAAGCCGCAATTGCGCCATTCCGTAAGGCGCTGGCGCTTTATCCTGGCAATCCGCATTTTGAAATTTGGCTGGGCTTCGCAATGGTCGCATCCGATGACAAGCGATACCTGAAAGAAGCAAAGAGCATTTTGACCAGAGCTCTGCGAAAAGACAGATATTCCATGAACGGCTATGCCCAGCTTGCAATTGCAAATGCCCGTCTGGGCGATATCGCTGGAGCAGATCTGGCAACCGCTCAAAGCCATATGACCCGCGGCGATGTCCGCAGCGCACAGCGCTACGCAAAACGCGCTCAGAAAAAATTGAAAGTCGGCTCACCCGCCTGGCAACAAGCTGACGATATACTGTCAGTCAAAGTGCCTCAGCTCAGACGCCGCTAACAAATCAGACTGATAAAAATCAAGCACCCGAACAGGGTTACAGGAGACGTCATGAACAAACTCATTCGCAGAGCTGCGATCACATGTGCAGCAACGTTCGCCCTGCTGCCAGCAACTTTTTCTGCACAAGCAGAAACAGTGAACCGCGCTGAAGTCGAAACAATCATCAAGGAATACCTTGTTGCAAATCCGGAAATCGTGCTGGAAGCACTTCAGGAACTTGATAAGCGCCGCCTCGCAGAAGAAGAAAGCGCACGCAAAGGTGCTATCTCCAGCCTCTCTGATGAGATCTACAACAGTGACTACCAGATTGTCCTCGGCAACCCGGATGGCGACGTCACGCTCGTAGAGCTGTTTGACTACAACTGCGGTTACTGTAAGCGCGCATTGTCTGACCTTGTTCGCCTCGTTGATGAGGACAAGAACCTCCGCGTTGTCTTGAAAGAGTTCCCTGTTCTGGGCAAAGCCTCTCAGGAAGCCGCACGCGTTGCGATCGCAGTTGCTGAAGTTGCACCTGATAAATACGAGGATTTCCACCTCGCACTTCTGGGTCAGCCTGGCCGCGCAAACCTCGCCAGCAGCCTGAAAGTTGCAAAGGACCTCGGGATCTCTGATGCAGATCTTGAAAAATCAATGAAGTCCAGCCGCGCAGCTGAAACCTTCCAGGAAGTATTCACGATTGCTGAACAGCTCGGCATCACCGGAACCCCTTCCTACATTTTGGGTGAAGAAGTGATCGTTGGAGCCGTCGGCTACGACACTTTGAAGGAAAAAATTGCAGCTGAACGCGAGTAGATTGATCCCAATCGCGCATATTAACGCATTTTCGCAGCTTTATCCTTAAGAACTCAACTCAGAGCGGACAAAGGTCTTTTCCTTGGTCCGCTCTGACCATATAAGAGGGCCAGTTATGTTTATTTGCCTGGCTACACTTTACCAATACGTCAAGTAAACCTAGCTTATTACACAGAGTTTTTGAGAACAGATTGGTTGCGTAGGCGCAACTACATTTGTGTACTTCTGAGTAAATCAAAGCGTTATGTGCCTTTCTGCGCTAATAAACATGATATTGCCTTATGCGCAGCCTAGGCACTCCGGATGCATACTTTTTAAAAGACAGCATCTCGCAAATAGAGAATTAATGGCTATCTAAGCAGTTAATAACCAACTGCTTGCGTAGTTCATTCAGTCAGAAAATCCATAGTTTGCTCTGAGCAATTGGATTTTCACAGATTATTAAAGGCCATCCTTGCTGCACAATCGCTTTGGGGGCCAAACCGAAGGCTCCTGGCATTAGTCAGGGCATTTCGAACTGGACGATGAAAACGATGACGAAAGAAACTAAGTTTGATCAGGAAATGATCCGCCAGCTTGCAAATGTGCTGGACGAAACCAACCTGACCGAAATCGAAGTGGAACAAAAAGATCTCCGCGTTCGTGTCGCTCGTCAGCTGACAGTGGGTGCAGTGGCACCAGTAGCAGCACCTGCTCCTGTTGCTGCGCCGGCACCAGCAGCGGCCGCACCTGTAGAGATTGCAGTTTCTGCAGATGCAGCAAACCATCCGGGCGCAGTTACTTCTCCAATGGTTGGCACAGCCTATCTGGCACCAGAGCCAGGCGCGTCAGTCTTTATTGAAGTAGGTAAGTCCATCAAGAAGGGCGAAACAATTCTGATCATTGAAGCTATGAAGACCATGAATCAGATCCCTTCACCAAAGTCAGGCACTGTGACTGCAATTCTGGTTGAAGATGGTCAGCCAGTTGAATTCGGCGAACCACTTATCATCATCGAATAACAGGCGAAGTCTCTATGTTCTCAAAGATCCTCATCGCAAACCGCGGCGAGATCGCACTCCGCATCCTTCGGGCATGTAAAGAGCTTGGCATTCGCACTGTAGCGGTCCACTCTACTGCCGACGAAGATGCAATGCATGTGCGCCTTGCTGACGAAAGTGTTTGTATTGGTCCGCCGGTAGCGCGCGACAGCTACCTCAACATCCCGCAGATTCTGGCAGCCTGTGAAATCACTGGCGCCGACGCTGTGCATCCCGGTTATGGTTTCCTTTCCGAAAATGCACGCTTTGCGGAGATTCTTGAGGCGCACGGCATCACCTTTATCGGCCCTACCTCAGAGCACATCCGTGTGATGGGCGATAAGATTCAGGCGAAAACCACGGCAAAAGAACTGGGCATTCCAGTTGTGCCTGGTTCTGATGGTGGCATCACTCCTGAAGACGACGTCCATGCAATCGCTAAGGAAATCGGTTATCCGGTTCTCGTAAAAGCAGCAGCAGGCGGCGGTGGCCGCGGCATGAAAGTCGCCCTGACAGCTGAAGATCTGGATACTGCGATCTCAACCGCACGTTCCGAATCCAAAGCAGCCTTTGGCGATGATGCTCTGTACATGGAAAAGTACCTCGGCAAACCACGCCACATTGAGGTACAGGTACTGGGTGACGGTCAGGGCAACGCGATCCACCTTGGCGAGCGCGACTGTTCTTTGCAGCGCCGCCACCAGAAGGTATTCGAAGAGTGCCCATCCCCTGCGCTCAATGAAGAACAACGGATGGAAATCGGCGAAGTTTGTGCAGACGCTATGCGTAAGCTCAAGTATCGCGGTGCGGGCACAATCGAATTCCTTTATGAAAACGGTGAGTTCTACTTCATTGAAATGAACACCCGTTTGCAGGTGGAACATCCTGTAACCGAGATGGTTACCGGCATTGATCTTGTGATCGAACAGATCCGCATCGCTGGTGGTTCTACTCTGTCAATCAATCAGGAAGAAGTTCGCTTCTCTGGTCATGCGATTGAGTGCCGTATCAACGCAGAGCATCCTCTGACCTTCGCACCATCTCCGGGCACAATCACCTATTACCACCCACCGGGCGGTCTGGGTGTGCGCGTAGATTCAGGCGTTTATCAGGGCTACAAAATTCCTCCACATTATGACAGCCTGATCGGTAAGTTGATCGTTCATGGCCGGACCCGTGTGGAATGTATGATGCGCCTGCGTCGTGCTCTGAGCGAGTTTGTGGTTGATGGCATCAACACAACTGTTCCGCTCTTCACAGAGCTTCTGGACAATCAGGATATCGCCAACGGCGCCTATGATATCCATTGGCTTGAGAAGTTCCTGGAAGCGCACATCGCAGCACAGAACTCCGAAGAAAACTGAGGAGATTTAGGGAGGTCAAAAGCAGGCCAGCATGGAATTTAAGATTACCCTACAAATTCTGCTTAAAGCATACGCTTGTGGCATCTTTCCAATGGCTGAGACTGCTGACTCTCCTGATCTTTTCTGGATTGATCCCGAGCGGCGAGGTATCTTGCCGCTCGATTCATTTCACATCCCCAAACGGCTCGCCAGAACCGTCCGCTCCGACAAGTTTGTCGTTCGAGCCTCCCGTGATTTCAAAGCAGTAATCTCTCACTGCGCGACAACCACCTCAGAGCGCAAAGAGACATGGATCAACACCGAGATCCGCAAGCTCTACACTGCACTTTTTGCCATGGGGTATTGCCACACAATCGAGGTCTATAACGCCGCTGACGAGCTCGTTGGCGGCCTTTACGGTGTATCACTGGGCGGTGCCTTCTTTGGGGAGAGCATGTTCTCACTGGAGCGGGACGCCTCCAAGGTTGCCCTTGTGCATCTGTATGGCCGTCTGCTCTATGGAGGCTACAGGTTACTGGACGCTCAGTTCGTAACAGAACATCTGGAACAGTTCGGGGCGACAGAAGTTCCCAAAGAGCAGTATGGCAAGCTGCTGGAAAATGCGCTGATGGTACTCGGAGATTTTCACGCGCTACCGCAGGAAAGCTCTGGCAAGCTGGTGCTGCAGATCATCAAGGACATGCGCCCTGCTCCACCTAAAACCAAAAACGGCCTCATCTGAGAGGCCGCATCATTTACCGCAGTGTTGCAACAACCTTCGGTCGTGGCACCGGAATTTCGCCTGAAGAAACAAAGTCTTTCCCAGCAAGATCATCCTCTTCGGAGACAAGATCAACAGCTGGTCCAGCATATCCTTCTGGCGGTGGCACAGAAGTCGTTTTCTTACAGTTGATCAGCCAGATGTCATAGACACTGTGCTCAACAGCGTGCACACCAGGGTTACTTGCAAACATCCAGCCACTGAAAATCCGACGAACTTTACTGTCAAGCGTAAGCTCATCAACCTCAATAAACGCAGTGGTTTGAGAGGCTTCTGTCCGAGGGCGGGAATTACAAACGCGCGGCGTTACCTGAAGCGCACCAAACTGAACTGTCTCATCAATATAGACATCAAACGTGGTAATGCGGCCGGTGATTTTATCCAGCCCTTTGAACACTGCAACCGGGTTTTTAATTGGTGTCTGAGCTTGTGCAGGCAATGCAAATGCTGCCCCACCGATCAACGCAGCAAGTGCGCAGGATGCAGCGCGCCCAAGATATTTACGCATTGTAAAACCCATAAAACTTTCCAGCAGCTAGTGATTCAAACGCCCAAGCTGTAAAGGGCTTAGCACTGGAATGCTACGGGGAAAAGGCCAGAACGAGGCAAACACGCGGCAATCGCTGAGGAATCTCAGCTAACCCACAGGCGTTGCGCGAAAGCCACGATAACCCACCGGCAAATTTTACTTAAATAACAAGGCGTGGATTGTCCAAATGGTCTTGAGTGGCTGGTTTCATAGAGCAGGAAGCAGGCAACAACCGAGACCTCAATGCAACCAGAGCAACCGCCCTCAATAACCCAGCAACAACAGCCACACCGGGCCTCCAGTGTGCTTTGCGTTGGTTTGCGTTATTTGTGCATTGCACGCGTTTTTTCTGCGTTTCTTTGCGTTCTTTTGTTTCTGGCACTCTCGAGCCAGGCTCCCGCCCAGTCTCTCTACCAGAAGTACATCAAACAGCAGCAAAAGGAGATCCTGAAAGCTCCCTCAGAAAAGCCTGAGATGCCATCTGACGAAAACGGCATGCCTGAGACACTGCGCATGCCGGCAATGCCTTTGATGGAGTTTCGCGCAAAAGACATTATCGGCATGTTCCCTCTTGCACCTGCCGACACCAGCTCACCAAGAGCGACGCTGGACAGCTTCCTCGATATCATGGAGGAAACAAACCACCTTATTCAGGAAGCTTACGAAGAAAACACAGGTATGGGTGCGTTCTCCATGGAAACGCTCGGCATGAGCAAAAACCATGAGCACATTCAGAACCAGATCCATCTCGCCGAGATTCTTCTGGAGCGTGCTAGAGGCTGCTTTGATCTTTCCGGCCTCCCCAGCGCAACACGCCAGCAAACGTCACTGGAACTGGTTTTGCAGCTTAAAGAGATACTGGATCGCATCCCGCTTCCCCCCTTCCCGGATATCCCCGGAACAGCAGCAGGCACCTACGACTTCAATCAGGCCGATTTGGAAAGCTCCTGGACGATCCCATTCACCCAAATCGTTATCACCAGGATGACTGAGGGGCCGCAGCAAGGAGACTATGTCTTCTCAGCAGAAACAGTGGACCGGATTCCAGAGTTTTATGAGGAAGTCAAAGCGCTCCCGTCCCGCTCCTCCATTCCGCAAGACCTTTACCACTTCTTTGCCAGCAGTCCCGGGCACCTGCTTCCGCCAGCCTGGTTCTCGCTGATTGAAAGCCAACCTCCATGGCTACTGGAGCTGTATTATGGACAGGCCGTCTGGCAATGGTTCGCGCTGATCCTGATCACAGCAATCGCCGCAGTCATTCTTTTCTTCTTCGTCACCACCATGCGACGCTTACCAGACCGCAAGAAGCCGGTCCGGCGACAAGTGCTCAGCATCATCACTTCTGGCGTTATTGTCGGCTCGCTCATCTTTCTGCGTTATCTGGCTGATTATCAAATCAACATCGGTGGCCCGGTTCTGCAAGTCTATGACCTGACCATCGAAACACTCGTCTGGATTGGCGGCGCAGTCATCATATACAAGGTCCTCCGCCTCCTGAGCGAGCTGGTGCTGCTCAAGAACCGCGGCGTTGCCTCCATCGACCGCAGCATCATCCGCACAGCAACGCAGTTCTTCGCCATCCTGTGCGCTCTCATTCTGCTCACTTATGGCGCAACCCGCCTGAACATCCCGCTCTACGGCATCATTGCAGGTATCAGTGTTGGCGGCCTCGCAATCGCCCTGGCCGCTCAACCCACGCTCGAAAACCTCCTCGGCGGCCTGATCCTCTATGCAGACGGCATTGTCCGTGTCGGAGATTATTGCGAGTTCAACAAGGTCCGCGGTCACGTAACATCCATCGGCATGCGCTCAACCCGCATCAGAACAACGGACAGAACGCTGGTCACCATCCCCAACGCCGACCTTGCCAAGATGAACTTCATGAACTTCACACTGAAGGACCACTTCCGCGTCGTTCTCAGATTTGCATTGAAGTACGACACCAGCGCTGAGCAACTGGAAAAGCTCATTTCCAAGATCAAACGGATGCTAGCCAAACATCCGCTGTCTCAACCGGACGCAGCAAAAGTGAGGCTGGAGAACATTGATGAAAACGGCATTGTAATCCAGATCGAAGACAGCGTTCAGGCAGCAACCCGGGATGAGTATCTCGCTATTCAGGAGAGCATCATCATCCGCACTCTGAAACTCATTTCAGTTCAGAACATTGAAGTCGCCCACCCCTTCGTCACCAATTACGGTGAAAGCAGCAGCCTCCAACCGCCCGAAACTCCAGTTGCCCCGGCTGTGAAACCTAAGCAAGAAACCAGCCCGAAAACTGAGGCCAAACCCAAAACCAAAGCCGGGAAAGCAAAGAAGAAGAAGGCTTAAGCAAAAAACGCGGCCCCGAAGAGCCGCGTTTTGCAAAATTCAAAGGATGAAAGAGCCTTAGCCCAAAGCTGCGAGGCGCTCCAAAGCGGCATCCATCTTTTCCTTGCGCTCAGCAAGTTCAGCCACTTTTTCTTTTTCAGCAGCAACAACGTCTTCTGGAGCTTTTGCAAGGAAACGTTCGTTTTCAAGCTTCTTGGAGATCTTGGTGAGTTCACCAACGATCTTGTCCAAAGACTTGCCAAGACGTGCCTTTTCAGCATCCAGATCGATAACACCTGCCAGAGGCAGACAAACGGTCGCTTCGCCAACAACAATCTGAGCAGAGCCCTGTGGGATCTCATCAGCAGTGGTGACTGTTTCAGCACGCGCGTTCTTCATGATCGCCGCTTCGTGGATTTCCAGACGGGCTTTGGTCTGCTCGGAAGCACCACACAGAACAACAGGAACCTTCGCCCCAGCCGGAACGTTCATTTCAGAACGAACCGAGCGAATCTGGACAATCATGTCGATCAGCCAGTTGATCTCAGCAGCAGCCTCGCCGTCTTCACCAATGGAAGTCGGCCAGGCAGAAAGCGCCAGAAGCTTCTCACGCTTGTTCTCGCCATCTTCAACCGTACGCATCCAAAGCTCTTCCGTGATGAACGGCATGAACGGGTGCAGAAGCTTCAGGATCTCATCACGAGCCCAGGCTGTTGTGGCACGAACTTCTTCCTTGGCCGCTTCATCATCGCTGTAGAAGATCGGCTTGGTCAGCTCAACATACCAGTCACAGAATGTGTTCCAGACAAAGCGGTATGCACCACCAGCAGCATCGTTGAAGCGGTATGTATCAATCGCCTCAGAAACTTCGCGAATAGCGCGGCTGGTTTCAGTCACGATCCAGCGGTTCACGGTCTGCTTAACAAGTGCAGGGTCAAAGCCGTCTACAGCATGACACTCGTTCATTTCCGCAAAGCGGCAAACGTTCCAGAGCTTGGTGGTAAAGTTGCGATAACCAGCAACGCGAGACGTCGCCAGCTTGATATCGCGGCCCTGTGCAGCCATGGCTGCCAGAGTGAAGCGCAGAGCATCTGCACTGTATTCTTCAATCAGCGCCAGCGGATCAATCACATTGCCCTTGGACTTGGACATCTTCGCGCCCTTCTCGTCACGGACGAGGGCGTGAATGTAAACCGTGTCGAATGGCTCAGTCTTCATATAGTGCTTGCCCATCATCATCATGCGGGCAACCCAGAAGAAGATGATGTCGAAGCCGGTCACAAGAACAGACGTCGGGTAGTAGCGTGCAAGCTCAGCGGTTTTATCCGGCCAGCCCATAGTCGAGAACGGCCACAACGCAGAAGAGAACCAGGTATCCAGAACGTCTTCATCGCGGTACATGGCAACAAAGTCAGCTTCACCGGCATCATGCGCAGCAAGAGCATCGTTCTGCTCCATCAGCTTAACAGGCTTGCCGTAAAATTCTGCAGCAGCAGCCAAAGCTTCTTCTTCGCTCTTTTCAACGAAGAACTTACCTTCCGGGCCATACCACGCAGGGATACGGTGTCCCCACCACAACTGACGGGAAATACACCACGGCTGGATGTTTTCCATCCACTCGTAATAGGTCTTGTCCCAGTTGGCAGGAACGAACTTGGTGCGACCTTCACGGACGGATGCAATAGCAGGCTGTGCCATGGTCTTGGCATCAACATACCACTGGTCAGTCAGCATAGGCTCAATCGGAACGCCGCCACGGTCGCCATGTGGAACCATGTTGACGTGATCAACAACCTCATCCAGCAGACCGCGCTCTTCCAGCATGGAAACAATCAGCTTGCGTGCCGCAAAGCGCTCAACACCTTCAAGTGTTTCCAGTGTTTTGCTCAGCTCATCGGTCAGTTCCAGACCATCCATAAAGCCTTCTGCTTCACGCAGAACAATATTGGCTTCACGGTCCATGATGGAAATCTGACGCAGAGAATGACGCTTACCAATGTCAAAGTCATTGAAATCATGCGCAGGCGTAACCTTCATCGCGCCTGTACCGGTTTCAAGATCAACATAATCGTCAGCAAGGATTGGAATACGGCGGCCAACCAGCGGCAGGATAATGTCTTTGCCCTGCAGCTCCTTAAAGCGCTCATCATCAGGATGAACGATAACAGCCGTATCACCCAACATAGTTTCCGGGCGAGTGGTCGCAATCACGATGTAATCACGCGCCTCAAACTCGGTCGCCTTGCCGTCTTCATCAAACGCAACAGGGTGCTGGTACGTCACACCATCCGCCAGCGGATAGCGGAAATGCCACATGTTGCCCTGCATCTCCTTCTGCTCAACTTCCAGATCGGAAATCGCAGTCAAAAGTTTAGGATCCCAGTTCACAAGGCGCTTGTCCTTGTAAATCAGGTCCTCTTTGTAAAGAGAAACAAACACTTCCAGAACGGCTTTGGAGAGGCCTTCGTCCATGGTGAAACGCTCACGGGACCAGTCACAAGACGCACCAAGGCGCTTGAGCTGGTTAAAGATCATCCCGCCGGACTCACCTTTCCATTTCCACACACGTTCAATAAACGCTTCACGGCCAAGGTCACGACGCGTGACATTGCCGCCGTCAGCAGCCATCTGGCGCTCAACGACCATTTGTGTCGCAATACCTGCGTGGTCCATACCTGGCTGCCACAAAACGTCGCGACCACGCATACGCTGGTAGCGAACCATAATGTCCTGCAAAGTGTTGTTGAGAGCATGCCCCATATGCAGAGAGCCTGTCACATTCGGCGGCGGAATCACGATTGAGTAGGTCGCAGCTCCATCTTCTGCGCCCGCACCTGCCTTAAAGGCCCCTGCCTGTTCCCAAGCGTCGTAAATCCGCGGCTCAACAGAGGCCGCCTCATATGTTTTATCCAGCATACCTAAAAGCTCTTCCACTTATGGAGTTTGTCTGGTGTAAATCGGATGCACTCGCCTAAGTCAACCTTTCATGCAGTTACAGAGCATATTTGAGCGACAAATACCCAAACAGCCCACACCACAGATCAGTTTTGACACGGTTTTCTTAGAAAGAGTAGCAGAGAGCGGATGTGCGAAGGGGAGAGCTTCTCCCCTCACATCCAGAGGATTATTTGCGTGAGATGCGATCGATCTCTTGGCGCACAAGCCGCTCCACCACGCTTGGCAGATGCTGGTCGAGCCAGCCTTTCAGCATTGGGCGCAGCATCTCAGCCACGAGGTCTTCCAGTGTACGGGCGTTCTTGGACAGCACCGTGTTGGCAAGACCGTTAAAGGCGCTGGACACAACTTCGTCCGTCGCGCTTGAGATAAGTGTTTCCGCCGGACTTTTTGCAGCAGATGGCTCAAGAATGTCATCTTGCCCCATACTGCCCAGCCCAAACGCTTCAGGTCCCGGCTGATCAAGAAAAGCGATGTCTCCATCCTCTTCTTTGTTTTCATCAGCAAGACCTTCAATAATTTTCAATGAGGAGGATTGCTCGTCGATCTGCTCTTTTTGCGTCAGCTCCAGAACGTCTGGTTCCGCATCCTTCACCACTTCTGGCTCAGGAGTTGGAGCAGGTTCCATTTCCGCTGGCGCATCATCAAAGAGTTTATCTAGATCGTCCTGTGATAATTCGCGACCCGCGTCCGCGTCACTCAATGCAGCATCTGTCATCTGTTCTGCGCCACTTGCTTCGTCATCCGAAATAATCTTGCGGATCGAGCTCAGGATATCCTCCATGGAAGGCTCGTTACCCTGTGAGACAGCTCCCATGTATGTGCTCCACTTCTAATCGCGTCTAATCCGCCGGCTTTCCGACTCAGTTCATTAATAAATACTTACTTAAATATAGGAGAAAAGCGCCCCCGCCTGACAGCCGCATATCCAGCAAAAAGCCAATTCCCACAAGGAAAACGAGCAAATTTGAAAATACGGCAACAAAAAAGGGAGCCGACAAGGCTCCCTTCTCCAAAATTTCATTATATCAGAGGAGCTTAACGCCCATCTGGAGTCCGCAACCCAATCCACTTATCACGTACCAGACGGTAGTGTTCAGTTGGATCATAACGCGCACCGGACAATGCCAGACTGTCAAAGTCCAGACGACCAACAGAGGAAAGAACCGCATAAGCAGCAACCACACGGTCACGCTGTGCAGTCACCAATGTTACGCGCGCATCCACCAGATCACTCTGCGTATCCAGAACATCAAGCGTGGTCCGCTGACCAACACGCTGCTCTTCAATCACGCCTTCCAAAGCAAGACGAGCCGCAGCAACCTGTGCTTCAGCTGCCGTAATGGAAGCGATCGATGCATTCAGCTGCCCCCAAGAGGAGATCGCCTGCGCACGAATGCTATCACGGGACACATCGACCAGAATCTCGGTACGGCCCAGATCTTCTTTAGACTGGCGCACAACAGAGTATTCGCTACCATTCTGGTAGATAGGAACAGTCACACGACCAAAAATAGAAGCTGTTCTGGTCGGATTTCCAGACACGCCAGGAAGGTTGTTGTCGCTATAGGACAATGTTCCCTGAAGATCAGCAGTCGGAAGCAAGACACCTTGCGCAGTTTTAACTGCAAATTGAGCAGCATCAACCAGAAACTGGGAGGACTGGATCGCAGGATGTTCATCCTGACCAATAGAGATTGCGGAAGCAACAGTCTTCGGCAGCAAGCTTGTCACATTGGTGCGAGCACTCAGGTTTTTCGGATCAATCCCGATAACCTGACGGAAAATCGCACGACTTGTGTTCAGATTTGCCAGCGCAGTGTTCAGTGTGGACTGCGCACGTGCACGACCTGATTCAGCCTGAGAAACATCAGTCCGCGTACCTTCGCCCACATTGAAGCGATCTTTAGAAGCACGAACCTGCTCTTCCTGGAATTTCAAGTCACTCCGACGCAAAGACACAAGCGCAGTATCGCGAATGACATCCATATATGCGGTCGCAGCCTGGAAAAGCGCAGTCTGCTCTGCTGTACGCAAATCTTCACGCTGAGCACGAACAATAGCTTCAGCCTGACGGGTAGAGTTCACAGTCCGGAAACCGCGGAACAACGGCTGAGTAACCTGCAAGGATGCCGTATACTCATTACGATTTCGGTTAGTGCCCTGGCTCTCCTGCCATTGGTAACCATAGTTACCGCTGGCAATAATGCTTGGACGCCATCCAGCCAGAGCCTGTGGCACACCTTCATCTGTCACGCGAAGTTGAGCGCGTGATGCGTTTAATGTCGGGTTATTCTGATAGGTAGCAGCCAATGCCTCTTTAATTGAAAGAGCATTCGCGCCTTGAGCACTTACAAGCAAGCCGACTACTGCAACTGCACCCGCTAACGTTTTCCGAGAAACCACTTCATATGCCTCAAACAGGGTCAATCTTACGAACCGCAAACCCAACACACTCGCCGAAATGTATATCTTATTCGGCGTTTTCCGAAACCGACGATCAAGCCGATTTTGGAAAAAAATAAATACTGCGACGAACAAGCAACATCTTATCGATATAATTGCTTAGGCTAATCGCAGAATATCATTCCCCGGAGGCACACTAATAGAACCATTAAGTTTTTACTACCGTTTTTTCACCCAATGATTGAAACGTGGATATCTCTACATCATTGATAGAAAAGACAGCAGCAGCGTCCAGTTCTTATTTTACCCCACCAGAGTTTGAAGTGCTTTAAACCAGCATTGAGACAAATCTGTAATTCACATCACGAAAACGGAAATTCATCACAACACTTCACAGAAAAACAAAAAAAGGCGAAGGTTGCCCCTCGCCTCACATCTCTATACCTGCATCGCAAGCGTTTAGAATTCAAAGACTTCCGGCTTCTCAAAACCTGGAAGTGCACATGCATGCGCATTAAACGCAAACACAGAACTCACATTGCCGCCAGACTTGGTGTAAAGCCGCGCAACACCTGCATTGCTCTCCCCCTCAACCACAACAAGACGACCCTCGTCTTTCAGCTGAGCAGTCAAGGCTTCCGGCAGCTCTTCAACGGATCCATTGACCAGAATAACATCATAAGGCGCGTCAGCCGCATAACCCTTGGCCAGATCGCCATCAATTACAGCAGCATTTTCAATGCCCAGCTGCTCAAGATTCGTTGAGGCCGCTTCAGACAGCGCCACATCAACTTCCAGACCAACAACAGCTTCTGCCAGGTAGGAAACAATCGCCACGCCATATCCAGAGGCAGCGCCAACCACAAGCACAACATCCTTGGCAGTGATATCAGCCAGCTGAACAAGACGACCAAAGATGTGCGGCTTGAGCATTTTGCGCTCGCCTTTTTCATCAACGGCTACATCTTCATCAATATAGGCCAACTCCTGCAGGTTTTCCGGAACGAACTTTTCGCGAGGCACCTTGCCCATAGCACCAATAATGCGCAGATCTATAATATCATTGGTCCGCAGCTGATTGTCGACCATCAGTGTTCTTTGTTCCGCGAAGTTGACCATCTTGTCCTCACTGTCTCGCAAGATTCTTTGGCTGAGAAATATCGCTCATGCACCACAAACACAAGCTGCCATATCCGTAAAAATAAACAGTTCCCTCTGTTGTTTTTCTATTTTTGAACTTTGTGGTGCAAATACGAGCTTTTTCACCATGCAGGAAGAAAAGCCGTGTCTCATCCAGAAAGCTACTCACCTAGGTAAACCCCATAGATTTCGGTGTTTTACACAAGAGTGATCGTGGAAAGTGAATTTGCCCGCTTGACTATCCGCCCCAAATATCAGAAAAGCCCCTCACACCACAGCGGGGCCTCTTGGCGGAGTGGTGACGCAGCGGATTGCAAATCCAGCTCAAGAACCTCCCAAACAATTCAAATACATACTCTTTTTGAGTTACATCGCGTGTCTAAAGATGCATGAAATTTGTGCTTTTCAGAGTCTATTTGCCTAACTTTTATCACTCTCAATTTTCCAAGATATTCACCGCTTTCATGCCCATCATGGCCGGTAAACAGACACCACGCACAATGAACCTGTTTCTATTTACATTCTAAAGCTGAAAAACATCGCCCTACATAGGGACGCGCAAATATCAACGCGGCATCACAACAATCCCATTGTTTTGTTGGTTTCCAATTTCATCACCTGCTCCTCCGAATATTTGGCAATTCAATCTTGAGGAGAACAACCTAACAATGGAATCTTTGCATACTCACCTGTAGCCTTTCCAGATTTTTAAAATCATCCCAGCCGATTTGAATGGATCTCGAGAAAGGCGCAACACAAACGCAGTGATATTGCGCCCACTCATCGCCAACACTCCGGCTGTTGCATCGCTAAAGGCAGCCTTCAACTCAAAGAAGTCCAGGAGCGGCTGAGTAAATGTCACGGCCGCAGCAATTCCGATGAAGAATGTGAGCACACGCTGCCAGAAGCCAGCCTCTTGAAGCAAAGCTCCAATAAGTGCAAAAGCGACAATGACGGCCGTTTTCCAGAACGGTAAATGATAGAAAATCTCTAAGATAAAATCTGTCATTTCCAGCAGCCCTGCCTTTGTCCGTTCCTGTCATTTGCTGCAACTCTATTCGCCCCTGCCCTGTCCACTTGAACCAGCACCACAAAGCCTTGGGGGCTTAAGTTATTCTTTGTGAACCCGCTGCAACTGCTCGCACTCTGCAACGTTTCGCAGCCCGGAATCATCAAAGTACTCAAGACACAAGCGGTAATCTTCAAGACCTTGCAAAAAGGCATCGTCCTGCTTCCTTTGCTGTTCCGCTTTCACAGTCCCTTGCAAAGCATCATGCTCTGCCTCGATAAACGCCCCCTGCCGGATCTGGTCATAGGCAACGGCCGCAAACGCACAAAGAAGAAGGGCGGCCACCAATGCCCGCCCCGTCTTCGTCTTAATCAGGATTGAGAGAACCGCCCCCATCTCAGGCGGCCCGCTCTTTATTAATCAGCAGCCAGCCTGCAACGCCCACACTGAGAACCAGAGCTATTGCAAAGCCCCACTGCACCGGCCCGGAGCCCGCCAGAATGCCGGAGAACCCAGAAGCAGCCATAGCGCCCTTGGTGATCCCATCCGGGCTAAGCCACGCGCTGAGTGCACTGGTTTCCTCATCAACCGCCTTGGAGCCTTCCTCATTTTCATGAGGTTCCAGTTTTGGAGTTGGAGCACGTTTAATAATGGCATTGCCCACCAGCTCTAAGGATCGCTCCTGCACATGCCGCACGCGCCGCGTCCAGCCGGTCTTGTTGTAGGGCCAGTTTCTCAGCCGCTTCATGAATTTCAGGCGAGCGACTGAGAACAAATTGATTAAGGTTGTGGCAGAATGCGCCTTCACTGCACCCAACGTAATCAGGCCCAACACGCCATCTACTTTGACTTTGAGGATCTTCTGCAGGATCTTCACGGCCCGCGCCGGGCCGGAGTTTACGGCACAATCAAAAACGGCATAGTCCAACCCACGCGGCAGCTTATCGCCTTTCACAGCATCCCAGTATTGCGCCCGGTAGATATCAATTGCCTCTTCACGGCTCAAACGCTTCACCTCTTCCACGCTCACCGCACGGCCACGCCAAGCAGACAAAGTCCTTTGAGTGACGCCAAGATTTGTTGGGCCGCCCGGATCTGCTTTGCGAGACCGGTTTGCAAACCCGCCCTCAGTTCCAAGCAGGTCTACAATAATCAGTCGGAACGTATCTTTCATGCTCTGCCCCTAACAAAAAACGGGAGCCTAAGGCCCCCGTGCAGGTATAAAAAAAGCCGCAATTGCGGCGCGAAAAATTAACATGATGCTCTAGGCTAGCTCTGCTTTGCTTCTTCAGCTTTCAAAGCATCTGCCTCTTTCAAACGTTGAGCTTTAATGTATGCGGGAGTTTGCCGAACAAAGGCTCTGATTTCATCAGTCACACAAAACCCGGTAACAGGTTCATTTAGCCCATCTTCTCCTGCATCTCTGCAAAGATACCGGACCCCATCTGTCTCAACAGACAAGTACCAATGTTGCACATTGATATCTAAGCCCTGCGGCCAATACTCAGTATCAACAAATGAACCAACCAAATAGATTAAGGCCAACTGAGAAAACTCATGCATTAAGCCTAAGTCACCTAGATTTTTGTGTCCCTGACACACAATAAATAGAATTTCCTTGTTCTCAAAAAACAGCTCCATATCATGAGACATAACGCCCCTCCTAGCTTTGCGGAACAACCGGCAGGAAGTAATGCAGTGCAATGCGCACCTTGCCGCCGGTGAAGTCGCCACCATTGGCAGTAAGCCTCACGGCCGTATCTCCATAAAACGCAGTCGGACCGATCACCCCTGCATTGTTCGAGCCAACAGCCGCTCCCAGCGATCCGCCAAACTTGGATTGCTCACCGGCAAGGCCGCAGTCATAGGAGGCTGCCCCTGTCACAGCCTCCACCGTGCGGGTAGACACGCAGAACACGATTGCCCGGTTTGGGATTAAAACCGAGCTGTCAACACTGCTACCCGCGAGGCTTAGCTCTTCATCCACGGTTACAAACTGGCTTTGTGCTTTGCTGTCCGTTTCACTTAAAACGGTTTTCTCTTGCTGCAAGGCAAGGCCGCCTGTTCCCGGATCTGTGCCCAGACCAGCCACAGAAGAAAAACTGCCCCATGCCCCGCCGGAATAAACCTGCATGGTTTCTGCGCTTTCAATCCAAGCTGCCCACCCGGTGCCAGGTGTAAGAAACTCCCACGCCCCGGCGCTAAAGGCCGCAATCTGGCTTTCATGCCCGGCAAAGGCACCAGTCGCTCCTGCAGGCACGATATAACGTGCTCCCTCATCAGGATCTGCAGGCGGATTGGTAATGCTGTTTGAGATGACAGAAAGCTGCACCACCACATCAAGCAAGGCTAACGCCTCATTGTGGGTCACATGCTTTTGCGATTGCGCAGCCGCAATCATCGGCAGGTTTAAGTGTGCCGTTGTGCTCATACTTCCCCCTTTACGCTTCATAATGAGCAACAGCAGGAACGCCGCGCCCGTAGACCTCAGATAGTTGATAGACCCACACGTCAAAGCTGGATGCAGGCCCGCTAAAGTCTTCCGCTTGCATGGCGGCCGTGTAGGATGCAAACGCCCCGGAAGCAGAAAGGGAGCGCTTTAAAACGCCCCCTTCCCGGATCTCAACACTGTAACTTTCTACAGTCTCACCAAGAGGCACCTCTGCCACCTCCCAGCTATCCCCACCCGTTCGTGTGCGCCTAATCCAGCTTATTGCAATGCTGCCATCAGCTTGCGCACGGGCGTTTAAATGCACGGGCGACAGCGGCCGCTCTCCACGGCCGGTAAAGGTCTTCTGGTAACTGGTGTAATCCTGCGATCCCACACCAGCCCCGGCCCGGCCTGTTTGCCAGTTGAGCGGCAAACCCAGCTCAGAGCGCGACAGGCCGTTTTGTGTCATGCCGCCATCCAGCACCACCACACGCGCCCCTGCAGGTGCACCCATGCCCGGCTCACTGCCCCGCTGCCCGCGTAGCAGCTTGCTTAAGGTATAGGTGCGCTCAGCAATCAGCTCAGCATTGGCAAACTGCAACAGCTCCCATTCCCCGGCAGTGCCTTCAATCAGCAAGGCATTGCCCCCGGAGAACACAAGATCCTCTCCAAGAGAAGCCAGCGCCCCATTGTAAAGCTTGACCTTGACCCGGTTGCCATTATCCCAGCGGTGCAGCGGCCCTGCAGGCAACGGTGCCTGCAGCTCCCCGAGCACACCTTGCTGATTAAGGGCAGCCCGTAGCTCATAGCCACTTGTCACCGGGCTGGATAAGAACGCCATGCCCTTTGAGAACGGCAACTGATAGCCGGTCAGATAGCCTTGCCATGGCGTGTCCTGATCGCGCAAAAGCGGCCCGTCGATAAACACTCCTAAGGCGGCCGCCTGCAGCACCTGCCCTTTTGAGACAAAGGCCCGTGTTGCCCCCTTGGTGGCTTCATACACCGGTGCATCATAAGTCACCGCTTCAATCATGCGGGCATCCCCATCCTTGACGGATAGCACCCGCACCGCGAACACACGGCCGGAAACGGTCAGTTTAAGATAGTCACCCGGTTCTATGTGCAGATCCGTTGGAGGCAGCACATAGCTTAAGCGCTCCCGCGAGGCCCACGCCTCCTGCAACAGACTTTCAGCCATGCCCTGCAGGCGTTCATAGTTGGTCACGACAGGCAGATCAGAAGTCACAACCCTTTCAGTTGAAACAGCGCCTTTCAGCGCCTCTGCAGTCGCTGTGTTAAAATCTTTTGAGCTGTCATAGGCCGTTACCCGCACCACTGCAGGCAGCTCGGTTTCTTGCGCTCTTGTAATGGAAACCCGCTCTTTGTCCTTACCCTGATCAACCAGTTGCTCTGCTTCAATCTCAGCTAAGGGATAGCGGGAACGACGCGGGCGAAACGCCACCCGGCCGCCAGATTCCACCGCATCAAAGAAGAAAGCAGCCCCAAGGGTTTCCAAGACGCTGCGGGCACTGGTGATAGAAGAGATAAGGAAGCCATCGGCAACCCCATCTGCCCCGGCCGTTTCAAAGTCTATGCCTTCATGCAGGCCAGCCCGCTCCATCAAGAGCCGGGCAATGCCATCAACTGAGACACCGCCCACACGGCCGGAAAGCCAATGCCCGGTGGTGAAGTTGCCCCAATCCGCCCAGGTATCGGATTCCACCGGAAACGATGGAAACGGCCGCACATCCCAGGCCCATGCAAACATGTTCACCGGGTCCACCATTGGCCCGCCATAAACCGGGCTAACTGGATTGTTGCCAGCCTCTACAGCCCAATATTCCAGCATGGCTCTAAGGTAACGCCGCTGTATCAGATCATCACGCACCCCGGAGGAAAAATAGGGCACCTGACTTTCTGAGGATTTGGGATCATAAAACACGTTTGGCTGATTGGTGCCTTTGTCGATCGCAGGGCAGCCAAACTCTGTAAACCAGATGGGCTTTGATTTTGGCACCCAGTTAGTTGAGGTATTGGAACGCACCCCGCCCGGCCGGTTGTGGTGCGGATTTTCCCACCAGCCCCGCAAATCCTTTTGACGAAACACCCAATGTTCGCCATGGTCCTGATCTGCAATCAAGGTGCGGTTCTGGGTGATCCGGTCATTCTGCGAGGCATAGAAATAATCATAGTATTCCCGGCCCTCGATGCCAGCTTTCAGATAGTCCAGATCATGGATGGACTGTGCGTCCTGCCCGTGATCCGCATGGTCCTCAAAATCGCGCCAATCGGTCAGCGGCAGATAATTATCTATGCCAATAAAGTCGATATCGTCATGAGCCCAAAGATAATCGAGATGAAAGAACACATCGCCGCTAACATCATCCGGCCGGTAACTGTGAAACTCGGACCAATCCGCCGCATAGCTTAGCTTTGTACCAGCCCCGACCAGCGTGCGCACTTCACCCGCTAGTGTGGCCATGCCCTCCACAAACGCAAAAGCATTGCCAGCCCCGCGCACGAAAGAAACACCGGGCATTTCTGTTCCAATCACAAAGGCATCCACACCGCCTGCAAGCTCTGCCAGTTTGGCAAGGTGCAAAACAAACCGCCTGTAAGACCATTCCCCCGGCCCGCTATAGCTTATCGCAGCGCCAGTGCTGCCAAAGTCTGCAGCCGTTGCCGTGCCCAGAAAGCTTGCGATCTGATCAGCAGCCACCGCTGTTTTATCCGGGCTGCCCGGCTGCCCCGGTGCCGGGTGGCAGGTGATCCGGCCGCGCCAGGGATATCTATCTTGCTCTGCCTCTCCGTAAGGATCTGGAAGGCCGTTGCCTTCTGGAACATCCATCATGACAAACGGATAAAGCATCACCTTAAAGCCACGCTCTTTCAGATCCTTGATTGCTTCAATCACAACACTGTCAGAGGGCGAACCACCATAGGCAGGCTTTCCATCCACATATGACACAAGCCGCGCTTCATCCCGGCTTAGCCCGGCAACGCGCCATTCAATTGGGCTGGTGGTTTTACGCGCTTCCACACGCGGTGCAATCGTGCACTCTCCCGCCCTCAGATCATCACCAAACCAAGCCACCACCAGAGATACGGTTTTGCACTCCGGGCAGGTGCTCTGCAAAAGGTCTATGGAGTGCTCCCAGTCAGTTGCTGCGGAAAGTGTGTGCCGGTTGTTATAGGCCGTGGTCGGGCCGTCCTTGCCATCCTTTACGGGTGTTTTGGAATAACCAAATTCAGTAGAGCCGGGAATAAGAGAAACAGCCGTTAGCTTTTCTTCCTCATAGCCAACGGAGCGCACCACTTCAAAAGTCAGCTGCGGCAAGCGGTTGCCGAAGTCTGCAAGCAGCAGCTCTTCAAACACCACATAGGCAAGGCCGCGATAAGCTGGCACATCCGGGCTGCCTTGCTTAGCAGCAATCAGCGGATCAGCTTCCTGTGTCTCGCTGCCCTTATAGATGCGCATGGTGATTTTGCTAGTATCCAACTCCTTGCCATCCGCCCACACCCGCAAAATGGAAGAGATTGGCCCTTCACAGATCCCAACCGCAAAGTTGGCATAGTAGCTGTAGGTTGTTTGTGTGACGGTTGATGACGAGCCGCCAGCTTTGCCGCCGTGTTTTTCCGTCGTTGTTGAAACGACTTCATGCAGATTTGTTGCCCAGATCACCTGCCCGGAAACACGCGCCCGCCCGGCCACAAGAGGAACCACCGCCCCCTCACTGGACCCCATCACCTGCAGGCTGTCCAGCCGCTGCCCGTCCACATGGCTTTTACTGCCCGGTGTGAACGCTGAGATAAGCATATTATCAAGATAAGTACCGGCAACCGTTGCCGCTGCAGTCAGCGCAAACGTTGCAACAGTACCTGCACCGGTTGCCCCTGCAATCGCAGTTGCCACCGCTGTTAAAACAAGCGTTGCCATTGTTTTACCCTGTAGCTTGTGTCAATTACCGATGAAAATCGAAAGAAAAATGGAGATAAATTTGGAGTTGTTGAGCATCGCAATCGGCACCCTTGCGCTCTTCAGCGGCGCTCTTTGGTACTTTGAAAGGAAGAAGAGAAGAGATCTCTCGATTGTACTCGTGATGGCCTATTGGCCCGCTGTACTTCTTTCAATTGAGATCTTGTTTTTGGGATTTGCGACTGTCTATTGCGAACCAGTCTACTCAACCAAGCCTTCTCCTGCTTGCAACATTCTGGGAATTGATGCGACAGCGCATCTCACTATGGGGTCCCAAATGTCCCTAATGATCATCTATGCAATTTTGTATTGTCTTCTCAGCTCATTCATCTGGGCTATCGCGGCTCTGGTTGTGTTCATCCGCCGCCGCCTGAGCAGATAGTTGCAGGGTTCTTTCAAGGAAACCCAAACGCAGCTACTGCCCGGCGCTGCCACCACCCTGAATAGGACACCTCAACAACTCCCGCGCCCTCTTGCGCATGGATCATCACACCCGGCCTGCTGATCAGGCCCGCGTGTTTTGCAATCGCCCCGGATCGTACCCGGAACACCACTACAGCCCCAAGGTCGGGCGGGTCCAGCGCTGCCCGCTGGAAGTACTTCTGCCCGGCTTCCAAAAGCGTTTCACGTGTTCCAACCTCGCCCCAATCCGGGGAATACGCCGGAACCGTTTGCGGCTCAGATCCGTAAAGCTCCCGCCAGATCCCGCGCACCAATCCCAGACAATCACAGCCTGCGCCTTTGACACTGGCTTGGTGGTGGTAAGGCGTTCCAAGCCAACCACGAGCAAGCGCAACAACCTTATTTGACATAGGAGGAACCGTCATTTTTCTGCTCATCCTGTTCTGCGTAGGACAAAATAAAATCAGGGCCGGGCATGTGCGGAAAGCCGCGATAGTTCACCGCGTTTGCAAACTTTGATTTACAGGCCGCAAAGGTATGAGCACACCCGGCAAACACGTCAAAGGAATCCCCGGCAGCAATGGGCTGCACAGGCGCTTGCCAAAGGGTCAGCTCTGCAGCCCCGCCCTCTGTCAGCTTGTGCACTTTGATTTTGACGCGGGCACCTTTGTTTGCCCCGGTGGTCCAGTGAAGCTGCCCCCATGAGAACCGGTCGGCCGGAAAGCCACCCAAGCCGGCACACGTAAACACCCGGTCTTTCACCGCTGTTACACTGCCCGCCCCATTGTTCTCCGGTGCCTGTAGATCCACACCACAGCGACTATCCCCCAACTCAGCATCGCAGCCATACTGATATGTGCGGCCGGTGTTCTGGTTGAGCCGGTGGGCAAGGCTGCGCATCTCTGCGTTAAAAGCAAGCTCGCCTCTGCTCACCTCGCCAATGTTGCCGCGCTGCATAACTTCCCGCTGAGAGGTATCCTGCCAGTTCACCCGGTAAAGCACGATTTCCGCATCATCATAAAGCCCGGCTGCAATGTCTGCTTCCGTGATCTTGTCAGAAGAAAACGCGCCTTCCACATCCATGTTGTTCACGGCAAGGCCAAGGTTTGCCTCTACATCTGTTCCAGTGAAACCAGCCGCCGCCTCAAACACAACACCTAAGAAAACCAATTGCCGGTCATGGTCTGTAAAGCCCTGCTTCACGCCATCGCGCCGCGTGACCCGCCAACACCAACACAAGGTGGTGCAGTTGCCCTGCAGGTGTTGCAAGAATTGTTCAGATAACCGCCGCATAATGTATCAACCCTCATCACTAATTAAGGTAAGTTTTTTCAATTCGTAAATTGGATCTTCGGTTCTGAGGAGGCATTTTCATGTCAGAAAGTATAATAAAAACAAAGATCAAAATTGAGCATGACATACAGGAAGCTCTTTATCTCGATTGCTTAAATTGCCGCACGAGAACACGACACAACATCCTTGCACAAGTCAATCAAAGCGGGGCTGAGATTGTTGAGCAAAAGTTCTCAGTAGAATGGTCCAGCAAAAACCAGACAATTATGTGTGCCGGATGCGAGACAATTTCGTTTAGACAACTCAGCTCACATAGCGAAGACTGTGATATTGATCAAAACGGCAACTACACGCCAATTGAAGAGGAAACTCGTTTCCCGCGCATCATTAATGATCTTGAGAATGAGCGTTTTTCTCCATTACACGAACACTACATCCCGCAACGTGTTTTCCTGATTTATAAAGAAACAGTCGGAGCACAAGCTGCAAAGCACTATGTTCTTGCCGGTGTGGGCATACGAGCAATCACAGAGACAATCTGCCAAGATCAAAAGGCAAAAGGGCGAAATTTGCAGCTAAAAATTGACGATCTTGTCACCAAGCAGTTGCTCACCGCAAATGATGCAAAAACTCTTCAGGCCATACGTGAGATTGGAAACAAATCAGCCCATCAAATGACGCCGCCGACCGCTCAGCAGATTTCAGTTGCATTAGAAGTTATCAAGCACCAAATGCTAAGTTTGTATGTTCACCCGAAAGTGTCTCAAATACTACACGAAAAACAGGCTAGAAAGCCTGTTTCCAGTTCATAACAGCACCTCAACAATTGGAATATTGGTCACGCTGCCCTGTACATGGGCGTTTAGCGTCAGTTCCAGCATATCGGTGTCAAAGCGGGCTGGAACATCGAACTCAAAACCCGCTGTAACGTCCTCACCTGCAGGTGGGGCAGAAGCAAAGGTGATCAGGCCGGAAGTCTCATCAAGCACAAACCCCACGGCCGGAGCACCGCCCACGGCCACCACAACCGGTGCAGTGTCTGCAGGCAAAAGGATCTTGCGTGTATAGGGCTGGAAGGTCGCGCCGTAGGTCTTCACAAGCTGGAATTCCTTTTGCACGCCATCACCAACACCTAACACCTGATCAGTGGTACTGATTGCATCACCGGGCGGGCAGCTCTTAAAATCTGCCCAATCCTTCCAGCGAAACGCAAACATACGCCCGCGCCGCTCTTCAAAGAACTCCACCACCTTATGCAGATCATTGACAGAGCGAACACCCTTAGCCGCGTTGTAACGACGCCGCGAATCTGCCCATTGCTGGTTGCGCGTCTCCCGGCCGTTGGCACGCACCACAACTTGCGTTTTACGTTCCGGCCCACCGCGTGCCCCTAAAGAGATATCTGGCGGAAACCGTGTGTCATGAAATTCTTCCATCTTATCTCCTTGTTCAAATCTGAGCCGAACCTGGAGCTAAAAATCAATTATTAGTAGAACCAAAACACAATCCGGTCGGCGTTACACTCATTGAGGATACGCAATTCAGGAAAGAAGGCAGGGTCCAGGTATTTTCGATATGTCGTTAGCAAGCCATGTCCTATCGGAACCGTATTACGCCCATCTCTTCGGTCCTCGATTTGCTGGTCATACTCAAACTCATTTAGCTCTCTGATCGAGATCCAGGAGGGCTCGCGTCCATCGGGTAACCATTCATTGTAGTTTTCTCGAATTTCGTTACTCACATCATCAGGGAGGCCACGAGGTTCTGAGATTGGCTTAATCTCTGAATAATTCGGAACTCCTGCAAGAAAGCTAAAAATGCGATAGCTCTTCCAACCGAACGGCGCATGATCTTCGAATAATTCGTCTCCATCAATGGGCTCGTACCCTGATGAAGTCTTTCTTTCAGCCCAAGAAATGATGTCTATGCCCATATTGATCTTGTCTACCTTAGGTTGCCGTATCACCACACACATCAATAACCAACAACCTGCCGGTTTCCAAATAACAAACGTTTTCTCTTATCTGTTGCGCCGCCCACGGCTCAAAGCATCAACCAGCATTCCAGAGAGTTGCCCCTGTGACTGGCGGAAGCTCTCAACATCAGGGGTTTGGATGTACTGATTGACCACCACACCGCGCTCAGAACCTCCAAAGGCGTCCTTGTTGGAAATGATCTTGGCAGGCCCCAGAACCGGCTCAGGGCCGTTTTCTCCTGCAATGCCCCACTGCCCGGCACCAAGCACACCACCACCTGCGAAGAAGCCCTGAAACGTGCTCATGAGCGCCGTTGATAGGTTCGATTGCTGCGATGTTCCAAACATCCCGGCAAGTGGCCCTTGTCCCATAAAGGCAGCTTGTGCAGCCGCCTCTGCCAGCGTTGCCACCAGCCGCCCGGCTGCTGTGTCTGCGATCCCCAGAGCCTCAATAAATTGCGACATGGAATCCTGTGCCATCCCTCCAAGCAAACTCACAACTTCATTGTGCTGCTTCTGCGCTTGGGTTTGCGCGTAGATCTCATCTGTAACTTTAATCAGCTCACGCCCCTGCTTGCTGGCAGCCTCCACCCCGGCAAGGCGCAGCGCATTGGCCCGCTTTTGTTCCTGTGCGTTCATGCTCAGCAGATCGCGCTCAAACTTAAGCTGCTCTAAAACACGGGCGTAAGGGTCCACCTTTGTCTTGGAAGACCCACCGCCCCCGCTGCTATCCGTTTTCTTGTCGGGAATGATTGTTGGTTTCTCAGTTTTCCGCCCACGACGACCACCACGCCGGGTTGGTCCTCCTGTAAAACCAGTGTGGCGTAACTGACGTTCGCTCTGAATACCTGCAAGGCGGGCGTTTACCGCATCAATTTGCTCTTGAATTTCAGCAATACGGGCTTCATCACCAAGCGTTTGTGCAAGCGACAACTCACGGTTAAGCCCCGGCAACTTACGCGAAAATTCGACCTGCAAATCTTTTAGGGTTGGCTCTGCAACCGGTGTATTAAATGCAACGTCCATTGCATTGGCAGCGGCCAGAGTTGCCCGCTTTGCACCAATTTCAAAGGTGCGCCACATCTTGGCAAACTCATCATCAATCTCTTCCGCCTTGCGCAGAAGCTTCTCTTCCAGAACCCCGCCCGCTTCATCCGCCTTGCCCATCAACTCATCAAGGCCCTTGGAACCGTTTTTGAGTGCCAGAACCAGCCCGGCCCCTTCCCGGTCAAACGCTTTAAAGCTCAGCAAAAGCCGCTCTTGTTCCGAGCTGGCGTTTTTGATCAGGTCTGCATATTCGCCCAATATCTGACTTTGGGTTTTCATCTTGCCGCTGGAATCGCGAAGCTGAACACCATTTGCTTTCAGGATCTCATAAAGAACGCCTGACCCGTTGGCAGCCTCACCAACACGCCGGGAAAAGCGTTGCAACGCTGTATCAGTCGTGCCAGCCGCAACACCAGTCAGCTCAAATCCATAGCGCATACGCTGCAGCTCATCGGTCGTTACGCCCACTTTATCGGCAACCTTGGCAAGCTTGGAGCCTTCTGAAACGGCGCTTTTTATTGCAGCTGTCAACTTGGCAACCGTAGCTGCCGCAGCTGCTGCCGGGAGAAACCGAATTGCCCCCATAGATTTACCAAGTGATCCCATATCCATGTTGAGCAACTTGGTTTCCCGGCGCGTCTTTTGTAACTCGCGCCGGTTCCGTTCAAAGGTTGCACGGGATTTATCATTGGCCCGCACGTTGTAGACAAGATCCGGCACGGTCATGAGTTAGGCTCCCCGGCAATTTTTAGATAAATAGACCATTCTAAAATCTCAGGTTCCGGCCAGTCTTCAAGATCCGCAACCCGCATGTGTAAGCGATCCGCAAGCCGAAATAAGAACATGCGCCACGGATCGCCTCTTAGTTTTTTTCAATTTCCCTGGCATCGCATGGGCCAAGCATCTGCACCGCAATCCGGCCAATAATCGCGCCATCGGCTTCCGTTAAAAGCTTGTGTTTGTCATCGGCATTAAAGAGCTTTTCGCCGTTTTCATCTTGTGCTTTCATCACAAGCACATCCACAAAGGCTTCCGGGTCCAGCCCCTCATTTTCGTCATTCACGCGCTTACGCTGGTTTGGGGTCATCGGGTCATAAAAGAGTTTAAAAGCCTCGCCTTTTTCACCCCATTCCGGCACCTCGATAATCTGGTTTTTCGCCCGCTTGTAATGGCTCTTCACACGTTCAATCGCACGCATCTTTTTAAGGTCCTTGTCTCTGCGCTAAACAAAAAGGCAGCCTGCACAAACAGACTGCCCCTCTCACTTCACTGGAAGAGGCGGAGTTAAGCCACGGCCTCTTCTGTCAATGGGCCGTTGCCGGTAAACTCAAAGGTCATATCAATGGTTTCCGCACGGCCCTGCGCATGCTGCACGCTGGTAACCGTTGCCGTGCCGGAGGCGTAGGTTTCACCGCTCTCATTGCCGCTGTAATAAAGGTGCAACACCACAGAAGCCCCGGCGCTAAGCTCAGCCTGCCCCGTGTCGCCTTTCACCCGCTTGGCGCTGATAGAACCAGACCAGCGTTTTGGTGCGCCTTCCAAGTGGGTTTCCCACTCTTCACCCATCGCCGTTGCATCTGAGATTGGCGCTTCTACCGAAAGGTTGAAGCTTTGAACCTTGGCGACATCCTCACCGCCAGCAGTCACACTGCCCTTATTGCCGTGAATTAAAGGCATGCTCTGTTCTCCTGAATTGTTGGAAAGTTAGTTCTTCAGCCGCACGCTTAAGCGCGGCTACCGTGTATCGCCGAAAAGTGGGTACCGGTTTTCAGATGAAGATACGCAAGCAACTTTAGTGCGGGATTTCCGGGTCATTCTCCGGGGCAATGGCTAGCGCCATATACCGCAATGTCAAAATCCCTTGGCGCTTCTCGCCCCGGTCCCGGCGCGTTGCTATATCCAGATTGGTTGACTGCAGGTATAGCTCTTTCACCAAGCCACCTAAGAAGCCGCTGCCCGCGAGTGCGGTTTCAACTTCCACCGCAATTTGGTCCAGCTCATCATCAAAGCCTTTGCCATCGGCCGTGGCTTCAACAGTGACGCTCATTTGCCGTTCAATGTCGCGGTCTGCACCCATTTCCGCAGGCTGGCTTTGTTCATCCAGCACATAGACAAGCAGCGCAGGCAGCCGCTTGTGATCCAGCGGAAAGGTGCGCGTGACAAAGCAGCGATCTTCTGTAGAAGGAAGCCCTTTTAAAGCCGCCTCTACAGCATCGCGCACCTGCGTTCTTATGTGTGCCATGGCTGCCCCTATTCGCGCTCTAGCAGGATCTGGCTTAAGCCTGCCCCGTCACTCATGGGGCTGCTTGCCGCCGTGAAGCGTTGCCCGTCAATCAGCAGCTCTGCACCCTCGCCAAACTCTGCCGGAATATCTGAGCCCTTCACCGCAAACACTGGTTTGGAAGTGAGCATGCCAACTTCACCAAAGGAGGTTTCCTCCCCCTCATTGGTAAAGATCCCGGTGAGGTGCCCGGTGTCCCCGTTCTGCAGCGCGTAGGTTGCCGTTGTTGCAAACTCATCAGTGCGCAGCATCTCATTCAGATCATCGTCAAAATCAATCATTGCCGCTTCACCATTGTTTGCCCGCCCGGCACACCAACCGCCCGGTTAACACGGGCACTGCCCATCACCCGCGCAAGCTCTTTGGGTGTGAGTGGTTTGGGTGGTTTCAAGCTGGTGGTGCTCTGTAGTTCTTTTTTCACTGGTAAATCCTCGTCTCCAAGGGCCAACGAAAAACGGGAGGCTCAGCCCCCCGTTTTCTTCTCATATGAGCCGGGGTTTTAGTCCCCGGCTGGTTCGTCTTCTTCTTTTGGCTTTTCTCCCACCTTAGCCTTGCCAACCCGCCTTGTGGTTGTTTCCGCTTTTTTCATATTGATCAGGAATTTTGCATCCTTTTCAGAAGCGTTCACCACATCACCCGGCGCAACCGGTTCACCACCGCAAACCGTGCGTTTTAAAATTTCAATCTTCATCTTTGCAGCCATGATCTGCCCTCTTGAGAGTTGATAAGAATATGAGAAGTCCAAATAAAAACAGCCGGGCGAACCGGCTGCTTAACTGGCGTAAAGCTTAAGCTTTGAAGGAGTGACAGAAGCTCTGCGGGTGACGCACTGCAAAATCTACATCCTGCATGGCAACCACGCGCACGGTCCCGCTGGTGGATTGGGTAAACGGATCAACCGTCAGGTCTACGCCCGTCCAAAGCGCAATCAGAAGATCCGCCCAGTTGCCAAAGAAGCCGTTGTGATCCAGCACCTGATTAGAAATACCGGTGTTGTAACCGTTCACCGTGTTGCCCTGTTCCCAGATAAACTGCGCAGTCCCTGCAGCTTTTTCCGTGGTCTTGAACGATCCACGCATCGCAGCATTGAGGACATAGCCCAAGGCTCCAATGTCTGCATCATCCGTTGCAACAGCCGTTTCCATTGCAACCACTTCTTCAAATGTTGGAGCATTCGCCGCAAAGGTTGTGGAGTTAATGCCAGTGGTGGCAGCGATCCCCTTTGGAGTTTCACCTGAGCCATCACTGTGCAGCGCCGCCCGGCTGATCTCCAAACCAATCACCCGCGCCAGATCATCACGCACCATGGCTTCCACATCCAGCGAGGATTGAATGAGAAGTCTGCGGGAATAGTCGGTAAACGCACCCAGAGTATGCGGGCTTAGTTCGATCTGATCAAAAGCCTCTGCGCTTTTGGTTACATCATCGCTTTCACCTACCCAATAGGCGGTGGCTCCACCTACCATACGTGGGATCTTAAAGTTGCCCTCTAGGTCATGCAGCATGCGGGCGCCCATGCCCATCACAACTGCACGCTTGCGCAGCAACTCAACAAAGCTGCTTGCAAGCAGGTTATCAGAAACCAGAGCACCACCTGCCCCGATTGTGCCCGTTGACAGGTTGCGGGTTTGCCCGCTCATATCCGCCCGCATTACATCAGAAGGAACAAGAATACCTTCCCCCTGCTTGCCGCGTTTCTTGCCAGCCTCTTCCGAGCATTCAAACTCGAACTTAGCAGCTTCACGGTACTGCGCATTAGTCGGATTTCCCAAAGCATTCAAAGCACGCACAAATGAGAATTGCTTGCGTTCTTTTTGGCTCAAACCAATATCCGCAGCACCGGAGATTTTCTCCTGCCCGCGCTCGCCTTGAAGCATCAGGACTTTGGTTGAAAAGTCACCTGCAGACATACCGGAGCGGATCGCTTCCGCCGCAATGTCCCGGCAATTCCATTCGGCCGCAGTCGCCTCAATTTCGCGAATGCGTTTGGCCTCATCCTCCGCCGTTTTACTGCGGATCTGTGCCAGCTCTTCTTCAGAAGGGCCGGTCTTTGGATTTTCAATATCAAGTGGTGCGGGCATTGCTGCAGCCTTTCTTTCAAGTGCAATGGAAACAACAGCCCCCTCAGGCTTTGACCGACCAACACCAACAGACGGATCTGCCGGGACTGAGACGATTGAGATTTCATGAGGGGTCCAACGGGTGATGCGATAGACGTTTAAGTCATCGTCATGCTCTTCTTCCAAACGGGCTTTGTGGATCTGATAACCAACAGAAACATTGGTTAGCTCTCCATCTAAAACGCGCTGTTTGATCTCTTGAGCCCGCTCTGATTTGCCAAAGCGAACCCAAGCCCGGCCTTTGCCGTTCTTGATCTCCACGCGTTCAATCACGCCCACCTGATTTTCTACCGTTGCGCGGTGATCAATCAGCAGGGGCGCACGCCCGCTTCCAATGAAATCAAGGTCAATCTCTGCTTCATCGTGACCAAGAATTTCAACGCCCCAATAGGTGCGAATGGGTGCATCACTGGAAAACGAAAGCTCTAAAAGGTCTTCTTCCGCGCCCTCGCTAGCGCGCACGAAAACACCCTGCCGGAACAACCGCTCCGGCAGCTTCAATTCATGTGTTGGCATGGTGTGTTTAGTCCTCGATGGGTGGCTGTTTTTCAGCAGGCGGAACCGCTTTCATGAAGGCAGAAAGCACCGCCTCAAGATCTATGCCGCGATCTCTGGCAAGTGCCCTTGCTTCTTCAAAATCGTCATAGATATCTTCAAGAGTGCGCCCACGCTCTGCAGCCACTTCCTGCGGGCTTTTAATGCGCGATTCCATGTTGGTTCTGTTGGCCGCCGCATCGTCTTTTGGATTAACTGACTGCCAGCCCCGGCCAGTCCATTCCACCGCCTCAAACCGTGAAAGATCTGTCATAGGCAAACGCACTTGCCCGCTCAGCATCGCCATGCGCAACCAGTCGGGAAAGAGAGAACCGCAGTAATGATCTGCAAGCCAGCCCTGCAGCACGCCCCATTGTTCGCGCTCTTCACCAAGCCCGGCCCGCAAGGAAGAAAAGTTGGCTTTCTCCAAGTCGCTGGACAAAGACGAATAAGCCACATCAAGCCCCGCACACACACCGCGCAGCATGATCTTGATGAAAGGTTCCATCTCCCCACTTGGATAGGCCGGGTCAAAAGCTTTGAAGTCATAGCCCTGTGGCAGCTCTTCCAAAACACCAGCTTCCATTTCTTCAAGCCGGGGCCGTTCCTGCTCATCAAAGAACTCTTCTTCTTCTACGTCTTCCGCCTCACCATTGGTCCCGGCCGCCTGACCACCGCCTAACTCTTCATCCGGGTCGGCATCTGCAGAGCGGGTGTAAAAGCCCATCTTCTGCGCACCATAAACAGCGTTCGCAAGGGCTGCGTCTTCAAAGCTGTTCATTTGCGCCAAGCGCCGCAAAGCCGTGTGCGCCCATGGAACACCAATCACCGGGGCAGTTTGATCAAAGGGCAGATAAAGGTGCACGATCTCTTCTGCAGGAATGCGAATGCGCTCCCCACGGCCACCGTAATAAGAGCGGTTGTGTTTAAACATGTGATAGGCAACCGGGCGATCCACCGCGTTACATTCCACCCCGGCAAGGATGTAATGCCCGTGGTCCAGCTCTTTGTTTAACTCCACATCCAGCATGGTGATATCAAGGTGCTGGATCTGGAAACCAAACGGACCGAACTCCGGGCCAATGTATTTGCGGGCAAGAAAGTTCCCATCACGGGCAGCGGCTGTAAGTGCAATACGCTGGCTATCAGCAAAAGAGAACTTACCGCAGGTGGTGCAGATCCCCTTGCGGCTCCATTCAAGGAAACCGTCGCGGATAAGCTTGTTGCTGTCCCGGTCCAGATTGCCATCCCCAAGCCGGGCAACCGGCTTAATCTGCAAGCCATTGCGGCCCACAACATTGCGCCGCAAATGAGAGTAAAAGCCTTTCAGGTAATCGTTGTTCTGGCTTTGCTCCCTGCTATGGGAAACCAGCCCCAACAAGTCTTCCTGGGCATCGCGCATCAAGGATGAATTGAGCCCCATCAACTTGAACTTTACAAGACGATCCGGGCGGGCCGCTTTGTATTTTCGCACCGCCCCGCCCGGCTGTTTAACAGGCAGCTCTGCAGGCTTGTTATGTCTGCCAAAAAATCTTGCAAATGCACCCATTATTTAAACTCCACCTTCCTCAAACGGTGACTGCCCCGGCCCGTGCGCTTGCGGTCTTCTATTCTGACCAGCTTGCGGTAGTGGGTGTGCCAGTCGGCAAGCTCTTTTGGGGTGAGCTTTGTCAGCTTACGGCCCGCAATTTCATAGGAAGCAACACCAGACTTTGCGCGGCCTTCCAGCAGCGCTTCAATCTGTTCCAGCATGCGCCGGTTATGGCTGCGCAGGTCTATGGCGTCCCCGCTTGCCAGATCCGGCAAAACCTCAAACCGGCCGCTGCCCACGGTCTTCCGCGCCCCATCACTCTTGCGCGTAATAAACGCCGCCCACTGGTAAGCCCCGGAGGTCCATGTTGAGCTATCATCACCTGAGATAGATACTAAAAAACCGCCATTTTCGGCGGTTGCTGTAAACTCGATTTTTTCCGGGGCTTCCCCTTCCAATGTTCCCACATAGGAAAGCGTGAGATCATCAGGCGGGAAGTCTCGCGCCAGATCATCCCGCCGCCAAGAGACAAAGTCGCCTGCCCGTAGCCTCGACGGTTCGCAGCTTAAAGGCTCTTCAAATCCACTTACTGCCATGCATCACCCTCGCCGCTGTTTTATACAAAGCGTTATGCTAAGTTCTTGAAACCTATTCATCTTGACCTCCGCACATTTCCCTCAAAAGATCGTCATATTTCATGCAGCCAGAAAACTTAAACGAACTAGAGAAAGAGCTAACGATCCTTGACCTCGTTTGGTCGATGATCAATGAGACAGTTAATTGGTCGATTTTCGAAAAGGGGCTAAACTATCAGAATGATAAGTTGACGATCAGAAGCTGGAATGAGCAACGATTATTTGCAATCTTGTTTCGAGATTTTCTTAGCATTGCGAGAGTGGATAGCAAGAACAACCTCTTTAATCTTCCTCACCTCCCAGCACAAAATGGCTCCTACCTCGATTATCTCGAACATGTGTGCAAGGCCCCTCAAATTGGCAACGCAACAAATTTGCTGAATATCACGATGAAGTTCAAAAGCTGGCTTTCTGCCGAACTCAATTATCCCAAGGATTTACTTCATCACATGCAAGCAAAAAATGATCTAAAAATAAGCAGATACAGATTGTTCCGCATGATAGGAGATGGGCAGAAACATGGTATAGCAGGACTATCAATTTCGGTTTCACAGTTCGAGAAAGCACTTAAGAACAGCAATATTGAAAGCGACCACCCATATTACGACTTCCAAGAGTTTACTGACATGGCATTTGACGACTTTTTCAATTACCATTGTCAATCAACAGTTCCTCATTTCTTAATTTCAGTTCGCAGAGAAATTTATCTATACTTGAGAGCATTCGTCCTCTCTCACAAATACAGCGATGGCGCTGGTCAATGGCGCTGGCCCTATAAATTTCCCAAAGAAGTAACCTCGCAGATAGGAAAAGGCGTATTTCACTCCATCACCTATAAGTTCACATCAGCTCCTGATCCATTTTCATTTAGTCCTCATCCTGTTTTCTGGAAACGCAAATAACTTAGGATCTCACCCTCGCAGCCCGGCCACCAAACTGTTGCCTCTGCGCCTTGGTTTCCGGCGCACCTTTTTAGGTGGTGCTCGTTTCGGCTTCACCGTTGTTTGCACTGCCTGTTCCTTGTCTTCCGCTTGCGTCTCCGGCGCTTCCGTTTGCACCGGTACTGGGAGACTTTCAGACACACTTTCCCCGGCAAGATCCTTTGAACCCGCATCACGGATTGTCTCTTGCTTTGGCCGCAGTGCTGCAAAACTATTGGTTTCCATAGATCGCGCCCAAATAGGCGGGCGCTTCCAGTTGATTTTTTCCGCCCTAAGAACCAGCACCAACGCCAGTCCATAAACGCCCAAATCAAGCGCCTCGTTTCGCTTACGCCCCTTGCGAAGCACCCAGCCTTTCGGGGTGCGCCGCTCTGCGCAAAACTCTTCAAACACGTGCGCAGGTAGGTTACGGGTCAGGTGATAGGCATCTGCGCCCGGATCTTCACGGGCAAGGCTGGCGGTAATTTCGGACTTCAGCCGCCATGTGCCCACACGAACAATTCTCAAATCAGAGCGCTTTTTAACGCGCTTGCCTTCTTCCTTTTCTGGTGTGACTTCCTTTGCCCGGTCCCGGTCCCAGCGGTCCAGCCCCTTGGCAAGAAACACCCGCCTGCGCAGGCCAAGCTTGCGCGATTTACGAAAGAAGGCATAAGCATTCTTTGTCACCCCATCCGCGCCGCCACTGTCCACGATCAGCGCAGCCGGTTTGATCTGGTAGGCACTGCCCGCAACCGGATAGTACTTTTCCAGCAAGGGCAAAAGCGCGTCCCAATCTTCCTTGTACTTTGCCGGATCTATCGCCCTGCTATCAGCGCTTGGAGCACCTGCAGGCGGGGCGTGAACGTCAAAGCGATCAATCAGCCAGCGTTCCAACCCCGGCCCCCATGCATCCACCTGGCACACAAAGCGGCCCTTTTGCACGTCAACGGCAATGGTAAGAAAGCGGGTTTCCGGTGGTGCGACCTTAAGCAGATACTGCTCTGCCTTGTCCTTCAGTTGCTTCACCGTCAAGTCATCTTCATCTTCCACCATGCGCGATGAATAAGGCTTGCCCTGATCAACGTTCACAGTGGTCTTTAATGAGGTTTCATCTCCGGTTTGCTGGAACTCCTGCCAGGCAGTCTCATATCTGGAAACCAGGGACGCCCACGGCTGAAAGGCAGCGGCCGCCCCTTTCAGCCAGTAAGTGACAAGATCCGTTTCCCGCAAAGCCTCATCATGAACACTCACCAGCTCCCCGGTTTTGCTTTCATGCAACCAGCTGCCCGCACGGTTTAGCTCCACCTTGTGCCGTGGTTCAAAGATCGCACCGCAATGCGGGCACACCATCACAGCAGCAAGGCCGCGCTCTTTCGGGCTGCCGTCCTCTGGAAAATGCAGCAACTCATAATCTGGTTCAAAAACTTCAGCGCAATCCGGGCAAGTCCAGTAATAACGCCCACGGGTGCCCCTGTTGTAAAGCGCTAAAATGCCAGTTGCCGGTGGTGCCATATGGGGCGCACCCTCAGGCGGCAAGAAGTCATTATCTTCAATCAGACGACCCGGAGAACTCTCTGCAATCGCCATCCCACGAGAACCGAAAGTTTCCGTACGCTTCAAGGCAAGGTCAAACAAGTTGCCTTCCCCTTCAATGTCTTCCGGCGCACGGTCATAGTCAGTCAGCAGCATTAAAGGCAGGTCAGAAGCAGACACTTTGGAGACCACCGGCCAACCGATATCCAGCGTCATGCCGCCCTGAAAACGCTTGTCTAATATGTTGTTGTCAAACCGGCCCCGGCCTAAGCGCCGCTTGATTGAAGGCGTGTAGTTGATCAGCGCCCCTACTTTTTTCAAAGCAAATTCACGCGCCGCGTTTCTGTCCATATGAATGACACGCATGTCGCAAGGCTCACAGCAGATCGCCTGCCCTATGCGGTTGATTATCAAAGCATCCGTTTTGCCAGTCCGCGCAGGCCCGGCAAACACCGTCCCCCGGAAGCGCCGCGATGCACTCATGTCCATAGGCTCCACCATGTAAGGTGTTACCTTGTTATCCCACGCGATGATTGCCCCGTTGTCCCGCAGCTTGCGCTCACCACCTGCCCAGGAAGAAACCGACATACGCCGCACCGGCGCAAGAATAGGCAGCGCATCAGCAAGGCACCCGGCAGCACTCGCATACGCAGGCGGCCGCCACCCGTGCGCACGGGGCGGAAGTTCAAATGTGGGCATATCTTGAAACCTGAGCTATAGAATTGAATAGTCGATTGGAGAAATTGATATTCTCTATTCTCGGCTGAACAAAAGTAGGTACATCTATGCCCCGACTGATACGGTATTTTGATAAGGCAACCGAAGAAGAACGAGGATCACTCTTTCTCATCAATCCAGATTTGAAAGAACTTCAAACCATTTTCGCTGAACCAGAAACACAGCCAATGTATGATTGTTGGCCCATCGATTCTGAAAAGGCGCGTTTGTTGAGGAAGTTCGTAAGCGAAGACTTCGTTTTTGATTTCTCAAGGCATGAGTACTTCCTTGAGTATGACACAGACTAAATGTCGACTCTTTGCACCTCAGCTATTCCGCAGCTTCCATCACTTCAGCCTGCCCGGCGTTTTCTTCCGCGCTCATTGCCTGCATGAATTCAGAAAGCTCCCGGTGAAGTTCTGCCAGCAGATCATCTGCAACCACAACTGCCGCCTCTGACTGGCGACCATCCAAACCGACATCCCGAGACAGCCTGTCAGGCATGCCGTTCACCGCATTGCGAACCGCTGAGAACGTCCGTTCCAGCAACGCCACAACATCGGCACGGGCGATCAGCTCACCACGCGATTGTGCAAGCTTGTTATAGGCTGCCTCAGTTTCATAAAGTTCCTTACGCTGCCTTGGTGTCAGCGCCATTTCAGAATTGCCAGACCCACCACCCAACAAAGCCATCTGCATTTGCCGGATATTGCTTTGGATCTTCTCTTCTTCCGCAGCCTCTGAAGCTTCCCTTTCCTTCTGCCATGCATAGCAAACCGAAAGCCGGAACTCATAAGCTTGCCCGTTGGTGCCCTTGCTCTCACAAGGCATCCCCTCGCAAATCCACTGATCAATGGTGGGCAGGCTTTTCTTAAAAGCTTCTGCAAGGTGGCGCTTGTTCACCACCACATCTTCCACACCATCAGGGAGCGGATAGCGTTCAACATTCTCCATGCACGCCCCCCTTCAATCTGGAACAACAACAGAAACGAAAACACCAAGTGCTTCCGCACACCACACAAACCAATGTCCCGCAGTTCCGAACTACCCGCAGGCCGGCGCGTGCCCAGGAAGGACCCAAAGCTTCAGCTAAGCGCTTTGACTGATCATCTCTTTCAGTTGTTCAATACTCAACGCCTGATCACGCTTGCGATGCACCACAGAATGGCAATTGGAGCAAAGTGGAACCAAGTCTTTCCGCGGATCAATCTCAATAGGACCACCACGCATTGAGAGCGGTTCGATATGGTGCACCTCGATAAAGCCCTCAGCATAGCTCCCGTAGAATGAGCCGAAGTCGAAGCCGCAAGCCTTGCAGACACGCCCATGAAACTCGATCGCCTGCGCTCTCAGTTTTGGATCACGCTCATAAGTCGAAACAGTCCGATAACTCTGCTCGCCTTCCATTGAAGCAGTATAGCTGCTTTGCGTGTCATCCTCTTCAAAACCATAGGTCATGTTATCAGGAACAGGCACTTGCCCTAAGATACGATAGTAGACAGCGATTGTAATTTCCCGAACGCCATCACGCCAATAATTGCTGCGCTTGCTCTCTGGAATATCCTCGAGATAGTCGCCATCTTTCTTTGCCAGGATCGCCTCATCGAAAGGACGGTAGTTTACGATATCGGCATAAAGATCGCCTTTTTTGCTCTCAGGGTCAGGTTTAACTGTCCCAATCTCGGCAACAGCGAAATAGTGAGGCTCTTTCGTCAAACGCTGATCGGCAAACTTGGCCTGTTTCAACTTACCTTTGTAATAAATAACTTTTGTGCCGCTTGGCAGCAGTTTCGCATAGCGTTTGGGAAAGTGATAAAGCTGACCTGTCTTATCATCCCATGGAGAGACATCATTCTCAGTAATTACGGCAAATTTCATAGGTGCTACTCAAATAATATTGGAAAAAATTACATTCCAATATTTTAAGGTTTAGCGCCATACGCCTTACAACAAAAAATTGTAGATCCTATCTAGCTGTTGCTAATGCTCTCTGCATCGCACGCCGGAAGTTACGTTTCATCCGGGCGTCTGCAGTCTTTCGCGCACCCTCTTCAAAGCGCAGGCGCGGTTGATAGTCTGCGCTCTTCTCATAGGCAACCAGCAGCTTTAAACCCGTGCGGCCCTTAGTGCCCCGTGAGCTATCCCGGAGCTTGCCGCGCCTAGGGCGCTGCCAGATTCCCTCAACCCCGTTGATCTCACCTTGAAACACATCCGGGCGTTTCAACAGCCGGTCAATACTGCGCCGTGGGAGGTTACCGTATTTATTGAGCCGCTGAGAGAACGGAACTGCCAACGCTTTCCGCTTTGGCCTTCTGGTTCCTCCTTTCTCCTGCAGCTCCAAATAGTCAGCCTGCCTATCCTTAAAGAAAACAACGGCCGAAAGGTTGCGCTTACTTGCCCGTCTCAGTGCAAGGCCGCGTTTGGTGAAGGGTGTGGGACGGTCCAGCCGCCTGCTTAATGCTTTCTCGCTATTGGTCTTGATATCCTGCACTGTCTCATTCAGCGCTAAGCTGATCGCATAGGGCACTTGCCGTTGTTCCACTTTGGTCAGCCCATTTGCGACTTCATCAAAGTTTGCAATGTAGCGGATCATAGCCCCCCCAACGAAAAAGCGCTCTCAGGCGGCAACCTGAAAGCGCAATTTTTCATCATAATTGAATCATGCCTATTAGTGCTGCAGGTGTCAAGTATCCTGAAAGTCTACCTCTCGATAAACTCGAACGCTAACTCAACCAAACTCCCAGAGGCTTTAGCGTCTAACAATGAATTAGGTTCATCACTTGCGACTGTGGAATGGCGCCACACCATAATAGCAGGATGCCAAATCAACGCGATCAAGATAGAAATAGCTGCGAAAATCTTCGGCCCCAATGGTAGCAGCAAGACATTTCGTTCTCGCGCCTCAAACTCAACAACACGTCTCAGCTCGAAGTAAAGTTTCTCCGGCTTTAGGAGGTTGTAGCTTTGAAGCAGTTCTGGTTGCTCTAAAAAGCTAAAATCAAGATTGTTCTTTTGAATTTCTTCTTCAAATCTTTTGTCTGTACCTATCGGTGAAAAGCAATAGATACGCTCTGGCTCAAGCACATCAATTGCACCGATTATTCTTCCAAACTCATAACCAGCTCCAGCAATGAGGGTTAGATGTTCTCGAAATAGACTCGCCTCACCTAAGAAAGCAGCAGATATTGGCCCGAAATCTTTCACATGATCCAAAGTTGCTTTAGGTAAAACGAATGATTGAGGATGATAGGTAATCAGTATTTGACCAAACTTATCAAAATTCAGAAATAGAAACTCAAACATCGCCGAAATTTTTTTTCGATCTAATGATGTTACATCAATCTCTAGGTTCACTTGGCCTACCATTGGTAGGTTCATCTCCAAGTCACTCAAGAGATGTGAGAAATCGTTCCTTCGCACACAATTTAGATCTGATATTACAGATGAATTTTCATCATAAGAATGTATCCCATGACTTTGGTAATCAAATAAAAAAATTTGCGTACCAGATAGCTCATCTTCTCTATTACGCAATCGTTCAATCGATCGATGTTCATAACCAACACAGCCAAGAAAAACATTCGGCTGAACTGATTTAGGGTCAACTAAAATAACATCAAGCATCTGTTGTAGCCCAGTTTAATAGATCTGGTTGCTCATCTTGCTTTTTACTGTTTTGTGGCATTGCAGAAAGAACTCGTTCTTGCCCGGTAATAGTAGGCAATTTGTAAAACGGTGCTAAGCGATGAGAGATACGAAGACGACAGCCTTCGAGATCAAATATTAACTGTTTTCCATCTGATCGTTGATCTACTACGAGCGCCCCGGAATTGATTCCAATAATCAAAGCATCTCTAATTTTTGTAGATACGCCCTTGAGACGATAAGAAAGCGCTGGCTCTGGTTGAAATTTACTATCAAACAAGTTTTCTGACAGTGTCTCTCCCAACCGATCGACGACTGCAAGTGTAGGGTACACCTCATTTGCGCTTTTCTCGGACGGATTATAGGATGCTATCAAAGCCCGAAAACGATCTACATTGCGAGGTATTGCGCGGTTCTGTGCTATTTTCGAATCCACCCTGTCGTTAAAGCTAACGAATAATTCATTAAGCAAATACTTAACAGCTCTCGGATTCCCCTCCGTAAGACTTAATAACTGATCGAAGCCGTGATAGTAGCCATAACCTTTAGCAGAGCGACGTCTTGTCGAAGATTGATGAGTTTTACTTTTACCAGCCTTCGAGAAATAATAACTTCTTATCTCAGCTATCGGCGCAACTTTTCTTAGATAAGATGCTCTCTGATTTTCACTTCTCAGACCATCTATATCTGACACGCTCTTAAAATCATTACTAGCCATGTGCTCAATGAAAGACCTATCTCCGGCAGATTTTGCCGCTGTATAGATGGCACTAACTTGACGCTCAAAACCTTTTGACACGAACTTGCGAGTGTCTTTCTTTATTGCACTTGAGCTATTGAGGTAATGAACGAACTCACTAAACACGATCCCTCTATTCTCACACTCCTTTTGAATAAGCTCTTTTGAGAATTTATGATCGGCATCTGCGAACTTATTTGCAAGAATGATTGAATGAAAGTCTTGGCCGTCAACAGGTCCTGTTTCACTCGTCCTAAGTCGTTCCTCCAAGTCATAAAAATCAATATACGGAAACAAGGAAAACTTCAAAACAGCTCTCTGATCAAAGGAGCGTAAGTTTTCATATAAGCGAGTTAAAACCCTTTTTGGTGCAATCTCCATTTCATCAAAACTTACGCTCCATCGATGCACACCAATTTGACTTTCAACAGCATCAAAAAAACCTTTTAGCATAACCAAAAAGTCGAGATGCCCTACAAGCCGAATGGCATCTAGATCTGCGCTTGAGTTGAAAGGGCTTACCGCTGATCGAAACATGTTGATCCGCTTCAAGAGAGCAAGCTTGAGCCCGATAAACGAAAACTGCTTTGTGGGTAACGACCAGAGTTCAGAGCACATTTCACAGATAAGAGATTCCTGAACATCATTTAGGTGCGCAGCCCATGGTACCGCCTCTCCATGAATGGTGAGGTCACTAACAATCCTGGCATCTTCAAAGGAAGCGATCAGTTGATACAAACAATGATCAGTAAACAGACCATTTAGAATTAAATCCATATCACTTTTCGAGATATCCAAATTCGAAACAAGCTGTGCTGTGCCCTTCCAAATCGATTCTGCAGGGATGTAGACTGGAATATACTCAAAATTTACTCTTCTGAGGCGATCTGCAAACTCTTCTCTTTGGTGTAGGTAATACAAACCAGTAGCCGTCAGTGCCTTCATTATAGTGGTTTTACCTAACCCTCTAGGTCCAACTAAAACTAAATTCTGATAGGCTGCGGCCTGCTCAAAATACTCAGGCATCACGAAGGAAGAAGCGATATCTTTCGGACTGGCATTTCGCGCATTGAACTGTGTTGAAATCATAATCACTGCACTCCGCGCATAAGAGCCTGAATATCTGACCGCGCAGATACAATCGACAAATCGTGTTCAATCAATTTTTGATTGATTACTTCAACTTCGTCCATACTTACATACGCAAGCTCTGGCACAGATTCGAAGAGAGCATTTTTAGCAACCATCGAAGTACAATCTATCGCACAAATTTTTGTAACAATGTCATCGATCGCGTAGTCTTTTCCAAACGGACGCGTAAAAGGCATATTAGGCGTTCTACTTCGCTCCCATTTTCCTCCACCCCAATCCCAAGAATAGATTGTACCTTCAGGCCGTGGAGCGTCTAGCTTAATGTCCAGGATATGGAACTGATTTGCAAAGTAACGTTCATGGTTCTTGTATGGATATGCGGCAAAACTAGATGCTGAAAAGACGACCGGCTTAACATGTCCCAACTCCGCACACCTTAACTTAACCATATGCTTATGGCCGTGTACGACAATACAGGACTTCCCGGTGTCTCCAAGCGATTGCAAAAGCTTCGCCCCATCAGACATCTGATCATAATCAGGGTCTACAATTTCGTCGACCCGCAGCGGGTGGTGATGCATCATTACAATAAAGTGACTATTTTCAGATTGTTCGATTATCTCAACAATCTTCGCAATCATGGCTTCGCTAAGATGACCTATCGCCCATATCGATCTTGAAGCATTCGCATCTCCACCTAATCCATGAAGTCTACAGGTATCAACCGCGATAACATCGCATCCTAAAAGTGAAAGAACTGCAACACCGTCAGCAAAATAGTCTTTCTGTTGCTGACGGTCGTTAAAAGGGAATGGAGGGGCAATTTGCTTCAGGAAATCTATTCTTTTCTGAGCTTGATCTATGTCTTCGATACGAGAAAGCAAATCATGATTTCCGGTCACACCCATTACATGCTGAATATTCAGTTTTCTCGCAACAAGGTGTAAGTCGTTCCAAGCTTGCATAAGTGGTAATTGCTTGGATTGGTGGGCAAAATCACCCAAACAAAGTATTGCGTCAACTTGCAACTCTTCATCGGAAAGACACTTGGTAAGCGCAAGTATTGGATTTTTGGAAGGACATCTTTCTTCGATGTTAAACGAGCTTCCCTCGTTTCCAAAATAGACATTTGCACCTTCCAAATCAGATGACATGCAATGAATATCACTTACAACAAGAAATCTCATATTATTCTTCGCAAATTACAGCTAGCAACTCAGTTTCAGTCTTTCTACGCCCGACAAACCCACCCACATTTCTAGTGACCGGCACCGTGCCCAAAATGTATGGTTCAAATAAATCTCTAAACTCGCCGCAATCTCTATAAGAGATCACAATTCTATTGTTAGTCGCGTACTTCTTTGAAATCTTCAACAAGCGCGCTAGGTCGTCTCCGCGAAATTGCTTAGAGTTGTATTCACTAAATACTCGCGCTTCGTTTGTAAAATACGGAGGATCCATGTAAATGCAACTACCTTCAGGCTTAACGGTATCAATAAATGCCTCGAAATCATCACTTGAAATAATAGCTCTTCTCAAAACAGATGAAATATTCTGAAAGTCATTCAAAGAAAGCTTTTGCTTTACCTTCTTTTTGGCGCCAAAAGGTGTGTTAAATTCACCTTTTTTGTTTGTTCTGTAAATTCCATTAAAGCAATAATGATTCAAGTAGACGAATCTTGCCGCCTTCTCAACTCCTAGCTGAAGCTCGTTAAACTCCTCGCGAACCTCATAGTATCGCTCCTCTGAAATCTCAATTTTATCATAGATCTTCCACACATCATCAGCACTATCTCTGACATGTCGAAAGCAATCCATCAAATTCTCATTGACATCATTCAAAAATGCTACTTGAGGTTCGAACTTAAAAAAGAACGCTGCTGATCCGCAAAAAGGCTCGATGTATGGGCGAGAGAAATCTAAATAGGATTTGATTTTCTCTGAAACATTGGATTTGCTACCCGCCCACTTTAGCAGTTTTAACGTTTCGGACATAATAGCTTCCATTATCCAAGCATAAAGTGAGGCTATCCAAGTTTTACCCCCTTGAAGATGAAGTGATTCACATCGTCGTTAGTAATAGCTAGTTATCGAAATTGCAGACGAAATACAATTGATAGAGACTGCTAGATAACCTGTTATACTCATCGGTCATCAGGTTAGAATCCACTTTCATGTATTATCTTCAAGCTAGGAGCCTTACAAAGTACCAAAAATTTGTGCGCCAACACTTCGAGTGCTCCATACACAGGTAGGCGTCCCAGTTTGCTTGGCACCCGATATCTAAGAGACATGTTTCTATGCAGGTCGCTAATAACCGCCAATAATCGTATTTCCTTTTCATTCAAAACAAGCATCTTGTCAGCACCATAAGCATTGCACTCGTCCCACAATCTAGCCAAGTTATGTCCCAGCTTTTTAACTTTTTTATTGTTACAGCCATTTTCAAGCAAAAACGATTTTAGAGATAGTTCAATAGAGAATGCCATCAAAAGCATAACCGGGCGTGGAGCTGACATTGCGTATGCGGGAAACTTCCCAACATTCTTGTCTGCATCATTCGCGCATGCAAAGTACAATCTCGCCTCCGCCGCAAATTCTTCGTGTTTTTTCAATTAATTTACTCCTTGCAAATGAACAGCAATAAAACCTGTTTATGATGCCTGATAGTATCTCACTACTCAATCTCCCCCACCACATGCCCCAATCCATTGCGCATCAGCCTCGAAACATAATCGCGGGTAGCCCTACTTGGCGTCCCAGCCTCTCTCTTCGCCTGGTTCTCCTCAAACCCAATCGCCGCTTCTGTGATAGATAGGCCCTGCCCGGCTATAGCGAACACTGCCTGCGATTGATCAGGCCCCAAGAGGGTTGCGATCCGTTCCAGTGTTCGGTTTGCGTCTGTGGTGGAGACAAGAAGCCAGTCGCGCACTTTGCGGCTGCAATCAACGCGGGGCTGGGTGAAGTCGATGGAGCTAGCTTGCCCCTCGCATTCAGCATACAGCGCCCGGATCTTGCAGCCTGCCAGGTATTGCTGCTTGGTGATGTGTTTGTTGTTGTAAAGCCATTCCAGCGCCTGCCCGCGTTGGTACTTTGCCCGGCGCAGCGCTTCCTGCTTTTGCTCTTTCTTGGTGCCGCGCAAGCGGAGTGGATCTGTATTCTTAGAGCTCAACATCCTGCATCTCCCCATGTCGTAAAACTTCTTTAGCGATCAGGCCTGCCAGCCGCTCACGCCGCCGCTCAAAAGTATCTGCCATCAACTGAATTGGATGGTTTGGCGGGAGCGCTGCGAGCTCCCGTGTGGTTTCCCCGCGCAGCACATCCAGAGCAGTTTTCACCTGCCCGGCCACGCGCCGGTTGCGCTCCATTGTGGCCACCACAAGAATCTCAGTTTCCGCCATATCCGGCATGCGCTTTTCCCGGCGCACAAAGTCCACCAGATCCGCTTGCCAGCCAGCAAGGCAGGCGGAAAGCGCAGTGTCTGCATTCGCTCCCACCATTATCTTGATGGCCACATGCTCAGGCCATGGATAGCCGCCCACCTGCAGGCTGGGCTCAGGTGTGCCTTCCAACTGCCGTTGCGCCTCAGTGCAGGCTTTCACGCACTCTCCAACAAACGGCCAAACAGTGCTTTTTGCAGCCAGCACCAACGCATCCGCTCCGGCTTTCAGCACCTCCTCTGAAAACCCGCTAAGCTTCTCTCGCAAAGAGGTGAAATAGGCTTCCTCGTTGCTGCCTGGCACCTTTTTGAAAGTGCCGCCCAGCGTACTCAAAAAGTGCTGCGCTATGAGGTCATTGGCTGATTTTGTCTGTGCGGCCGCGCTCATGCATACCCCTCACCAAACACTTTGGTAATCGCCGCCCGGCAGCGCTCTGCTGATCTGTCCAGATCTCGCGCCCTCGCTGCTTTGGCCTTGCTGCCATCAGGGATAAACCGGCCTTCAATCTTGCCCAGCTCTTCGCGGCTGCGTTTGGCCGCAAGAATGGCGCGGGTGAAGTAGTTGAGGCTGCGCGGTTGCTCCGGCGCACGCCCCAAAACATGGGTAATTGTGGGTTTTACATCCATTTCAAGATCGCACCCATGGATCAACCAGCCCCAAACCGGGTTTAGGCCGCCCCGCACCTGCGCTGTGGTGGCATCAAGCCCTAGTGATTTCAAAAACCGACTACAGCCCTCAACAAACCTCTGCCCGGCCTTATCTGCGGGTGGTGAGCTGGAAGGTTGAGTGGAAGCATTTTCGCATAAAGACCCACTCGCAGCCGCTTTGTCTTCTTCTTCTTTAGGTTTTAAGGACTCGTTCTTATAGGTGCCGATCTGGGGTGGCAGGGGCTGCCGCTTATTGGATGGCACCCCCTGCCTGTCATTCACATGGGTATCCGGGGGAGCCTCTTCTAAAAGATCCCCCTGCCCGTCCTGGCGCTTTCGCTTGTTCTCCACCCGATAAGTATGGGAGCAGTCACCACCATCAGCACGCACACCTCGCATCACTTTAAGCCAGCCATAGCGCACAAGGTTGCCAATGGATTTTTGCACTGTAGAGCGTGCAATCTCCAACTGCCGGGCAATCTTCACCTGACTGCGATAGGTCACCCCATTGCCATCGGTAGAACAGCACAACACGCCCAGAACCTGAATATCCCTTGGTTTCAGGCGCGTATCTTCAAAAACACCAGCAGGAATAATAGACAAACGGGGACGGTTAACAGGCTTAGGCATTTTACGACCTCCTGAGCAGTGCGGATAATTGGAAAAGTAAGAACTAGAAAATCAGTGGCGGAATACGCGCTCTGATTACAAAGGGATTGAAGCTAACAAGGTGACTTGTAACTATACCCTCAGAACAGCCCTAACGGCTTGTGGCGGTCACGGACCCATAGCTTTCCGTCTCCCGTTGCCACGTCTCCAATTGAAGAGATGACGTGGCATTTCCATATTGGCGGCATGCGCCAACTGTTCCATCTCATGAAACCACGAAGCAGGAAATTGCCCTCGCACAACGGCAGCGCTTACAGCGCCCGATTTAACCCCGAGAGCATTTTGAATATTCTTCCTGCCAAGCGTTTGAGCAACTTCGCGTGCGTTAATCATGCGACAAAAATCAACGTTTCGTAGATTATAGTCAACACCATAAATACAACATAGTCTACATTTATTGGATTATGATAGAATGCAATCCATGACTAGAAGAGTGATTTCAGGACGTTACGCGGATTCCGCAATACGACTTAGAGCTGTGAGAAAATACTTCGGTATGAACCAGAAGGATTTCGCGGCAAATGCCGACATTCAATACAAGTCCTACAATCAATGGGAAACCGGAGACTTTCGCGTCTCAATACCCGGCGCAATAAAGCTGCGTGAGCGATATGGGATCTCAATGGACTTCATATATTTAGGCAACATTGATGCATTGCCCACCAAAATGGCCAATGAACTCATGTCCATATTACGCGACAATGCCTCTAATAAATCGAACGATAGTGGGGACGATTGAGCCCCTTTTAACAACAACTGGAAGCGTTCTTCTTGGTCCAAAACGACCTCCCACATCCCCTAAGTATCCGATATTTAACAACGATGATTCGTTTACTTCGCGTTAATAAACCAATTAGAATTGCAAAGCACACAAGACCCTCGTTGAGCAATTCCAACGCATTAGTGAACTCTTTTCACCCTTCATCAGAACACTCTGAATTTTCTCAGCACTAAAGATTCTTTCCATACAAAGAGCAGCTATTTAAGTGCGCAGCTCTATACCCCTGAGTGCGTCAAATATTTGCATCAATCAAAAGAAGGTCAACTAATAAATCTACGTTTCGTGGATTACATTGATTGACAATCCACAATTCGTAGATTTATGATTTCTGTATGTTCTGCTTTTTGTGGATAGTTTGTTTCGCAAGGCAAGAACCTGATTACGAGATTAATCTCTGCCATCAATGACAGGAGTAGTCATGCGTACTTTTGATTTGACGAATACCCAGTGCACCCATAGTGAACACAGCCTTTCAAGCTATTATGGCTTACTGCAGCCAGAAATATTCAGCCTCGAACGCCTGGTAGAGGCTGCGCCCCTCTCTTTGAGTGAACGCGGCGAACTTGCGCAAATCATCGCAATCCGCTTTTCCAGCGGAGCAAGCCGCGCCCTTTCCCTAGCTCCAACTCAGTGAGGTTCAACATGGCACCTCGGAAGAAGAAACAGGACGAAGCTCTGCAGCCCAACTCTAATGCTGGCGGTATTGCAGCTGATCAACTGCGCAGCTTTGTAGATCGCATTGAACGCCTGGAAACTGAGAAAAAGGGCATTGCAGACGATATCAAGGACGTCTTCACAGAAGCCAAGAGCAACGGATTTGATACTCCAACCATGCGCCTGCTTCTCAAACTTCGAAAGCAGAAGCCGCATGAACGTGAAGAGCAGCAATCCATGCTGGATCTTTACTTGCACGCCATGGGCATGGCTGGTGAGTACACGATTGCAGAACAGCAAGGCATCGACGACGCCAGCGCGGGCAAGGCAGTCACAGACAACCCTTTCCTCACAGATGACCCAAGACACGCCCAATGGGCCACCGGTTGGCAAATGCAAACCACCCTCCTCGCAACTCAGGACAGCTAAGCCCCAAAACAGCGGGAGCAACTCAGCATGCCTAACCAACTCATTTTGGTAAATCAAAAGACAGCAGCAGAAATGCTTGGGGTTTCTGTAACCCTCTTCAAACGTCTACGGTCAACCGATCACAGGCTCACGCCTGCTGTCATCCCAGAGACAAAGGGCGAAGAGCGCTATTATGTGCCAGATCTTCAGCAGTGGGCGCATTCACTAAAGTATCCTCACACGGATCCTTTAACCTCAAGCGGTGGAATGTGGGATGACCAAAGTGCGGCTTAAAGGCTTATCGACATATGCACGCAATGGCAGATGGTATGTTTATATTCGCAGCAACCGGAAAGCACTTGTAAAAGGCTTTGAAGGGTCCAGAGAAGCCCTTCAAAGCCACCTCTCAACACCAGAGATCCTGCAGCGCTATACAAAGCTGGTAGACGCTCCAAAGGACAAAGGCTTCGGCACCCTTGGCGGGTTGATAGAGTATTATCAAACCAAAGACCGCTGGACCAAACTCTCCCCACGCACGCAATCAGACTACCAGAGGGTCATAGACTGGCTGAGAGCAAAGAATGTTCTCAAAGCCCCTCTGATAACGGTTGCCCCCTCAGACATGGCAATCACCCGCGACAAAGCCGCCGAAGACAAATACCCCAAATTCTCAAACGATGTACTCGCCATGCTGTCAGCCGCCTTTTCCGTGGGCGTCGAGTATGGCTATGCAGGCTTGAAGCTAAACCCGGTCAGGGGTATCAGCCGAAAATACAAAAACTCAGCAAACGCCAACCGAAGATGGAAAGAAGCAGAGTTCGAAGCAATCTTTGAGATCATCCCCAAACACCTGAAGCCAGTCCTGGCATTGGCAAGGTGGACAGGAGCCAGAGGGCAAGACATAGCCTCACTTAGATGGGACAATCTGCAAGGATCGCAGGCAGAAGGCTACTCCATCACCTACACCGCCAAAAAGAACAAGGTTGATTGCCTCTTCTACGTCTTGCCACCCCTGCAGGACGTGCTGAACGCAGAAGATAAATCAACCCTCACCATCTGTAAGAATTCCCGAGGCAAGCCCTACCCGTCAGAGAACGCCATGCGCAAGGCCTGGCAGGACTTCAAAGCAAAGCCGGTCTTCAAAGACACCTGCCCCACTGGATCAGATCTCACATTGCACGGTTTGCGCGTGACCTATGCCAGCGAGCTGAAAGACCATGGATTTTCAGATGAAGATGTTGCCCAAGCCATTGGCGACAAATCAACATCAATGGGTAAGCACTATGGCAGAGGCAAGAGTGTTGAAAAATTCGCTTCAAGGGTACGTAGAACTCTCTCCTAGAGAACGGTTTATGAACAGCTTTTGCCTAACACATCTGAGAAAGTTGCCTAACTGGCTTGACTATCCGCCCCAAATATCAGAAAAGCCGTTCCACACCATACTGTTGGCCTCTTGGCGGAGTGGTGACGCAGCGGATTGCAAATCCGTGTACGCCGGTTCGATTCCGGCAGAGGCCTCCACTTTCTTTTCCTGACATTGTTATTGTTTATCTTATTGGGGTTTTTCCCTCACGTTTTTCGTGATGGAACCAAGGTGAGGGATTCTTGCCCCCAAAATTGCGCCCTGCTACCCTCCCAAACTTCCTGTCAGGAGAGATCATTTGGAGCACGAGCAATGGAAAACCGTCCAGTCACTTTGACAGACCTGAAAGAACTCGACGCGCCAGTTCGCGCTCACTGCAATAACTGCCAGAACGCTGATTACGTTTCCACTGAGAGAATGCCCGAGGATACAATCGTAATTCATATTGCTCGGAAGCTGCGTTGCTCGCACTGCGGATCCAAGGACGTCACATCCCGTCCTTGCTACCAGCACATGGTGCCACAACATCCCCAAGAGACCTCTCAACAGTAATCAGCCGTAACTAACATTCGTAAACTGTTATCTGCTTACGGCTCTCGATTACCTGTTCCTCATTAATTGTCGCGGATTGCCTGTTATCTGGCGGTTAAATACCGTTGTCCAGCAACTATCTTTTGTTGAGGGGCACAATATGGCGCATACGATTTCAGCTATTCAGCAGAAAGGTGGCTGCGGCAAGTCCACCTTGATAATTTCTCTTGCGAGCATTCTCGCTGGAGAAGGCCACAACATCATCATTCCAGACACTGACACACTCCGCTCTTCCTCACTTTGGGCAGAGCAAGAAATCTTAGATCGCGGCAATATTGATTTCCTCCGCGAGACAAACGACAACGCGATCACCGGACTGCTGCAAGAGCTTAAGGGTGAGTACGATTACACTCTTGTAGACACCGCAGGCTTTAACTCACGTATCGCAGCGTACATCGCAGCTGCTAGTGACCTGGTCTTAATCCCCTGCTCTACAACCGTTGCCGATATTGAGGGAGCAGTAAACACCCAGCGTTTCCTCTCAAAACTGAGTGCAAAGACAGGCAAGCCAATCACAAGCGCAGTGGTAAGGACGGACTTTGACCGCAACACCCGCAATGTTGACGACATCACAAACGAGCTATCTGAAGAATCGGCTCTCGACGTTCTGAACACCATCCTCTGGCACACCACAACATTCAAGACTGCAATGAACACGGGAGACTCCATCAAAGGCCGAGCCAAGGTCTACACTCGGGAACTCGTAGGAGAGTTACGGGCAAAGCACCTCATTCCTCCTGCAATCGTTCGGAAAGCAGCAGCGTGAGGTTGAGCTATGGCAGACTATAAAGCGAAGCGACAGCTCATTAATCGAGACACGAGCACAGTTGAGCAAGCTCCAGAAGCCGCTGTAAAGCCCACTGAGAGCTCATCCATCCAAGACATTATCGCACAGCTAGTGAATGACCGGCCAAGCGAGCATGAGGCCATGCTGAGCGCCTTGCGCAAATCTGAGAGGGGCAACGTCGCTTACTCTCTCGTTCCAATCCCTATCATTGAGATGATTGAAGCTCGCCGCAAAGAACTGAAACTGGGCAAGAAGGAATATTTCTACCACTTGCTGCGAGAAGACGGCTTACCCGTTCCCACCCTAGAAGAACTTGACGCCCGCAATCGGCGATGATTGCGAGCGTCAAAGTTTCTCATATTGGATTGTTAAGCTAATTGGAGATGATCAGCTCAGAGACCTGCTTACCCGCACCTTTCGCAATGGAATAGTTCAGGCTGACAACATCCTGCTGAAAGCCGTCAAAGGTCTGTCGCGTTTCGTCTCTATCATTCAGCGAGAGAATGAACCGACCTGCGATTTTGGAAAGCCGTTCTGCCATCTCCGCAAAGTCGGAGCGCTCAAATACCCCCTTGCCGTAATCTGTCTCACCACCCCAGTAAGGCGGATCGATATAGAACAACGTCTGCTCTCCATCATAACGCTCTATGCAAGCACGCCAGTCCAAGTTTTCTATGGTCACTGCAGACAGCCTGTCTGCAACCTTCTCTATGTTACTCAGAACACGCTTTACGTTAAAGCGAGATGGCCGCTCTATCGCAGTCCCAAACGACTGTCCCACAGACTTACCACCAAATGCGAGCCGTTGGAGGTAATAGAAGCGAACAGCCCTTTGAATGTCAGTCAGATAATCCAGTCCACTATCTTTGAGCGCTTCAAATTCCTCACGTGAGGCAAACATGTATTCCAGGCTTCGCAAGAACTCAGCCTTGTGTGAGCGCAAAACACGAAAGAACGTGACAAGCTCACTATTTATATCGTTAATCACTTCGCATTTGGTGACAGAGCTTCTCTTGAAAAACACCCCGCCCATTCCGCAGAACACATCCACATAACTCTGGTGCGGGGTCTGATTGATCTTACCGACAATACGAGCAGCAAGCTGGCTTTTGCCGCCAAGATAGGGTGCCACCGGTTCAGCGTTGACCGGAGCGACTTCTCCAAACAAGTTCATATTGAAGTTTACTCTCAAGCTATGGCAAGATTTCCCAACCATACAATTAACAATGTATGGCTTGGTGGGAATGAGCCTTTCAGCTTGCTTAACGCTCTCACGGACTGATTTGACAAGGCCCGTGGATTGACGTGTTCACGCACGTCGTTCTTCCCACCAATACTCTGGTGGGTATCGAGAAGAGAGGGATCATGGGAAAGAGGCGTTTGACCATAAGCTGACGCTCGCGCACCTTTGCACCATCCTTAGTCAGAGCTTGCCCTCAACCTCCAGTGCCTCTGATCCAGCTTACTGGTGAAAGCAGAGGGCCGCACTTTGTAGCGGCGCAAGAAGCGTCTCGCGGCCAAAATCCGACATTCGCTGCTATGCGAAGGTAAGCGCATGCAATGGAGCTCTAGTGGACGTAGAGCATATTCGGCCTAGTATCGGTAATGTTTAACTGTCAATTTCCGGCCTGAGGTTGATTGAATTTTTGAGGGGGTAGTAGCTTTCACCCTAGCAAACAAGATGAAACTCAATTTTTACGAGGCATCCAAATTTTAAACATTCCCAAATTATTAAATGGAAGATTTATTGTTTGAAAAACAGTATTTCTTCCACTAATATAAATTGCATTATTTATTCAGCGCCATAGGCTAGATCTAGATGGAAGATTCCGACTTACGTCCTCACTTTATTCAGCTTCTTAGATTCGCTGTTGTTGGAGACAAAAGAGGTGCAACGAATTTTGCACGTAAAACAGCTCGTGCTCTTAGGATGAGCAATAGCGACTTCGCAAGTGAAATTTCTGATGTAATTGAAACACTTAAGACAAGCGAGGCAAGGGCATTCAGAGGCACTCCGAAACACATAGTGCCGGTTGATAGTGAAAGCCGCCATGAGTTGCTGCGCGTCGAGTACCCCGGAAAGCAACCAAAACCGTTTTTGCCCTCGAATATAGAAAGAGAAATTCTCCAAATTGTACACGAAAGACAGAAAATCGATCAACTGCATGAGGCGGGCTTAACACCAGCAAAAACCCTGTTACTTTCCGGTGCTCCAGGCGTTGGTAAAACGATGTCGGCGAGATGGTTAGCTCAGCAACTGAATAAACCATTGTTTGTACTCGACCTTGCAAGCGTAATGTCTTCTTTCCTAGGGAAAACAGGGACTAACCTTAAGCAGGTCTTAGATTTTGCAAAGAGGGAAGATGGGATTCTTCTTCTAGATGAATTTGATGCAATCGCAAAAAAAAGAGATGATGAAGGAGAGATCGGTGAATTGAAACGCCTCGTTACAGTACTCTTGCAAGAGATTGATTTATGGCCAGAAAATCAACTGCTTATTGCTGCAACGAACCATTCCGAGTTACTTGATCCGGCTGTGTGGCGTCGATTTGATGTAGCCATTCTGTTCCCTCATCTCGACAGAAACATTATGGCACATGTGATTGAAAGAGAGATAAACAACCGAGCGGATGTAAGCTGGGCCAATGTTTTAGCGTATATCACCGATTGCAACTCATATGATGAAGCAGCATCTCTCGTAAGGAGAACTTTACGAAATGCTATTGTAAACGACATTGATACTGATTCCGCATTTCGTCTGTTAACTCAGGAGTACCAAGCAAATTTGACTTCTGAGAAGAAAAAAATATTGGCCAGTAATCTTAGCAAGCTGGGTTATTCTCAAAGAAAAACCAGTGAGCTTACAGGGTTAGCCAGAGAGACTTTAAGAAAATTGGATATTACGTGGTGAGGCAATTGTGGCAAGCAATACGAATTGGATTATTGGGCAAGGTGAAAACTTAATCGAGAAAATTAGCCTAAAAACTGGCGGAGGTGACAAGGCATACCCCTACGAGTACGAGGATGCCGTAGAGCGATTAGAAGATGAGATTGAATATTCAGTATCCCAAATAAACCAGCTTCCTAGCCTTGCATGCCCAAATGATGAGGCAGTACTGGCACTTACTCTTCATCCTAGCTTCCTTGCGAAGACCTACCATCCAACCTCATTACTCAAAACACTCGGTCTACGACAAGTCGGAAGCCGTGAAACCAGAATTAGACCTGGGAGACACCCGTCAGCTAAAAAGGCAAATAAGAAATTAGTCGCTGCTGAGTTATTCATTGCAGGCCCACGATCAAATATTGAACTGCTTTGTCCTGATAAACATCCCACTCAAACACAAGCCTTTCAGGATGATTTCAGGAAAATTGAAGCTATTCGATCACTAGGCTCGGAGCGACTAAAATCACACCAACTATCTGGAAGAAATATACCGCTGGAAGTTGTGTTGCACTTTGGGCAACACACTTCAAATACCAATCTAGACACCATTGCAGCCTTCGAAAGGTGGTGCGATTCAATACTACCGAAATTTTCTATTGAGCATACTCAAATCGTGGGAGGACTTGCATTTTTAGGCCTGCGTGCAAATGCAGAATACTTAGAACATCTAACAAAATTTTCCTTCCTGCGCTTGATCCGCCGCATGCCACGCTTAACATTTCGTGATTTTCCCAGTGAAGAAGCAACTTCAGAAAATCTAATTGACCTCTCTAAGATAAACCCAACAGGCTCCTCTCAGCGCGTTGCAATTTTAGATGGAGGTCTGGATGAGAAACACCCTTTTAACAACCTAGTGACGGTGAGAGAGCCAAGCGGGATAGGAAGCCCCTCTCCTTTCGCTCTAGCTCATGGTGCAAAGGTAACTTCAGCAGCTTTATTTGGAAGCATTGATAACCCTACTAGCCTACCCACCTGCTTCAGCAATATAGACCATTGGCGAGTTTATGATGAAGGTGACAAGGACTTTGATCTGATGAAAGTGCTTGACAGAGTTACGACAGTACTCACACAGAATAGGTATGACATAGCATGCCTTTCAATAGGGCCTGACGAAGCACTGTTGGATGATGATGTACATGCTTGGACTTCCAGACTAGACCAAATATCAGCAAATGGCCAAACGCTAATTATAGCCGCAGCTGGCAATAACGGCGAAGAAGATGCTAGTTTAGGATTGAACCGTATCCAGCCTTCTGCCGATGGTGTAAACGTATTGGCAGTGGGCTCAAAGGATAGTGTCGATAACAATTGGAGAAGGTGTTCCTACAGCGCTGTCGGACCAGGACGTAGCCCAGGCCTTGTAAAGCCCGATATTCTTGCTTTTGGAGGCACCAAAAACCAACCGTTTATAGTAATCAATGGTCAAAGCCAGCTGTCATCTACCGCTGGAACCAGTTATTCAGCTCCTAGTGCGGCCCGTATAGCTGCTGGGTTAGCATCCACGTTCAGCGACCAAATAACCCCTACAGCCTTGAAAGCGCTACTTATCCATCACGCATCCGAGAATGGCCATAACCAAATTGAAGTAGGATGGGGAAGCATCCCTAATGACATTACCGCCCTAATGACCTGCAAGGATAATGAAGCCACGGTTATATATCAGGGTTTTCTCGAACCCACGCGTCATATGCGTTTCCCGTTGCCGATGCCTAACGATGGTTTCAGAAACAAGGTTTCTATCAAAGCTACCTTTGTAGTATCGACCCCTGTAGATCCCGAAGATGCAATAAATTATACAAGAACTGGCGTGGGTATTAGCTTCCGCCCCTCTACAGTCGGTCACCCAGGCTTTCATTCAAACGGCAACGAACGAAGCACACATGAACCAAGGACATTCTTCGGAAAGTCGCAAATTTTTAAAACGGAACAAGAACTGAGGGATGATGCGGCTAGATGGGAGACGGTTCGTAAGCGTATTCAAAATTTTCGAGCTAAAACTCTTAACCGGCCTGTTTTCGATATTGAGCATTTAGCTAGGCAAAATGGTCGCTCTGCTACACGCAGCAATTCTATTCCTTACGCATTAATTGCGACAATCCAAGAAATAAAAAACAACGACTTATACAACAGTATTATTAGGACTTATGGAAACAGACTCAAAGCATTAGAACCGCGCATAGAAATTACTGCAAAAATTTAACTTCTTTACTTTTATCGCAATGCAATTGATGGCCAAAATGAATAATGAAAATCTAACTCAACAAGCTAAAGAACTATCTGACGCAATTACCAAACGCATCAACCGAGCTGACTTTACCAATCTCACAATAAGAATTTCATTTATTTTAGGAGGAGGCCTTGCTGCAACAATTGGTGGACTAATGCCTGCTCCAGCAGTTGGTGAGATCCCCTGGAAGTCAATTATTGGTATCGGCGGTGCAGTACTTACTCTCTTAGGCGGCCTAGCATTACTATTTCTCGAACAAGACCAAACTTCCGATATGGATAAAGCTAGACGTGCAATCGAAACAGCCCGTGTTTATTTGAGCAATCGAGAAGAAATTCAAAGGCAGTTCGATGATATGCGTAAGCTAGACTCCAAACGACGAAGTCTTATATCTGCACTGCAGGCAATGCGAGAAGTTTCAGAACAATCAGCCTACACAGGAGAAGTGGACACAGCTAAGTCACTGAAGGATCTATTCGACGTTTCACTCAATCAATTGTTACCTGCAATGGGTTATCAATCTGGGGAGTTTCATTCAATAAGCGTCTACAAAGTTAGATCTGTTTCTGGTGAAGATGAACTTCTTGAAGGTTTAGTAGATCGACGCTCAAATCGCATCGAAGAAGTCGCACCAGGCCGAACTTGGGCAATGGGCGAAGGCTTCACTGGTGCTGCTTGGCAGCGCAATTCAGAGCTAATAATAGACGACTCCGCTCACCACACAATTAAGTCAGCTTTTTATGTTCCTGATGGCAAGATTAGAGAAGATGATCATGAAAGGTATCGCTCCATAGCTTCTTTTCCTATTCGTGTAGGTACAGAGGGGAAAGTTTGGGGAATTGTAACGATTTCAAGCGATATGGTAGGTAGGTTCAGCACTAATGGGGCTGCAGGTGCAACACAAAATGTGGAAGCTGCGCGGACTGTAGCTGGAATGGTAGCTTTACTCGTAGGGATCACCTATATAAACTCTAAGAAGTTAGGAATCGAGGAAAAGGAGACTTCTGATGATCAAGAGCAGCCAGAAAGCGCTTAACGATCTTGCCTCGATTGATCGTGAGGTTGAAACTCTAACGGTATCAGTAACAAAGCTAAATGACACTCAGAAGGAGCAACGTAACGAGCTCCGCATGCGCATTGATGAACTTCAGCGCCGTCGTATTGAACTTTCTGAGCCGAGGGCATTTAGGGAAGTTTCTGCAATGTTCGGTTGAAATCTCGACAGCAACATAAATCTAGTTCTGATAGTTCGGCGGCGGTGAAGTTATTCTCTCATCGCCGTTTTTATGCAATCGATTAATTAAAGGAAATGGAATTTCCATTCCGACATCTCTCCGTTGTCTTTACAGAGTTATTTGAGGTTAGTAGCCTCATACTGAACGTTGTTGCACTGCAAGCGATCACTATTTTCTGTATTCCGATGAATGGCAGCTTTGGGCTCGAAGCCTTCTAACGCCTACGGCGTATAGAGCTATGAATTCCTGGCCAACAAGGTCTTCTGAAAGTTCACTACAGACAGCAGCAACTCTTGATAGAATCTCTCCAATGGCAGTTCATGGCCCTGAATTTCTAAACTTTCCTGCCACGTAGCAGCGTGACCATGTGCGGACATTCACCTTAGCTTAAGGCAGCACTTGCTGCAGTGAGGCATCAATTTATGATTGATCCCACTCACCTTGTCTCTATGGGTGGAATGGAGACCTTCGCTGCGATGCAGCTGGATTGGCCTCCTAAAGTCAGAAGCTGACCTTAGCTCCATCCGATTTGCGAATGATAGCGTTAGTTCTAAAGAATTTCTGCTTCCCTATAGAGAACATTTCTTCAGAAACGCAATGGCTTCTCTTCGATAGTAATTGGCAACGTACTCAAGCTGTCGCTTTTCCTCTATGGTGCCAAGGTCAGCACGGTGCGCATGTTCCGATATGCCCTGAGACAGGCGACGCATAATGTGCTTTGGCACATCTTCTCTCTTAGCGCGTAGCTTTTGAGTATAGACACCAGTTATTACGTATGGCCGGCGCTGATCCTCCGGTCCGTAGGTTTCGATTTGAGCAAGGCAAAGCGCTTCAGGCAAGTATTTACCCCAGTGCCCATCGAACAATTGGCTCACTACGCTTTCAGCCTCGAAGGGCAGTACCGGATAAAGCGTTCCGACATATGCGCGAGCATTACCAAATGTGAAACGCCCTGCGAGTTCATGCCATGAAACGCACGCATTGTTGATGACGATAGGCGACCCACCGCCGGCGAGGCTGGCAAGCACTGGCATGTAATTGTTATCGTGCATTGCCATCGCTGCCGATAGTTTAACTCGAGCTAAAGGCTCTTTGGATACGGGCTTAAAATCGTCGGTTCTAATCCGCTCCCCATAGTCGTTGATAGCCGTTCCGATATAATGATTTTCCTTCGCAACGGGATCACTCCAATCGACACCGTCAAGCGATTGAAAGTAGTTAAACCGAGTCACTTGAAGTTTATCAGGATCATCAGATCGGCTGACGCCAATTGCCTCGTCCACAACAAGGTTACGATCGATACCCTCACTATCTCTATATTCATAGGTGCAACGCCATCCGGGAGCATCACCGCAATGCGTTGCGAATAAAAGAAGATCGTAAGGAAAATGGTCAACCATATCCGTGATGCTTCTTACGTCTGCGGCCCTTCCGCGATACGCTCGCACTAACATTGATCGTTTGGGCAATTCTTTTAATGCGGCATCGATTTCGGGAGCCGTCGTTTTCTGTGGATCGACCAGAACGGCAACATTTACACCACGGGATGCTTTTTGTTCTGCGGCAAAACCATTTGCTACAGAAACCCCACAATCGGGATAAGTGAAGATATGTGTCGAGGGCTGGGTTGGAAAACCAACGCCAAATGGCAGTTTCTTAGTAAAAAATGTTAGAGAGGAAACTCCAGACGTCTTGATCTCGCCACATAACTCGCGGAGCTGCGTTTGTAGCTGTTGGCGCTCCTCACCGTTTTCAGACTGATAAAAATCCTCGAGTAGTCTTCGGGCAATTTCATTGGCTACCTTCGGGATGATTGTAAGCCCAGCCCCTAGGGAATATGCGTAATTGGCCGCAATGATTTCTGACATTGGCTCGCCCGCCTCGCACACCACATGATGCCTGCTTGGCCCTGCAATAGAAGGTATCGTAGAAGAAACGTCATCGAACTCGATAAGACGCCCTTCATAAAGGGCTCGAAGAAGCCCTACACCAATATTGTTTCTACCCCATCTGAGACGGTCATTGTTGAGCAGCCACTTCGAGGCTAATGCCTCAACCTCATTGTCAGCGCAACGTCCTACGACATTTTGCGGCAATTGGGTGGCCATTGCGCTTTCTTGGGATGTAGAAAGGCCCGATAAGATGACCTTGTTGGCATTGATCCGCGCAAGCGCATTGTTTCGGCGTATCACCTCAGCCTGTGCATCATCTCGTGCCAACCTTGGACCATCTAATACTGCCAAATAGTGGTGCCGACGCGCAAGTGCCGAAGTTAGGCGCGCAGCCAAAACCGCGTCATCAGAAACGATGGCAGTACCGAGGAGTTTGGGAGAACGCATTACCATATATGGATGGCCTTATAAAATTTTTGTGCCAATATGTGTCGCTCAGATCAGCACTGTCAGGTCAGAAAAGGGCGATTTATCGGCGTTATTACTTGAGTATTCGCGCCACATTCAGTTTCGCATGTAGCCTAGGGCTTTCGAACAGCTCATGCGCCGCATTAGATTGTTCATTCACAGATTAGGCCAATTTCCCGACATTCTTGAAATAATCATCAATCTCCAAAACCTAATTCCTTATAGTACAACCCTGAGAGTACCATGTATCAACAACGGTCATTTCGTTCGAAGTGTTGAACGAATTAATCTAATCCGCTTCAAAGTAGCCATTCAAGTGGCGGGGGCGAAAGGTAGTAATGCGAAAGCTGCACCTCAGCACCAGATCCACTAGCGAAAGGCAGCAATTGGGCCGGAAGAAGTTATTGAGGCGTACTCGCCTCAATAATCGGCTTGTGTTTTGGAGCCCAACTGTTCAACCTTTGATGGAACCGCTCGAAGGTCAGCAATTGGCCTACGTTACGTGATACCTGCGGACATTCGCTCTAGATTTAGTCACTCAACATCTCGCTACGCCCACAAAGTTCAACACAACGTTGGTTGACTACTATAGCCTTGTGGCTCGCCGTTATTGTTTTTGAGTTACGCCGCAGATGCCACAAATTAATCTCTATCTGCCCAAATGGAACTAGCTAGACGCGAGGCACGTCGCACCCGAAGAGCTGCCCATAACGAGACTTGGCAGCCAATGAAGCCAGTCCAGGCAATCAAGAACTGGGCTCCATTCGGTTCAGTCGCCGCTTCATACGCGAAAAGAAGAGAACAGATGGAGCCCGCAGTCACCAAAACAACAAAGCCGAACCAAGCATGCCTTGTTACACCATGAAACCGATTAGATAGATGAGGAGCAAAAACACTGGTGTTTCGAAAGAATGAGTTTTGCATAGTAACCCCCTAATAAGTACCTCTATCGGTTACCGTGAGATGCACTACTCAAAAAATAAACCCATAGATCTTATAAAAATAAAAGTTACCTACATATTTAATATTATTTAGATTTCAACAATATTCACAATTACGTTATTTGAAGAACAAACAAATACACAAATATTACTAAACCATAACTGACCACCAATTATCAGATAAGCTTAATCAGCTTAGGTTTCTGCATGAATTAATGCTATCCCCGCCGCTGGATAGCGCTTTATTTAAATAACTACAATTGCACCATTTCTTAAATTCAGGGCACGACTTTCTTTGTAGATGATTTGATCACATGCTTGCTCTGTTATCGGCTTGACCTCCAAATTATTGCAAACATGCACACTCTCCTCATAAGACAATTCTCTCAGAATGACCAAGGCATGATTGATTGCCTCTTCTTCATTTGCCCCAAGTCCCAGAATAGACGTTCTATAAACCGCAACAAACATGAAAAACTCCTATAAATAACGTGTAAAAAATTTCACACGTATGCATTAGGAACTGATCGCAGCCATTAAGTTACTGGTGAGAATAAGAGGCGAGATAGGGCGGATTCATTTGCTCTCTATTTTGATAGACACTAATCCGTTTCCTCAAATCACGTCATGCGAGTTATTCAATACATCACAACCTATGAGATTAATTGCCCTTAGCTATTATTTAGCGAAAAAGAGCAGCTTGCGATAATTGGTTCAGACCAACATTGTCCGATCAAACGTCATCACCTTTGAGGTCAATTATGTATAACTTCACCAGACCAACTTGTGCGGCGACTGCAATCATTTATCTGGTTGAATTACATCAAGCAGACTTGATGTTTCATGCTGATGATAGCCCTCAAGAGTGCGTATTTGGCAGAGAAATCTCATCAGAAACACTAGAAGTGATGGACCAGTATATGCAGAGAACCCATACATATTTGGAAGATCCGCACGTAATCATCTATGAGCTAAGTAGATCGCCGGACGATTACTGAGACACGATCCAATTCACCTCTGGCTCTTTAAGCAAACATGCGATTTTAATCTTTTTTGTCAATCCTCCAGCCGCATATCACAGCGCCAGCCAAATGGAATTGTCTCATCTCTTTTTTAGAACTCTCGGATCTCCAGTAAGGACGATCAGTACCGCTCGGTCAATCAGCACACGACTTATCGCGTTCATAGTCTTGCAGTTGCTTTCGTTTCATGCGGTTGTCCAAAACTCGGTTCCACACCATGAAGAACGCAGCAACCACAGTCAGGATAATGAGCAGTGCCTGAAAGAACGGCTCTAGGAAGTTGGCCCAGTTTTGGGCTATCCAAGCTGCTAGAAAGGTCAGTGCTGTGCCTGTCTCTGATTTCTGCATCTTAGCCTCATTCAAGGATATGGATCTTCTGGTGAGTAAACTGTGGTCACAACTCCAAACTAGAACGCCTTAAGCTTCGTTAGTCGAGACAGCGCCCTCACGCTGCACAAACGCCTGTTCTCCCTGCACGGGATAGCTGTTCGGCCACCGGATATCCAAGAGCCGCCGCTTTGAGACTTTCGTGATTGTGACTGCGTTGGACTGGTTCCCACCAAGCACGTGATAGTGACCTGCACTTTCGGAGACATAAAACCCGACATGCCCTTTCCAGCCGCGAGGACTTCCACGCCAGAACACGAGGATGGAACCTGGTACTGGTTTATCTAAACGCCTGCCGTATTTAGCCCATTGGCGAGATCCTAAAGGGTTGGTGGGCTGGGTATCAGATACAAGGCTCATGCAATGGGCAACGAACAGGCCGCACCATGGGGTTTCATCGGTTTGGTAGGAGATACCTAATTTGCTCGCCCAGCCCATGATCCTTGGATTGTGCGTTGGTCCCGAGATCTCCTTGGTTCCCAGCAGTCGACGCGCCTCAACCAACCATGGTGGCTCACTGCTTTTGATCGCCTTGATTTTGGAGCTAAGCCAATCCTGATAAGCAGCTTCAGATAGCCTGCCCCAATCTCCATCGGGCTTGCCGGGATTGAACCCGAGATCCTGCAGCATTTCCTGAGATTCAAAGTCTGGTATCCGTCCCATGATCACCTCACAAAAAAGGCTCCCTATGGGAGCCGTAGCTGCGCATATCGCGCTGTTTCAGAAAGAGATTTTTTGATTAATTGGCTACGCGATAAACAATCACATCAAACCCACCAGACAGACCGCTTATGCTTCCCGCGCTGTTCAGCCTCAAACCGTTGAGCGAAAAGCTCGCCTTGGATTTGACGTTCATCCCAACAATGTTGATGTAACTCAAGTTACCTTGTGTGGTTCTTTGACCGACCACCTGAACGACATAACTTGTATCTGGCTGAGGTGTTCCGAAGGTGTAGGTAGCTCCAGAGCGAGTAAGATTAAAGGACGCATCGTCCCCGATGTTGGAGTACAGCGCCACGACCTGAGGCTTACCTACCAGCGTATTCAATTTCGCAGAGTTTAGTTTGGGATCTGTGACAGCCTTGCTCTTTAGCTTGCCAGTACTCACTGAGCTGTCAGTCAAGTCATTCATGCCAACTTTTGATGAGGTTGCAAGCGCTCCCAAACCTAGATTGGATCGAGCTGCTGACTTACTCGCAACATCACCAAGGTTATTTGCCTTATTGAGAAAATCGCTTGTGTCTGGTGTCGCCAAGATCCAATCACTGTCATCCTCTGAATAGACCTTCATCTTCTTCTCGACAGAGTGAAAGCAAAGCATACCGTCTTTGAGTGGACCACCTTGATTGTCGGTAGATGGATTCACATTGAACGAACCAAGATAGAGCTTGTTGAACCGCTGGAACGCTAACTCGGAAGCCTGCTCGACTGCGGCCTCAAGGTTGCTCAATGCCTCCTCAGCAGCTTGCTTTGCTGTTTGAGCCTGATTACGAGCAGCTATTGCAGCTTGCTTTGCTGCCAGCACCACCGCCTCGACATTAGCCGGGTTGAGAAGCACGTATCCATCCTGCCCCGGAAACACCGCGACCATTGCTGGGTAACCAGCTTGCAGATCATCTTCGCTCAGCTCATTACCAAGGCCGTTGCGAACTGACTTTTCGACGCCCTCAACCGTGATTGTTACAGCGCTAGTATTATTGTGTGCAGGCACAAAGAACGCCAACTCAACCGCTGACAAACTGACGCCCAAACGAAGCTCAGCGGTAATCGCGTTACCGGTCCCCCCGATATTGACCAGTCTCGTGATACTGTCGGCAAGGTCGCGCACATAGTTCCAAGTGTTACCGAGCCACTGGTAGTAACCACTCAAAGCTTGGTTTGGATCTCCACCCACAATAGCCGGGGTGTAATCCGGCTTATTAGTGACCGTATCCAACTCAGCTTTGGTTTTTACAATCACTGCACCAAGCGCTGCGGCGATTTCCATTTGCCCCAGGTAAGCAATGATTTCTTCTTTTTTGGGCTTGTGCGGATCTGTGCTTTCAAGTCCGAGAGTCTCACGCGCACGCCAGACGAATTCCTTGGTAAGGAAGTTCATTGCCAACTCCATTTTGAGAGGAAATTAAACCGCAGCTATAAGAACAGTTGAGCTAGACCAATCGCTATTTTGCCCAAAAACAGAGCGTGTGCGCATGCGGAAGCGATATTCAACACCCGATGTGAGGCTGTCGGTTTCAATGGTCTCTTCACCATCATTGGCCTGCGCATACTTGGCAGCACCACCGCTGGTTTTCACATATTCCAGCTCATAGGTGAGCGCCTCGGAGAGCCGTGTAAAACTTGCTTCCGCGATAGTACTTTGCCCCTGCTGCTGCATTTGAATTGAGAAGCTATCAACACTCGGGATTGCCTCAGATGCAATACGCTTGGGAGGATCACCTTTTTCGCCCTCATCTTCAGGCTCATAGGCAAACGGGTCTCGCGGAATAACCATCGCCTCGAACACATGCTGGAACGTATCCAGATCCAGAGTGGGAGTACCGTCTAACTCAAGATAAGCATCGATAAGATGTGGTGGATCACTGATCTTGATGAACCTTCTTAAAGGCACCTCTTGGGATGCGAAGTAGTCGCATTTCACACGCACACGAGGTGAATTCACCCGAATAGCTTTAAGCGCTTGCAAGCGCCGCATGTGATTATGGCGCTGCACGCAATCATTATCGACAGTACGCGACTTGGGATCGTCTTCCTGAACATATGGATCGCCTTCAATGACTGCATCATCTTCAACATAGTGAAGCTCAGGATTGACCCAGAGACCACGCACCGCCTTGACGCTGGAGGCTGCATTGCGGTTTGGCAAGAACTCAATATCAACGATATCATCTGTTTTCAGGTGAATATCAGGCTCGACCCATTCCCCAGCATGAACGGCAACCTTTCCATCTGCATCGGTATATAGAAGCAGCTCGCCTGCCTCATCAAGCATCCGGCCAACCTGAGTTGGATCGTTGTTTTCGCGGCCACGGAAACCGCCATGATAACGCGGCTCCATATCACCTTTGATGTTCTCAACCTGCTGATCGCAAACGTCCGCAGCATAAGCCCAACTATCAAGATTGATCTGCGAGATCTTCAAAGCATTTCCATAAGGGGCAAGAAGATAGTCAAGCCGTATGAGAGCAAGGTTTTCGCTAAATCTGACCTGCCCATCTCTGGGATCGAAAATCTTCTTTCCGCGAATGGTAGAGGATAGTGTTGGGTAGCCATGCGGGTAAACCGTTCGATGACGCCGGGCACTCACGCTCTTACACACCATCAAAACACTGGCGATATTGTCGCCGCGATGATCATCACTCCAGATATCATCGAACTTGTCCACCAGCTGCGAATAAGGAACACCGACCTGCGTCCCAACGCGCTCAATAAGCATCACCTTGGCATCACCACCAAGACGATAATACTTGGATGCCTCCTCATCATTACTCAGCGACTTGGTGACATTGCCATCTGCATCAATCTCTACAGGATCATCACTCAGGAAGTGCGCGACAAAGCCATCAATCTCATGGGACGCATAGGCAATCACCATATAAGCCGTACCGCTGCGCTCTTCCAAAAACGTCATGTCGCCTGCAATACGCACAGTGCCATATTGATAGGACCGCGATGGCACATTTTGCTTTTGCACCACCTTGCCATCAGCTGCACTTGGAATAGGTGCAGCATTGTCTTTTCTCTGCTGACTGCCAAGCAGGGCATTCACACCCAGCCCAATACCAGCGGAAAGGCCAACTCCAATAATCCCAACACCAATTGAGGACACCGCAGCCCCCGCAAGGATCGCTTGCGTTGCAACAGAGGCCCCAACGAAGGCCGCGCCATTTGACAGAACAAACGCAACAGCAAAAGCAGCAGTAGCAGGCATCAGACACTCCAGATTTTAAGAGCAGGCGCGTGAATAGCTTCAAAGCCCGAGTTCCAGTGAACTTGCCAGTGCTCACCATCCCAGATCGCACCCCACTGCCTGAGAGGGGAATGAAGGCTGCCGATCACGCCAATATCGCCAGTCTTTCTGGTTTGAACCTCATTCAGGCCCGCAATATCTGCACACCTGCCAACCAGCTCTAAAGCACCGCCAGCTTCAATAATCAGCTGTTTCATCTGCTTTTCTGTTGAGTAAGTGCCGCGCAAATGAACGGCCCCATCAGGGTATCCATTGGCACTCACCCAATCAGCAAGAACGAGGCAACAGTCAGCCGTGCCCGGATCAAAAGACAAGCTTTGCCGATCTGCCAGCCAAGCCTCCAAAAGACTTATGATCGCGGCCATGGGATTGTCTGCTCACTCATCAAGGTAATGCGCTCACACGACAAGTCAGGCGGTAGATCTGGATTGACCTTGAGCGAATAAGCTCGTTGATCAGAATCCGACAGCACTGCGTTGCGCCGTGATTTACGAGCATGAAAAGCATTGCCCACGACCAAGGTCACATTATGCAGAATTTGAGGCTTGTCTCGATCATTCACCGCCCGCTTGCGGAACTTCAGGTCGATCACCTCGCCCGTGAACTTGACGATTGCTCCTGGAGGCAAAGGCTGGAAATATTGATCACAACTCTGGAGCAGGATTTGCACCTTTGAGCCGATGACATCACTCTCCTGCGTCTCCTCATAGGCCAGATCGGCAATTTGCTGATCGACACCGGATAGCCCCATGTCCATCGTGGTCGCCTCACCAGAAAACGCATATTGGATCGTTGTTAAGGCAGAGGCCGGAAGCACCCCGGCAGGTCGCCAGTGATTTCCATCCCTATCAACGTAAGGATGAGAGCCAAACCAGAAGCGAGCTGTTCCAGTCGGAAAATGCATCGCCACAAGGATCATGATGCTTCGAAAGGTCATGGAGCAGACGCCTCATCCCAATAGTCAATAGCCTCGACAAAGTGCACGCTCTTTCTGGTAAAGCTTGAGCTACCGAAGTTCAGATCCAACTCACTGTCACTGGCAAGCTTCATGAGGCAGCTCGGCTCTGCCACATTCAGCAGTGCACCCGCCGGGATCTTTGCTCGTACAGCCGGGAAAATAGGTACCCGCACCACATTACCTTCAGCCTCAATAATCGGCCCAGTGTTATAGAGCGCATGCAAATAACTGAAATAGATCCCGGACAGCCTCAACCCACTTTGCAGTCCGCGAAGCTTAAGCACTGTTGCCCCTAAATATGCCTCTTCTTCCAACTGCACAAAAGCAGGTTCACTCTCATAGGAAGTTCCATCGCTGAACTCCGTTCCATCGGCATGAGGCACATAGGACCGCGCCTGCTTTGCAAGTTTTTGTACCCGTGAAGTCACATGAGAAACAGAAACGATCACAAGTCCCACTTGCCCTTGCAAGGCGACCTCAATCCCGTTCCAAGCTTCTTCTTGGCGCAGATCGCGCCTGCGCAACACGATATTGGGGATGACAGCTCTCCAGAAACCCAAGTCCGTCCGTGTAACCAACTCACGCCCACCAAGTGTCATCCCACCAGTGTTGGTAGTTGGTCGTTTTCTGAAGGTTGTCTTTCCTTGGCTGGGAAGCAGAGAATGGGGCCAATGGATCACATTAGTCACGGAAGCCACCTCCCCGTTCCTGCTCATACATACTGAAGTCACCGACAGTATATTCACGGCTATTTTGGGTCGCCGCTTCAATGATCATAGGTGCCGCTTCCTTGACCACGTTTCCGGACACACTCTCAATCCGAGCTTCCAGATCAGGGGTAACTTCAAGGATCACGCGAGAAACCATCTCACCGCCCCCACCGCTAGATTGAGGAAGCTTGTGGAACGGAGTGATTGTTGCCGGACCTTCGATCAGCTCAGGAACACCGCCCTCACCCGCAATCCCCCATTTACCAGCCCCTAGGTTGCCCCCTTCGGCAAAAAAACCACCAAAGCTGGAGAGCAAGGTTGAAATGATCCCAACAATGTTGCCGCCACCACCAACTGAGCTGGTCATGCTGGACACAGAAGACTGCAGCAGCATCTTGGCAATCCCCTTGCCCATATTCCCAAGCACATCAACAAACCGCTCACCTTCAAAGATGACATCTGTTAGTGAGTTGGTGATGGATTGATTGACGCTTGCCATCATGCGGCTTTGCCGCGTCTGTTCTTCAATCTTACCTGTTAACTGGGAGACCGATTTTGACCGTGCCTCAATCTCTTCGCGAAGTGTCAGTCCGGTTTTCACAGAACGCTCATCGAGATCCAAACCTTGCTGCTTTGCCATATCAAGCAGCTTGTATTTTGTGGTGAGCGCTGCGACTTCCTCACGTGTACGGCCAAGCATCTCAATTCGGCGCTCAAGAGCCGTGACCTCCTGATCACCCATCCCAAGAACATCCGGCCCCTTGTTGGCCGCAGGTCGTAAAGCCTCCTGAAGCCGAGCCTGTTCGCGAGCCATGCGGATGTACTCTTCGCGCTCTTTAGCAAGCTGAGTTCCACCTGTTGGCCCGACCTGCTGTGCAAGCGGATTGACAGTGCGATCAAATTCCAGAGCGGCCAAAGCGCCAGCCCGAGACACCGGATCATCTTTGTATTTTAAGCGTACCTGAGCATCTTCCAGCGAAGTCAAACCATTGCGTTTCATGGCCTCCATCGCATCCGCTGCACGGCTGATTTCATTGGCCATTGTGGTGGCATCAGCTGATAGACCTTTAAGCTCCACCCCATCAGTGGCCGTTTTCAAACGCTTAGTTGTGCTGACCGACTGGCGAGCAATGCTTTCCACCCGCGCCAGTTCCTTGCCTACCTCTGCCAGCTTCTCATCAGGAAGCTTAGTCAGAATCTCACGCATTTTTGCAAGCGCTTCAGAGACGCGCTCCATATTCCCGCTTGCTCTTGCATCTTCAAGAGCAGCCATTTCAGTAGCCCAGATTTTCACGAGATCTGAGGAAGCTTCCAACTCTTGGTTGAGATCTTTAAGTGTGTTCTCGACACCTTCAAGCCCGATAGCATCAATTGATCGGGACTGACTGAGAGGATCACTCAGCTGCGCAATGCGATGTTGAATAGCCTGATACTTCTTAAGCTTGAGATCCAGCTCAGCAAACGCATTGTTCCCACCCAGAAAATCATCAAAGAAGGTGTCCAGAGCCGTATCAGTTTTTGTCTGTGCAGCCTTGGAATCCAGCTCTGCTAACGCAGCCACCAGATTGAGTACAGCGCTTGTAACCTCGCCGTACTTGTCTCTGATGTTCTCCAATCCATTCTTTGAGTAGTCAGCAATGGAACTATTAGCTCTTGAGATCGCACTCTCAGCTTCATTGAACGCCTTGGTGAAGGCATCAACTTTCTTGCTGGCGCCTTCTGCATTGTCGCCCATGCTCAAGAGGACACCTGCAAGAGGGAAACCAATCCCTGCAATCACACCCAGAACAGGCATTAACAAGCCGACAGTACCGGTCAAAGCTCCAAAACCAGCAATCAGCTGCGGGATCTGCTGCCCCATAACCCGCATAGGGTCAGTGCCCATCTCGAACTGCACCGCCATATCAGCAACCTGATTTGACGTGTTCTGGATTGCGAAGCGGCTACCTTTGGAGACGTTAAGGAAGCCCTGCATCTCCTTACCAGCACCTTGAGAGGCTTTCCCGATCTTGCCAAAGTTATCGTTCATCCCGCCAGCAGATGCCTGAAGTTTCGCGAATTTCTGTTGCGTTTGCTCCAGTTGCTTCTGAAGCTTTTTGTTCTCCGCAGCCATCCGATTAGATGACTTAACCGCAGCAGCCGCGGAACGAGACATCTGATCGTGGAACTTCTTATAGGTGACCTCAAGAGGGATAGTCAGGCCAGAATTCTTTCCCATCAATCAAAACCCTTCAATGCCCAGTTCCCGAAGCTCTTCATCTGAAAATTCACCGCTGGGGTTCCCAGATTTGCCACCATGGACCTCATTGTAACCCTCTACGCAGGCCACATATTCCCACAGGCTCATCTGATCGATTTCTCGTGGAGTGAAGCCTATTGCGGCTCCTCGTTTGTAAAACTTGGAGAACTGCCAGAGTTCTCCTGTTGCCTCACCCCTGCCTGCTCCCCCACGGGATCATCATCCTCGCCCACGAGTGCATTGGTCAGGATCTCAATCGCAACAGGTTTGAACTCCAACACCCCATGCATTTCAAACAGATGCAGAACCATGGGCCCCGCCTCTTTGTTTGGCATCCCAGCACCGATCAAGCCTTGGCGAATGGTCTCAATCAGATCGTCAATAAACCAAGTCCCTGTCGTGATGCGCAGGAGGATGACTTCAGGGCCAGCATTGCAGTTCTTCTGCAACGCACGAAGCTGACCGATGTTCAGCACAAACTCGTGCTGACCACCGATCCATTCAATGTTTTTGGCTTCCATAGATCAGGCTCAGGCTTTGTTTTCGATTTCAGGAGTGCCGACCATATTGATCTCAATAGTTTTCGTAACGCGCCCCTTACCATCAGAACGCGCCTGAGAGAGCTGAGACAAAATTGCAGGAGCCTTCTCCCATTCAGGATCGCCAGATGCCGCTTTTTTGTTCCCAAGACGTACCGGAAGCTGTTTTGCAGAATAAAACCAGTTCATCATCTTGCCGTGAGACTCCTGCGCCCAGGTTCCTTCTGCCGAAACAGAAACCTTCACAGAACGCACATCACTCAAGATCTCATTAGGCTTGCTCTCATCATCGCAATCCACGACCTCGGTCTCATCAACATTCGCCTGCCGCTGGATCGTAACACCCTTAAGGCCGCAAACTCTGGCGTAGTTACCATCTTCCGCAAAATCGACCTCAAGGACCATCTCCTCAAAACGCTCTGTTGTCGGCTTAGTCATGACAAACCTCCTTCGCTAGTGAACTTGGATTTCGAATGTGAACTGCAAAATTCCGTGCGTTACGCCCTCTTCTGGATCTGGAACAATCCGCTGAAGCTCTAGCTCGGTGAGCACGTTGCCAAAGGAAGGAAGAGGAAGCTCAGCACCGCTGAGTACATTGCGCACCGCTCGCAAAATCTGCTTTGCATGCACTCTGCCGGGTTTCTTTGACCAGCAATCAATTTGAAGTGTGATTTCTTCTATGGTGAAGCAGTCGTGATGATCCTCAGATTCATCTTCAGGGCCAAGGCTCACATAACCTTGCTGATCCCCCCAAGGCGCTCCATCAGAGGAAGCTTTAGTGCTGTCATAAACACCGTGCACCACCTCCATGAGCGCAGCGTCTCCCGTCAAAGCAGCAATCACTGCCTGCTGAAGCTCCAGATCTGGATTAGCCATCATTCAGAACCTTGATTGCCTTGTTGATGCGACGGGTAATCAGTGACTTCGCCGCCCGACGCTGTGAGCGGTAAACGGGATAGAAAAATGGATTGGCTTTGCGATCTTTGGTTCCGAACTCTTGGATCAAAGCATTTTGGAATTTGATGCCGCGCTTGTTGGTGACCATTGTGCTGGCGTTGCCTGCATAAATCACAATGCGAAGACCGCGCTCAGATGATTTCACTTTCCCAACCACCATGGCACCTTCAGGTGGTTTACCCCACGTCCAACCGATACTTGCAAGCAGTTCGCCCTCATCTTTGGGAACCAGCAGGCGCATGTACTGGACGATACGCTCTGCCCCTTCCTCCATAGCTTGCCGAGCAGCGTTCTTGACGGCATCCGGCAAGATTTTGCGCATGAACTGCCGAAACTCTTGCTCACCTTTAACCATCGATATCACCGCTTTCACAGGTCAGTTCAAAATAGAGCTGGTCATCTGTCGGGATCTTGCTGCGAATTGCGTAGATGGTACCTGAGAGAAGATCTTTCATACGCCAACTGGTTTGGATCGCCTCAGTATCTGGAGAGCGCCAGATAGTGACCACAGTCGGCTGAATACCTTCAAGGCGAGCACCAATCACGCGCTCCCCACCGCGAAGAAACTTAAAGTGTGCTCGTTCTTCAAAACGAGGTTCGTAATCAGAGACATGGTTGCCGTAACCATCAGACTTTGACACCAAAGCCTCAAAGGCAACGACCTCCCGCATTGGTTTGCTAGTCATCCGGCAAGGTTCCTATAGGGAGCCATCATGATCTCATAAGCAGGAGGTGGAGGAGCATCACCACCCCGGCTGGTGTAGAGCGCAAACACATGCATGCTCAAACACGTCTTGATCGGCTCAGGAATTTCATCGGGAAAATCGACTTTGAGATCCCGCCGCAGATGTTGCGCAGCAAACCCCTCAGCCGTGCGAATAAACGTCAGGAGGAGATCGTCATCATGACCATGTGAGATGGCCAGATGACGCTTCGCCTCTTCCAGCTCGATCAAAGGCAAAGTTAGTCTCCATCCTCTTCGGATTCTTCCTCCCCTGCGTCTTCATTCGCAGGTCCAGTCAGATCGAGATACTTGATACTTTCCGCCTGCACTTGCTTGGCAGTCAGTCGCTTCAAAGGCGCATCATCACCTTCCATCAATGGCTTGACGACTTTTCGGGTTTTGGCGTCTTTTTCATTGACCTTGTAGACACAGCCAAACCGGAAGGTACCAAGCACCGTATGGCGTGTTGAGTTCACTTTGACGTACATGCTCATTCTCCTGAAAAAGGCTCTGCAATCAGAAGATCGCAGAGCCAGTTGGTGGCCTCGGTTATTCGGGTTACGCGAAGACGAAGTTGCCCTTCACCATCGCCGCAGCACGTTTGATCGCCAGAGCAACCCGTTTACGACCCTTCATGGTCAGCATGTCTTCAATGAAGTTGGTGTCGTGCTCGGAAGAAATGAGCACTTCGGTTTCCTGACGGTCATAATAAGTTCCCGCCATCGCCAGATCGCCAGTCAACCATTCACCGGCTGACATGGTATTGGATTCCACCACATCCTTACCCCAGAGCATTGGAGTGCTCATTGAGCCTGGGTTGCCGAAGATGTATCGTTTCTGATCATCTTTCAGGAGGTCAATTGCGGCCCAATCAGTCGGGTTCATGACGAAGGAAGTTGCAACGTAATCCGCTAATGCGACCTGCAATATGGCAAGACGCAGACGATCAATTCGCGTGGCATTAGGTAGGCCATTAGCAGCAGCAAATGCCACAGCCTCTATCAAAAGCCCCTTCAGGTTTTCCCCCTGTCCATCACCAGCAAGGATCTGCTTTTCTTCTTCCAGATCCAGACCATAGCGAAGCTCTGAATCGATCTCCGTTTGCAGGAAGTCGGAATCTGCCAGAGCTTCCTCTGTGATATTGGTGACATGGGCAATCTTTTTGACTTCAGAGGTCGCCTTCTCCCAACCAAAGCTGGATTCCGGCATTGTCCCCTCTTCGGCAACCATCGCCGCCTTACTGTCACGCACTGTCTGCTTTCGGTACTTCACCAAATCAGAACTGGTTTTGCCCTTGGTCAGCAAATCCCGGATAAGCAAGCGACGCCGTGGCATGCGGATCGGATCACGTTCCTCTTCATGGTAGATCAATCCACCAGCAGAACCAGCCGCAGTGGTGATTGCATTGGAGACAGTAATGCGCAAATTACCTCGTGCACCACCGTCAGCAAAAGCCTTGATCCGTTCATCTTCCGCCACGAATGCCTGACCCAATGTCATCACTGGAGCAGGTCCGCCACCACCGATACCCTCAGCCACCTGCTGGGAGATCTCCAAAGTCTGGCTCTTGATACCTTCCAGAGCATTTTTCAACTCAGTGACCGAGTTGCTCAAAGCTGTCTGCTCAGTCAAAAGCTTGTCAGCTTTCTCTTTGGTTTCCTGAGAAACCTCGCCTGATTTCTTAGCCTGATTGAGAGCATCCTCTGCTGTAGATTTTACTTTATCAGTAACCTCATCAAGCTTCTGATTGACTTTTTCCAGCAGCGCTTCAGTGGTCATAGTGTCATTTCGAACCGAGCCAACAACAGCATCAGGACGTGCAAAAGCGAGTGCCGCCAAGCAAATGGCGGGCATAAGTGCCTTCTTCATAAAATTTCTCCGATTAGATGGAATTAATCTTGTCGAGGAGGTCTTTCACTCCTGGATGAACGGCAGCGCCAGACTTGCCGTTTGGAGCAGCGCCAGACGTGCTCCCTTTCAAAGCCGCGCACAATGAGCGACGTTTTGATTTTGGAATGTTGAGCCGTACCAGGAGAATATCGAGTTCTTTTTGCGCTGCATTCGGCGACGGTTTGCGAGAGACCTGTGTTGGTTCATTTATTGCTTCGTCAGCAGCTAGTAAGGCATCTGCAAAACCTTGTTCAACGGCACTCTCACCATTTATCCAAGTCTCTTTATCAAGCTGGGCTTCCAGTTCTTTTTCCAAGATACTGGTCCTTGCATGATAGATGCTCACAGCCGCAGCATCGAACGGCTCAAGCCAGTCGGAAACCTCACGGAAAGCATGGCGATCACCACATGCACACACCCAGGTGTTATGGATCATGAAGAATGCAGCTCGACCAATCTGAATTTCATCAGCTGCCATAGCAATGATAGAGGCTGAAGAGGCCGCAAGTCCCAGCACTTTCACCGTCACCTTGGCTTTGTGCTCACGCAGCAAGTTATAGATGGCCAACCCTTCGAAGAAGTCCCCGCCTGGGGAGTTGATCGAAACAACAACATCCTTCTCGCCAATGTTTCGAAGAGCTGCAGCAATTCGCTTTGCTGTAACGCCGTCATACATCCAGCTCTCCCCAATGGGATCAAGGATGGAGATAGAGTTCTCATTTTCTGAACTACTCGCCACTTTCAGGTCAGGATTCCACCGCTGCAAAACACTATCAGTAATCGTACTTTGAAGACCTTGCCGTCCGGACAAAGGCACAGTTGGCAAATTACGAAGGCTCATTTGTCTTCCTTTCCAAGCAAGTCCACCAATCCCATAGAGGTTTGAACCACCAGCTCATCACTGTTGCCACCACGTCGTGGCAGATTGAGCTTGTCGCGGCCCTCATCACCAGACATGAAACCACCCATCCGCATTTTGAGAAGGAAGTCGCCCTTGGCCTTACTGTCCATTTGCAACATGGCTTCGCGGTTATATTCCACGTACCAGCGCCCACGTTTTTCAACGGGAATGAGATCTTTCAGGATACGCGCTTCATTTTTGATAAGTAGCGGATTGATACCAAGCGAGAGCCAGGACAACATCACCGCTTCAACACCACTGCCCCACATGGTCTGGCCATCTGCTGAATGCCCGATCACAATCGGTGGAACACCGAACCACCTGCAAACATCTTCAACGCTAAAGCGCCGTGTTTCTAAAAGCTGCGCATCTTCAGGGTTCAACTGGAGTTGTTGAAACTTGAGGCCAGATTCCAGCGTAAGGGTTTTGCCCGCTTTGCTCGATCCAATGAATTTTTCCAGCAATGTCTGAAGTTGGGTCCGCTGCTCTGCAGTGAGCTTTTGATCGGAGGTCAAAACACCTGCAGCCATCATGGAATTTGAAAATACACTGCCTGCCGTATCATCTGCAGCTAAAGCAGCACCAATAGAATTCGCCCCATACTTGATCGCCGACATGCCAAGACCGTCACCACCTCCAAAACCACGAAGATGAAACACTTTGTCAGCAGGCAAGTTAGTGAACTTACCTCGATCACGGACGTTATACTCCAGCTCGCCATTTGCTTTTCGCTTGGGAGTAACATTGAGCAAAGGACGCAGACCAACCAGCCCTTTCCCCACAAATAGCTTCTCTGCAAACGCATTGCCGCGCAGTGTCATATGCGCAGTCATTCCCTCCCAAAACTCAACGGCTGTTTGCTCGCGATTTGGGCTTTCAGATAGGATTGAGGATAAGTCCTCCTCAATTTTGATCCTGCTATCACCCTCACCCTTTTCATACAGAGCCAAAGGCAATGTGGAGAGGACTTGCGAGGTTTTTCGTACACAATCCCAGACAGCAGAAACAGTCATTGCCGTCGATGCATTCACTGATTTTCCGGCAGAAGAGGAATGACCGCCCGTAGACCAGGCATCTCCACCATTGAGGTTGATCCATCCAGACTGGCCTGCCTGCAACTCTTGCCTGATGCCACGAGCCGCTGCTTTAAGAAACCTGATCATATAACCATCACCGGATTGCTGAGGAAATCGTCTAGGCCATTACCTTCGGCCTCTGGATGGCGGCTCATAAGATCAAACGCGTTGAACGCTGCTGTGAGCGGATCAATCTTCATGTAGCCGGATGCTTGTTTGGTCACATAGTCGGCATTGCCGCGTTTTTCAGTTTTAGCATTGGAAACACACCACGCCATCATTCGCGAGCCGCCATGAGCAAGAGACTTATCTGCGAGCTTTCGCGCCATACCTTTGGTAACTCCAGAAAGCTTATAGCCTTGAGGCACACCAACGAGCTGCTCTGGCTTGACCTCACGCTCAATCAACTCATCTACGATTGCAGCAACCCCGACCGGATCCAGCCCGATTGCATTCTCTTTCGGGAATAGACCACGATCCAGAACTTGCTCAATGAAGTCGGCGACAATCGGAATATCGTCTGCAAATTCAGTACAGATGAACAGGTCGCCATCTTTCTCGAAATCCTGAAGAGCTGTCGCGATCTGCTTGCGCTTTTCCAGCACGCTCTTGTGGCAGCACCCACAAGCCCAAAGCAGCCATCTGCTTTTCTCGCTCTCTTTTTCGCGCCCAATAAAGCAAAGCCCGAGAAGGTCATCCAGTCCACCACCATCAACACCAGCAGTCACAACTTCACATCGATCCAGAAACTCTTCAAAATCACGGATGACAGTGAATTCAGCAGCCTGCCAATGATCAGTCCCAGCCCACCGATCCCGTCGCAGGTTCATGCCAATCGGAACGTTCAGATGTTTGGCAAGAAAGCTTTGTTTGTCCTCTTCACCAGTGCCATCCATGGCTTCACGAAGTTTGGATTCCAGCCAGCTCTTACGAACGGAACGCCCGAGATTGGGATTGGTGATGTA
>NZ_LMCJ01000017.1:644414-710372 GCF_001623085.1 Pseudovibrio sp. W74
GTAACCCTTGCTTTTGAGCATTGCTTTCGGGAACTCGTAGAGAACTCCTAACCGTTCAGGATCATCAATCTTGCCATCACGCACATCACGGTAATACTCAAGTTTGCTTTTCCAGACCCCTGCTGGAGGCTCATCAGAATGCGTAGTCAGATAAACAACAAATCCTTCAGGACGGGCAATCAATCCGCCAGTGGCCTCCTGCAGCATGGCCGCCGCCTTTGGCTTCTTGCCAAACAACCACAACTCATCAACCAGAACGAAGCCAGCTTTTTTGCCAGATAGCGTGTCGCTGTCAGCAGCTACAATCTTGAGGTTTGAGTTTGTGGTCTCGTGTTTGATTGTTCGCAGGTGCGTAGTCACTTTGAGGATTTTTTTGAGTTCCGGATCATAGGAGACCATCGCAGCAGCTGGCTCAAAACAGTTGTTGGCCACCTCAATGGTTGGAGCCAATAGCAACAGCTCATTGAGGTGACGCCAATTGCGAATGAGCGCTGTCACCATGATCCCTGCTGCAATAGTGGACTTGGCGTTTTTCTTTGAGATCAGGAGCAAAAACTCACTGATCAACCTCTGCCCTTGTTCCGCATCATAGGCGCCAAAGATCGCACCAACAAAATCAAACACCCACTGGTCACAGCACTCACCAAATGTCGGCATGCCAGGAACATCAACCACCTTGAGCGATTTGAAGACGTTCAAAGCTGCTTCGGCTTCAGCAGTGAACAACGGACCAAAGGGGATGAGAGATTTCCCTTGAACGATCCGCTCCTCCCAATCCACGCAGGCAGTTGACCAGTGCTGAACTTTCAAGACAGTTCTTTCTTAGTTGATCAGTTGGGGGGCCTGGGGCGGTGCAAACTTTCCGGCATAATCTTCTGCAGTTTTCTTTCGCTCTTCTTTTTTGCCGAGCGTTTTTTCAGATGCCGCAGGAACACTCTTTCCACGGTTGGCAATCGCTTCTGCCAGCTTGTCACGATCAGAGTTCTCAAGCCGGGAGAAGATTTCCTTAATCGCTGACACCTTCCCGGCTTCGGCCTGGTCCATGAGCTTACCCAGAAGCTTGGCCTCAACCCTCGCCCGAGCTTCATCCCTGGCTTTGAGCTGACGAAAATAATTCTTGCGCAAAGTGGGTGCTGTGATCCCTAAAGCTGCAGCAATTTCATCCTGAGTTTTTCCGAAAGCGAGTAACTGCATGACAAGTCTACGCTTTTCATCACTCACCATATGAGGTGGACGCCCTCGTTTTCCAAATCCCTCAGGGATTGGATCGCCTAGCAGGTCAAAATCGAAGTTGGTCAAAAAAAAATCTCTCAGTTATATCGGGGTGGGTAAGGGCAACTCAGCCCCCGGACTTTTACCCCACCCCCACTTCCGTTATCAATCAACGCCTTGGCAACGGATCCGCTGAGCCTTCGCACTCTTTCGATTGTGGCACCACGTGCAAAGGCATTGGAGGTTGGATGGGTCGAGATCCGCGCCGCCGTCCTTGCGCTCGACGATGTGATCGGCGATCAGCTTGTGTTGCAGCTTCGAGAAATCCTTGCCGCACATCTCGCAAACATAGCTACGCAGCTGCTTGATGTACCTGGCGAGCACCTTCCATTCAGGTGTCAGGTAGAACGGATCAACTGCTTTCGGCGCTTTGCGCAGCGTTGGGCCCAATGTGTTTAAACGGGGAGTGATCGACTTGAGGGGCAAAGCCAGAAACCTAAACAGAAAAAAGGTCCGCTTCTCAGCGAACCAGTTAATTGCACTTTGCACGTGCTCCAAAATTCCATAGAAACTCTTCGCGCCAACTCCGCTTCTCAGCGTCTTACGTTGACTGGGTCTCGTGTCCAGGTCGCTCTGTTTGGTATAGCGGCTCCTAACCGCTCAGGCCCCGGAGATCCACGGGATCATCCTGATATGCATGATGGTTAACGCAGCGCCACTTTGTCAACTGTCACTGTTGCTTTTGTGGTTCGGCCAAAGGCTTCAACGTCCACTCTCAAGGACTGACCACCATCAGATACTTCTCTCACAACCCCCTTCAGAAGAGCACCGGATCCAGCAGTCAGCACGACACCACAGCCGATACTAAAGAGCTGGCCATGCAAGTTCTTTCTGCCAATCTGCGCTTCACACGAGGCATCGAGCATACGTAACATCTCAGCTATGGGAACACGGTGTGAAGCCGCATCTTTGGTTGCAGCAAGAATTTTTTCCACACCATCGCAATTGCGCACCTGATCACAGGACTGGCCGCCGATAACATCCAGTCCAACGAACAGATACCGAGGAAACATGGGAGCGCTCACATCCAGCATTTGCGCCGACCGCTTCACCTTCTTTCGCTTGGGAAGCATGGGCAGGTAAGCCACCGCACCTGTCGCCGCAACGCTTGCCTTCGCCCGATCCTCACAGTTGGGGTTCGTCTGCACCACGACCCACTCAAGGGGCGCCTGCTTGATGAGAGTGCGAAGCAAGTTGTAATCCTGCTCCAACGCCCTGTTACCTGCATTCGGTGCCTGGTTCATCACTGAACCCCGCCAGACTTTGATGCCATTAAAAGCCAATCCCGCGTCTTAGTCGCTGTATGCGTATCACTACTGCGAGCAACTGGAGCCTCATTAGCGGGCTTTGCCACCTCGGGCGAGCTTGCCAAATGGAGCACATCACGTTCCTCATTCAATCTATGCAGTGGCATAGGTTTGCCCTCCGTCATCAGCAGCCAGCGTTGCGACATCGCAACCGTAAACTTCCAGAAACACAGCGTTACAGAGATCCATGCGTCGTTTGGCAAAGGCGTTGATCATCAACTGAACGGGATGACGATTAGGCAAAGGCCGCTCTGTGCATCCTGTCTCGCCATAAAGCACCTTCAACGCTTCAGATCGCTGTGCTTTCAGGCGGGCTTCTCGCGATTGCACCTCAACAATCAATCCTTCAATCTCGCGATCAGAGGGAAACCTGTGCTCGGTTTTTACGAAATCAAACAGCACAGAAATCCAGTCTCCGTTGCAAGCCTCCAACGTCTGCGCTTTGCCGTCAGCCAGAAGGATGCGCATCACCGCATCAGTGGGCAGGCTATAGCGGCGACCATCCCGCCTTTTGCGCATGGGCTTCACACCCATCACCGCTTTGCATGCAGCAATAGCAACCGCGTAATCAGGCCATCTACGCCCGGAAACTTCCCGTGCAATCTTGGTGGAAGCGAGCTCGAGCGTCTCAGCCTCGAACCCGCCTAACTGTTTGCACAGCATGTTAAAATAAGGCTTCTTTTCTTCACCTGGAACCATGGTGAACTTGCCAGAGAGCGGTTTGACGAAGAAGTGCATCACATCGGCATAACGATCTTCAAGGGACTTTTCGTCGAGCTCTGTCATCGGGCGTACTCCGCTTCAAGCTCGGCGATCACCTCCCGGCAACTCTCCCGCTCAAGCTCTTCGCGCTGCGCCCGTTGCCGTGCAGCTTTCTCGCCCAACCGCTGGTATTTGCCATAGATTTTCGAGACTTCCAGCCGCGCCTTGTGCGCAGAAAGCACCGCTCCGGTGAAGTAGTTCAGCGAATGGATCAGGCCGGGAGCCCGTCCAGCCACCTCGCGCACCGCTGTGACCACGTCCTGTTCCAGGTCACAGCCACGCACAAACCAGCCGATGGCAGGGTTGGCACCGCCCCGCAGTTCATCAACATCAAGCCCCACTGAGGTAAGCAGAGCAGCAACCCCGCGCATAAACCGCCTTGCTGCCTCGCTTTGCTGCAACACGCCAGCAACTGGAGGCATGGAATTTGCCTCAACAGACCCACTCGCAGCCGCTTCGTCATCAACATCAGAAGTTTTTAAAGACAAGTTATTATAGCTGCCCGTCTGGGCGGGCATCCCCTGCCCCTCTGTGCAACAGTCTGCAGATACATGCCCGTCTTCAATATCGGCAGCAAACAGGTCCATCTGCTCCGGTATCGGCATGTCTTTATTGATGACCCGATAAGTGTAGGAGCAGCGCCCGCCATCAGGGCGTTGGCCCGCGTTGCGCTCAAGCCAACCCGATGCCATCAACCGACTGATGGCCCGATACACCGTAGATCGCGCCACCCCCAACAGCTCCGCAATCTTCACTTGAGATCGATAGCAGATTCCGTTTCTGTCGGTAGAGGAACACAGAACACCCAGCACATCACGGTCACGTGGCATCAGGCTTTGATCCGCATAAACCGCCGCAGGCACAAACGAGATACGCGGGCGATCTGCTTGGCTTTCAAGGGCTAAAGTCGCGTTCATAACGTCCCTCCATTTTCAGGTGTGCTCCTTGAAGAACACATCATGTGAAATGACTGAGATACCCAAAGTCACAAAACGCTCATCCCTCTCCAACACTGTCAGAGACGGAGGATTTGTAGGCTGAGAGGTATTTGGCGTATTCCTTTTGGGCGGCTTCGAACATGCCGACGATGCGGTTGTGTTCGGCTGGGGTGATCTCCCAATCAGCAGCGGCTTCCGAGGCGGCTTTGATGGCATCACAGGCCGCCTGAACCATATCAAGAGCACACGCAGCCGGGGTTTTGCTGGTTTTTGCGTCCAGTTTGGTGGTGATGTAGCCAAGAGCTCGCAAGTGCGCGAGTGTGAACACCGGATCACTGCCGATGGAGACCAGCTCTTCTTCCAGCTTCACCAGGCTCATCAAAGTGATGTTGCCAGCCTCATTCACATCAGGCCATTTTTTTATGGTGGTCAGGCCTAGTTCCAGAAAGGCGGCCGTGCACTCCTGCCCGCCAAAAGCTTTGATCAACTCTCTGGTCTGACGACAGATCCAGACTTTGCGCCCGTTGTTCGTTCTGGAAAAACTCATAGGTACCCGATCCCTTCCAGAAGCCCAATGACCCATTGAGGATCAGGCCATATGTTGATAGGCGAGAACAAAAGACCTGACAGCGTGGGCAACTAAAAACAACAATTCGCAATCATCATGTTCTCAACGACAAAGCAAAAGTGAGAGCAGCTGAGTGATGCGCCAGCTAATCAGCTGCTCTCTACAAGTCGCGACCTAAGGAAGTTCAGGAGTTATCCCGATGGGTTTCCACGTGCTTAAGGCTCAGATTGCGACCGGATAGGTTCTGCCCGCTTCCAATTGAACAGTGTCCTAGGCAATGGCTTACAATTCGCTTGCCCTAGTTCATCAAGAACATCGAACCACGCAGCAGGGAACATGCCTTTCTGTTCTGCCGCATATACCGCACCATCTCTGACGCCTAAGGCGTCCTTAATAGTGTCTCGTCCCAAGACAACAACGATGTCGCGCACATTTTCCATAAACCGTAATTTACAATTTATTTGTATTTTTTCAAGTGCAAATTCTTTTTAGGTGCAAATTTTTTGTAATATGGGATCTATAAAGATATGGAACAACCAGCAGAATCCTCGAACAAAAATGTCTCCGAGCGCCTCAAATGGCTCAGAGAGCATTACAACATCTCAACGAAAGAACTCGCCACGAGCATTGGCGCGAGCTACTCGCAAATGGCTAACTGGGAAAACGGAACGCAACGCCTATCACTCAAAGGCGCCTTAGCAATCAATAGTCGCTATGGAACATCGTTGGATTTTCTTTTTTTAGGAAGAGCCGAGACGTTACCGACAACCATGGCAAAAGCCTGGGCATCCAGACCTCTGGTAAGCAACTCCAACAGGTCTAATGACAACCCAGAAGAATAAGCAGAAACCACTAACTTTGATAATCTCAATGCGTCGCCCATAACCTCCCCCAGACAGCACCTCAATGCAGATACATGCAAACCCAACAAATCAAAAAAATCAAATTCTAACCCAAACCAGCCCCTAACTCCGCGCGCGAACTGACCTTAGGTCACTTTGATTAGCGATTAAAATCCAGCGCCTTACGTTTCCGTAAACTTATCACCCACACCTACAGCACCTACCAGCCACTCCACCCACATGCGGTAGTTTTACTCCCTCAACACACCGAACACCCATAAAACTTCCTGTTGATCACCACCCCACAGCATCATCCAAACACTGAAAATGAAGCTCAAATGAGCTTTCAGATCAAGGTATTTTGCAAATTTTTTGTAATTCAATAATTGACATTACAAAATTTTTGTATTTAATCATCTCCATCAATTACTCGTTTTTGGAGATCCAGATGCCCAGTGCTCAAGTCATCCAGTTTCCCGGAAGCCGTAAAACCACCCCACCTCGTCCTGTAAAATCCGCAGCCGAGATTGGCTTTGAGGCTCTTGAAGTCAGCTCCCAAACGCAGACCGACACCTGCTTTGCCCGCGATGACCTACGCGAGATGCTCCAGATCTCCCCCGACAAGAAAGCCGCCATCGCAAACCGCATCTATTCACTGCGCGAAAATTTCGTGGATGCACAAATCTCCCTGACAAAACTGCTGAAGCAGATGGGCCGCACATAACAGCGCCACCTGTCCCTCACGATCATCAGTTCGAGTTCCCATCCTAAGGAACAGACCCATGACCAGCATTGAGAATGACGTCTTTAATGATCACTGCAACGTGCCCCTGTTCCTCGTCAGCGAAGCCATGAAGCTGGTCGTCCTGGCAATCTTCGCCGCCACTCTGCTCTTCCTCGCCCCTGCGCTTGACCAAACAGTGATTGAGGCAAAACACAGCGTCCCTGCGGATTTCATCGCCGCTCATCTTGCCGCATTCGAAACCAGGTAAGGAGGCTAAAGTGGACCTCGCCCCGCGCCGCAAGAAAGCACCTCAACCATTCCCGGTCGCCAACCTCCTACCGCGCTCTGACAAGGAGCAGGAGATAACGCTCGAACGCCTCCTCAACGCCCAGAAAGTCATTGCCACCCTCATCGCAGCAGGCAACACAAAGTACCTCCCGATCTTCCAACGCCTGAAACACGAGATCAAAGAGTTCCAGCAACGCGAGGACGACCTGGCATTGGCGCTACGGATTGCGAAGGATGATTAGGTGGGTGAGATAGAGAGAGAGCTATGGTGACTACAGCGGGCACTCGCCTCGAAGCTGCGCATACCCATTTTAAAAAACCCAGAGCCCTTTAAAGGACTCTGAGCAGTCTGAATTTCTTGATCTGGTATCGAGCTCGACTACTTGGCAGCCTTGGAGGTCAGCTTCGCCAAAACACCACGCATTTTTTCGATTACCGGTGATTTATCGACATCATCCAGATCCTTCATTGTTTCCTTCGGATCTTCGTAAGCCAACCAGACCTGACCCTCGGAATCCTCATAGACCTGAACTTTAAGTGGCAGGTACAGGCCTGCCCGCGGGTCGATCTCCATCGCAGGGGTACCAAGAACCGGATTACCGAAAATCAGCAACTGGTTCGCCGGAATGGACATACCAACCTTTTCAGCTCCCGCTGCATGGTCAACACGAGCAAATATTGTTGCCCCTGCTTTCCTGGCAGTAGCCTCCAGCGCATCCATAGTCTCCTGCACTGCTTTATTGGTATCGACCTTGATAATATCTTGAGCCATAGAGGGATACAAACTCCCAAGTATTAGCGCTGAAGCCAGAAACAAACTACGCAAATCACTATCCTTCTTGTGAAATTAATCCGGCTTCGGGGAACATATAGCCAAATACGCCAGAAGCCAAACTTAGATAACCAAGCCCTTCCCCTACCGGAGTTTGATTATTTAACTATGGAAATATTCCAGCTACATATAAATTATTTTCACATGACCGTGTCTGATGGACTGATGGGTGTGGGATGGAGCGTGCTGCAACTGCGGACTGAAGGTTAGCCGAGTAACAGTGTGATCGAAGCTTACAGCTTCTGCGCATTTGGCATGGCACATATGACCAAGAGCGGACACTGAGACGTTTATTGCGATCACCATATCAAAGAGCATTCTCAATTACTGGTTGGCCTTACTATGCTCTTAACGGAAATAGAAAGCAGGCCTCCCTATTGGGACTGTGGCCATTCTGGTTGGCGATATCCTGCCAGCATACTCAACGATACTCGAATTGAAATTCCCTTGCTCGGAGGATTGCTAAGGATAGGTCATCTGCATGCCCTTCAATAACCTGCGTCAAACGTTGCTGCATGTTACCACCAGTCAACACTATTGCTCCAATCTGCATTTCTCTATCAAGATACGCCGTAGTGCCCGGCTTGACATATGATGATTTGGGAACAAGGGATATTACGCCAATCAGGATACTTGTCTTCACATGTACCACGCAGCTGCTGCCTGGCTTCATGCCTAGAGCAGTGATGACAACGACTGCATCTGTCTTCACATCTGAGCCAACAACTGAAAATCCATTCTTACGCAGCGTGATTTCCATTTTGTTTTTAAGCCTGTTTGGACTAGGCAAGCAACCATCTGTTACATTGTCGAATACGTGAATTTTAACGGCATCAATTGAGCTGAGTAGCGCGGCATCAGCTGCTTCATAAGAGGTTAATGATTCAGCATGAACTGTTTGCCGACAAAACAAAATCACCAAGGAAATAGTAATAAATTGAACCGTCTTTCTCATGCGAGGCTCCTTAGTTGGACAATTCGCCGGGCAGGCAAGTGCCACATAGTCTAGTATCTTCGTATTGGAGGCCAGACATAGCCTTCTCTGCTGCAGCTAGTGTGTCGAAAGGAGTCCACTTGGTAGGACCACTATCTTTCTTGTGTTGATTTTTTTGCCCGCTGCCATAATTACAATGTGAGCAGTCGCCCCTATGAATCCGAGCTCGTTTATGTGGAGGGGCCTTAAATAACCAAAACGGTTGCATTTGCTTTGCTCCTTAGTTGGATTCATAATGTGATTTGTACATTAAAGAGACGAAATCGCGCCATGTCTTCACTTCTTTGCAAATCCCTTTTTGTAAAAGTTTTCTACCAATAGAAATGGGTATTCTTCGACTTTGGGCACCATTATGAAGTATGTACCCAATCACATGCTTCTCACCCTTGGTTCTCTTTTGGAACTTCGTCTCTGATTTCTCTTTCTTTTTGGGATTGAGTTTAAAGTTGCCTGTTTTGATAATAGTGCTTCCGCCATAATAGCTTCCTCTCTTCATTATCCCCCCAATAAACTTTCTCAGAGAAACAGTCGCTGATGTAACACCAAAACTAACGGTGGAACTGCAAAAGCGCCAAGACATTAAACACCATGCCATATTTGTTTAAAATTGCAGTTTTTTCCAGTTAGTCATATCCTACATTCAAACCTATGTTTGGATTTCATAACCTCATGAATATTGCTCCTATAGACAGACAGGTCGTCATTTTGTCCGCTGAGAAGAAAAGCAAGCGGCTGCTTAGTGAGGCGCGCGATCAACGTTACCTAGTTTTGCTCGGTGAGCCAGGTATCGGAAAGTCTGAAGCGCTGAAATATGAGGCAGAAGCTGAAGCAGGCCAGTTTATTACAGCTAGAGAGGTAATGAATGGAGCAGATTTGAAGCCCAGCCAGACAGTCTTCATCGACGCACTAGATGAATATCGGTCAGATGGGCAAGTCAAAGATAAAATAGATAAACTTTCCAATGCCTTGTCTCAGCAGGGTATTCAAAAGTGGCGACTCAGCTGTCGTGCTGAAGATTGGCGCAGCCTTGCCGATTTGAATGCCGTAAAGCGCGCCGCAGGTGGTCAAGATATTGTCGTCGCCCAACTGCTTCCACTGAACGAAGCTCAGATACAGGAAATACTATCAGTTAGAGGAGAACGAGATCCTGAAGGCTTTATCAATGAGGCTCACAGACTTGGGGCTAGTGCCTTTCTACAAAGCCCGCTAAGTCTGACCTTGCTGCATACGGTTGTGACAGCCAACAATACCTGGCCATCAACTCGCTTCGATCTGTTTGAACAAGCAGTCAAAACGTTAGCTCACGAACACGACCCTGAACGTGCAACAGATCCTCGAACCGCCATATCCGAAATCGTCGAGGCAGCTTCTCAGTTATGCTTTTATGTTCTCGCCTCTGGCGCAGAAGCAATATGGCATTCGAACGGCCTTCCCTCAAACTCAGGTAAATCCGAGTACGTCAGTCCAAGTTCTTTGGGTTTGGACCATCCCCTTGCAAGAGCAGTGCTGGATACAGCTCTGTTTAAGGGTGAGGGACATGTTTTTGAACCTTTCCATAGAACTGTTTCTGAGTTTTTGGCTGCACGATATCTCGCTTCTTTAGTTACTGGTGGCATGCAAGCCCCGGCCTTTCCTCTCGGAAGAGCAGAAGCATTAATCACGAGTGTCGACAACAAGGCACCTAGCGAACTTAGAGGACTTTATGCTTGGTTCGCGGCCCATCTACATAAGCAACGTGACATTGAAGGAGCATTGCGGCTCATTGAATGTGACGCAGCTACGGTGCTTGCGTACGGGGATGCTGCAGCTTTTGACACAGCAGGCCGTAAAGCAATTTTGCATAACTTGGATAAAGACGATCCTTATTTCCTTGGCTCTCTGGATGAGACCACTGTCTTAGGAGGCTTAGCAGGGGACGACTTGACTGAAGAATTCATTTCAATCCTTGATGCTGAAATAAACAGCCATCTCCAACTTACGGTCTTGCAGGCCCTTGCGGATGGCCCCCAAATCGAACGATTACAACCAAAACTGCGCGAAATAGCCTTGGACCCTAATCGTCGGTTCTGGATGCGAGACAGAGCTGCTCGTGCATTAATTAAGAGTGCAAGTGATGGGGACCATGAGGGGTGTACTCTTCTTAAAGCACTAAACAGTTCGCCTGTAACTAAAGATCAAGTTCACTTGCGAGCTCAGATAGCCTCCATGATATCACCTGATATCCTCCCTACGTCTCAGATCAGGAAAATCTTAGCCGATTACAACTCGCTTCCCGAGCCAGAAGACAATGAAGAACCGCTTGATGTCGGAGTCTTAGATTCACTCTCAAACGCTCTAAAGAGATCACCACGTCCAGAGCTATTCGATGAGCCGATATTTCTGGAAGTGGATGAATTTTTCCAACTAAAAAGTGAAGTAACGAGGTTTCTTCAACGTGCGGTGGCTGCCGTCATTAACGAAGACCCAGATGTAGAAGCGGCCAAGCTTTTAACTTGGATTGATAACTCAAAGGTACATATCTGGAGCAAGGTAGGAGCAGGCACAACTCAAGCGGTTCGTGGGTGGCTCGCAGTGTGTCAACGAAAGCGAGAACTGGAACTATTTCTTGTAATTATTAAAAAGACATCATTTGATGATGCTCCATGGATGCCAGCCTATCAGTATAATTCGACGGTTGATAGCCTTCCTTCAGCAGAGTTAGTTCTGGATTTACTCAGCCATGCACAACAAGAAAATCAAGGCAAACAACGAAGGCGTTTGTTTGAAATTGCAGCGTATACAGCAAAGAGAAGTGCAGATTGGCTGGAGCTAAAAGACACTGTTATCGCTAGCCTGCAATCTGAGGGAGATTTTACTGACTTTATCAGTAAATTACTTTCCAATCCCAATCAGGAGTACGAAGAGAAAGCAGCTAAGCGGGAGAGAGAAGTTGCTCGAAAGGCCGAAACCCAACGAGTTGAGAATGTTGCGAAGCTTGCGCCAATTTTGCCTCAACTAAGGTCTGCCGACCCTTCTGTGTCAACTTTCTTGCTGAGTGCAGCTCGGTGCTATAGGGATGCCGTCCTTAAGAAAGTGCCAGACCCCTGCGTGAGGCTAGCTGAAGTCAGCAATGAAGAGATTGCCGATGGATTGGTCGAAGGATTTATCCACTTCACAGCATGTACAGATACCGGCCTAAGTGCGGCTAAGCTTGGATGTAAAACAGCAGGACAACCAGACTATGAGCAAGAGTACGTCATCGCGGCAGGTATACATCAAGCGCTTCTCAATGATCGAGAAAAAGATATAGCGTCATCCCCTCTGATAACAGCAATAACAGGCCTTCGTTACAAGTGGTTCAGTCAAGTAGACCAGCCTTCTATAAGTGACTGGGCCATCAACAGGTTAGCACAAGATGTTGAGGAAGGGGCAGAACTTGTCTTCACCTATTGGAACTCAGCACTAGAAGCTGGTCGGCATTACTTGGACTATCTGGATCTCTTTTTGGAGTCAGATGACCGTGAGTTTCTATTCCAAAGCCTTCGTAAGCTACTTCACATGCAACCAAGCCTTCCAGATTTAGCCCTTAAACAGGCATTGGCCGCCGGTATGGATGTTTTTTCCCGTGATGAGTTGGAGGAGCTGATTGGTCTTGCATTGAAGTCTGAAAGTCTTAGCAAAGAGCAGAGAGATATTTGGAATTCAGCAGCTTTGATGCTTGATCCAGATAAAGCTTCAAATGAGCTATCAAACGAAGAGTGTCAATCAGCCCTTCTTGCTCTAAATGGAAATCTATACCAAGCAATGAAGGATTTCTGCCCTAATCAAGATGCCTTGGATTTTGTCTATATAGAGGTACTTGGGAAAGAAATTTCCTTAAAACAAGACGACTGGCTAAAGCCAGAAAACAAGAGCGCGTTGGTTAATGCTGCTATTGATCGTCTAAGCACTTCAGATGTTTCAGACGTAGGAGCAAAACTAAAAGCTCTTATCAAAGATGTCGATCCAAGTTGGGGATCCAGGATCGCTCATGCCGCTGCGGAGCACGCTAGCAAGCTAAGAGATAAACTCTATACACCACCATCTATTGAGGAGCTTAGTAAAGCTCTTGCTGGTGGGCCTCCTGTAAATCCAGCTGACCTCAAAGCATGTCTGTTGGAAGAGATTGATAGGTACAAAAGCACGCTTCGAACGGGTACGGAAATGCCTTGGAAAGCTTATTGGAACACGAATCGCTACGGTAAACCGACGACTCCAAAGGTTGAAAATGTATGCAGGGATCGATTTCTTGAGCTGTTGCGACCACCTCTGGAAAAATACGGTGTTGCAGCAAGCCTTCCTGAAGCAAGAAGGAAAAACGACACGCGGGCTGACGTTCTCTTGATCAGTCACGCTGGCAAGAATCTGCCAATTGAAGTCAAACGCCATTTTCATGACGAACTGTGGACTGCCCCAGTAAACCAGCTTGCTGGTTATGCATCGGATGAAGGAGCCTGTGGTTATGGGGTCTATCTCGTCTTTTGGTTTGGAGCAGACGAAAGAGCTACGCCCGCAAGACCAGATGGTCGTGCACGTCCAAAGAATGCCCAAGAACTAGAAAAACTTCTAATATCTGATTTGCCTGCTGAGATGAAGGATACGATTTCTGTGTTCGTGCTGGATGTATCAAAGCCAAAGAGCCCCTCTGATTAAGGAGCCTCAACCCTTGATGGAAACACCCGAATGGCAGCAGTTGGCCCGTTCAGCAAGTTACTCTGTGGCCATAGCGGGCAATCACTCTAGACTTGGTCAATTACAACCTCGAAGTATTTCTCTTTCCGATTGTCTGCGGGGCTAATAACCCATAGCCGGCATTCGCTGCAGGTGTGAAACCCAAAGGAGGCAACAGACCGACGTGGAAGCTTGGACCATCAGCGGTCATCAGAGCGTTTCCATCAAGAGTTGAGACGACTCTCTCGCAGTTGGTCCACCCTTCTCAAACAATCAATTATTGTTTTTACGAATCTCGATAGCCTCTTCAATCCAATCCTCGATGTGATCTTCAATGTAGCTATATACACCCTTACTTGTCGATCTTGGAGGATCATAAGCTTTTGCGATAGAAGAAAGCCGCTTTCCTGTAGGCCCGTGCTTGACATAATACAGAGGATTAGCGCCTTTGGTCGACTGCTTACCTTGGCTGTTTTTAATGTTGTGAATAAAGATGACTAAAACGCCTTTGTTCTTGTTCCAAGATTCCTTTATTTCATGATTGATCCATTTTCGGTCTGCCGTGTTTGAGCCCGCCAATATAATTGTGCAGGTTCGACCGTTCATCTGATCTTCAATCCATTTTTTTATCTTAGCATCACCACCATTTGTGACTGTCTCCCAGTCATTATCTGATGCAGGTTTGTTCCCCTCAACAGCGCCTATATTACGTATCGTCGACACACGCCAATTGTCAGGTTTATATTGGAAGCTATAAAAACATTTTCTAGCCATGTTTAGTAATCCTTCAATTATTTATCTCATTTAAAATAGTCATCACATTGCTCAAAATATCTTCGAACGTTATGCAATCGTTGCCCAACTTAGAAAAGCAATCTTTGATAGGCTGGGACACTGGTCCATTGTATTTTTCGAAATCACTATTAACTTCGTCCCACAGCTCTTTTGCCATGTAACCGGTAGCTCCAATAGGTAACAGAAACAGTCCTTTCTCTTTTGCAATCTCAAATTCTTGGCGCATACCGTTTGACAGAACGATGTCATCGCCAACTAGTTTATTCCCAAAAATGAAGATGGCTATACCAGAGAAGGAGAGCATATCTCTTCGATACTCTGTCCAAAGTTTCGCTAAATCCTGACCATTTGTAGGGGATTGAGGAAACGGGCGGAGTATTAATCTCTCTCCGCGGATCGTTTCACCATACTTCATGTAAATTTGCTCAAGTGCGCCAGTGATTACTGCGCTTCCAATGCCGAGGCCAAATCCCGAAACAACGCGAAAATTCTCCTCTATAATCGCTTTACTTAGCTCTGCAACGAACTCATGAGTTTCTTCTTCGTCTCTAGGGGAATAGCTATGGGCTGCCCCCGATACAAAAACGGTATCACGCCTATATTGCTTTTCGAGGTCGTCCAGAATTTCCGTTATTTCGTGATACTCATCAATCATAAGTGATTGGATGCCATAGCCAAGTAAATCTTGGACAAAGTAATCTTGCTTACGCTTTCGATATTCGAACTCTGCCTCGTCCAAGCAGTCTTTTAACTGTACTGTTCGCAAAATGCAGTAATGCATTCTTTGATTTTCATCGTAGGCAACGCGCACCCTGCTGAGTATGTAGTCGATATTTGGATCAGAAAAACTAAATCCAAGAAATAGAAACGTTTTAGAGGTTATGTCACCTGTTAGAGCGTTTATGAAAGATTGTTTTTCAACGTGATATTTCTCGTAATCGAGTCTTGTTAAGACAGCATCATTGGGATGATCTACATCGCCATGCATTTTGTAGACAATTGCATCACGTTTTGGAGTTGTTTTTGCTAGATGCGCTTTTGTGTATTTAAGATCTGTGATTTTTCCCGCGTCCGCCAACGACTTTTCGATTAATTTGTCGTAGTTAGTGGTCCAGAACGTGGTGATCGGTAATCTGGCGAGGATTCTATGATTGCCTGTGATTTCAGCTTCGCTGCAAAAGTTTGTTATGAGTAACTGGTTTAACCTACTCCGATTTCTACCCTTTACGTTATAGTGATACTGCGCCAAAGACACCAAGTCAGTTTTTTCTTTTTCGATGTCGAGCTGAAGTTCTTCGGCTACAGGTGCCAACAACCTCGCCCAATCAACATACCCTGCGGATACAGACAATCCTGCACCGATAAATAAAGCAAGGTTTTCTTCTTGGAGTTCTTCAGCGAGCGCACGAACTAGTTGATTTTTTTTTATCTGCAACACAATGTAGACACTCCTACTTAACTCAAGAGTTTTTTCAGATTTTCCCAGTTCCAGCGATAGAGTTGCCCTGCTCCTGGTACTGCAGTATAATTGCCATCTTTGTAGCCAATTACTTGAACTACTTTTTTGTCTGCATCTCGCGCCATCTTGATTTCTTTCAACACGCCTCCTGCTCTGTAAGTTTGGGGCCCGACCATAACGATCACAATGTCAGATCGTTTGATTGCAGTATTCGCTTTTACTTCCCAATCTCTTTCTGGAGCAGCTTCTTTCAAAGAGTTATCAATTACTTCAAATGGAGAGTCTGGTAGGCGAGATTGACCAATAATAAAGTCCTTGAGCTTTTTGTCATTATCAAAATCAAAGCTCACGAAAATTTTCTTTTTCATAAGGAACATCCTGTGCTTGCTTTCAAACAATCATCTGAATTTAAATATATAATTTGATTGTAACTCTGAGTCATACAGTTATAGATTGATTTATGCGTCACGATCAACACAACTAGCATCTTAATTCTACTTACTGAGGCATTTTGCCTCGTCTTCAACTTGATTCTGCTGATATTTTCCGCTTGGAGTACTTGTCAGTATGAAAGTTTATTACTCTCCCGAACCCACGCACATCGCAGCAAGAAACTGCCATCAACGACTTTGGGTAGGCGAAGAATCGTATTATTCAACTATGAATTTTATTTTGGGGTATGCGTTATGGAAGCTGAAGAAGGCGCGCGAGCTGCAAACCGGAGCCACGAGTTTTGGGCAAAGACAGCTATTTTTATAGTCCTAGCATGTTGGGTGATTACTGCTGTTGTGGGCTTTTTTCTTCCAGGCGACCAGCGTGGTACATTCGGAGACCAGTTTGGTGCAGTGAATGCCCTTTTTTCAGGGTTGGCACTTGCCGGTCTTGTTTATGGCATCTTGCAGCAACAGGCTGCTCTGAAGATGGCTCGAGCTGAGCTGAACCTCGCGAGAGAAGATGCCCGAAAGACCAAAAAGATGCTTGATGAACAGACCAAAGCTTTAGATGAGCAAAATCAAGCAAATCGGCGGCAGGCATTTGAAACTCATTTTTTTGAACTGCTCAAGACACATAGAGAAATTCGAGAGGATCTAAGGCACTCAAACTCCAGTGGCAAAAAGATTTTTGCTAGTGTTATTATTGACTTCACTAATAATCGAAATTCTAAAACTCGAGCGGGTGTCGATAATACCATAGAAAATATCTATCTGTTCAATCAAAGTATTCTTTCTACTTATATCTGGCAACTTGGGAGCGTCTATGAGTTCCTCGACAGTGCTGACTACGTGAACATGGGTTACTCGGATAAGATGCACGGGGTGGCCAAGTATCAAAGTATTTTGCACACTCAGATGGAAGAAGAAGAACATATTGTTTGGTATGTTTGCTTGAAAAACGAGAAACTTAAAAAACTTAGAAAATATCAAATAGTAAGTGATGGGCCAAGATTTGCTAGTATCAAGCAAATTGCGATAAATCGGTTGGGCAAAGAATTTGCAGATAGCCTCGATCTCCCAGATCTTGCAAACCAATCAGAACCTGCCTAGAATATTACAACGCATTAGCAAACGGATGGATGATCCTTGTTGATCAGAGGGCTGACGCTGAAGGTGTTTCCGGCCTTCATGCGCTTCTTACACTCTAGTTTAATTAATTAAACATCTGCCAGATCTTAGCGCGATCTGCATAGGTTAGTATGAGTGTGGCTATTCCACTAAACAATGTGATTAGATAAACGCCTTGCCAGCAGGCAAATTTTACTAATGTAACATAGGGCCAACCTAAAGTTGGATCCTCACTCTAGCAGAGAGTTTGTCAAGACAGGTTGGACGGCAGCTATTGGTCAGCTGGGAACTTCCCGATCATTGAGCCAATGTGGAATGCCCGTTTAAACCCACCTAGAAGTGTTCCAATGTCCGGTTATGTGCCAATTGTCTACACATGCCAGGATCTAAAGTCAGTTTTTCGCTGCCTACCAACCACATAATACCCTCACGACCAACTCACACAAACGCAAACCGGCCGATAGCCTCACGCTTTAGTTCCAGGCTGCCGCCCTCTCCGTATTTCGGCCTGTTATAGGCATGCCCCATCAGTTCCACCCGAAGCCTGTGATCAACGCACGCTTCCAGCATGCTCTCCTCGAAAGAGTGGCGCAGTGAGTACGGAGTATGGCGTTCTGTTTCTTTCAGTTTGCGCTCAACCATTACCTTGTTGATCAAGGCACCCCAGCGATCCGCCTTCAGGTAGTAAGCCTGCACCCCGCCCATTGCCACAATCCGCTTTGCCGCATCAAGCGAGACGCCGACAAGCGGGACTTCTCGCTCTGACCATTTGGTCTTCAGCTTGCGCTTGATAGCCCCATCACTGTACTCCTCAACGCGGATGTGAGGAACTTCATGCTCAAGAACAAAGTGCTCCAACTTCGCACCCAACAGCTCTGAAGGTCGAAGACCTGTGTTGATCAGGATCTTGAACACCAGCACAGCCTCCTCATTGGTCGCGCCAAAGGCATCTGGAGCCAGCAGAACGGTCTTAATCCAATCGCGTGAGAATGACGGCCTGTGATCCTGCAAATCGTTTTGTGCAAGTCTGAGCTGAAGAAACGGGTTGGCCAACTGCTCCTGCTTCAGATCTCGCCAGGTCGAAAAAATTTTGGAGAGGTGCGTGAAGTCTTTGTTCGCCGTGCTGGGCTTCTTTCCTTCATCGACAACACGGTCCATCCACCACTCACGAAGCTTAAGCCCATCATCACGAGTTAGCTCATGGACGTTTTTGTCACCCACAACGGTGATCAGGTTATTGATGGCTTTATGTCTGGGGTTCTTCCATTTGCGGATTTGGTCATCGCTCTTTCCCAGGAGCAGATCTGGAGTGAGTTCCAGATACTCCTCATAGAGCCTGGAGACCTTCAGGATCGGTTTATCCGCACCGCCTAACAATCCATCAGCAACAACAGAAACTGTTTTGGATTGCTCACCCTCAGGGATCACCTCGATACGATTGAGCAGGCCACCTAAAGGCTCTGCAACAACCTCCTCCAATGACAGATAGGTATACCCCTGCACTTCTGCAAAATTGACTGCAGTCTCATAGTGAGCCTTTGCCCCTCATGATCTTCTGCAAGCAAAGCCTCCCAGTACGCGACAAGCCTCTCCTCAATAATGAGAGACTTCTTTTGTGCTACATCAGGGCTTTCGGTTTTAAGGGAGAGCTGGATGCGTGAACGCGGATCGACAGACGCATATCTTTTGGGAACACGCTTCACAAAATAGTACATTCCACGACTGATCGTATGAGCCATATTCTACCCATCCTACATGCAGTGTTATGTAATTTGTTATGTAGAATGTTATGTAGCTCAGTCCGCCAGTGTCAAATCACTTTGCGCAACACGCTTTAACCCATTGATTAAGCGTATCTATTCGCATTTTTAAAAAAGGGAAGATGGCGGACACGGAGGGATTCGAACCCTCGAGACCCTTCCGGGCCTACTCCCTTAGCAGGGGAGCGCCTTCGACCACTCGGCCACGTGTCCATGAGCGGGTAGATACCACGAACCACCTGAAATTCAAGAGCAAGTAGCAACTGTAGCTGTGGAAATAGAAAATACCCTGTGTAGAAACTACAAAAGTCCCAATCTCACCCCCAATTTCCCATCAATACGATTTTCTGGATGCGCACTTTACAAAATTCTGAAATAGGCGTATATTTTCAATCAAACGATTGATTAAAAAATAGGCGTCGTCATGACAAACTCCCCTACCCCAAATGAACTGCGTGAAGTTCTGGCATCTGACACCCCATCGGCCAAAACAAAACGCGACCTTATTGAATCTGCTCTCTACCACTTCGGTCGTGAGGGATATGCCGGCACATCCACGCGCTCTATCGCGCAAACAGCGAAGGCCAACATTGCTTCCATTGCCTATCACTTCGATGGCAAGGCCGGGTTGAAGCGGGCATGCATCAACTTCATTGCCATGTCGATTGGCGATGTGATGTCTGTTGTGCTGAACCGAAAGCTTTCTGACATCGAGCATCTGTCACCTGAAGACGCGCGCACTAAGATTCTGGAGATGATCGACCGCATGATCACCTTCACTCAAACAAACAAGCGCGCTGAACTGGTGATTGGCTTTATGCTCAAGGAGGTGTTGCACTCACCAGAGGAAGTGGACACGCTTTACCACTTGATCTTTGAGCCGCTGATGGACCGTGTCACCGTGCTCTTCAGCCGCGCAACTGGCCAGCCTGTCACCTCTGATGAACTGAAGCTCGCAATCTTCGCCATGATCGGCCAGTTGCTTTACATCCGTCTGGCCCGTCCGCTAGTGCTCAAGCGCATGGGCTGGCAAGCCGTCGGTCCGGATGAGCTGGCACAGATCAAATCTATCCTCCACCGCTCAATCAACGCCTTGCTGGATGAGCTGTCGAAAGGCTCGAACCATGCTTAATGTCTGCACCCTTCCTGTCGTGGCAAGTTGGCTTGCCTTATGCGCGCCGGAACCAAACCTGACAGCTGGTTATGTTGAAGGCGAGTACCTCAAGCTGGCGCCAGTGGAGCTCTCCGAAATTGCTGATGTGCAGGTCGAAGAAGGAGAACGGGTCAAGAAAGGCCAGCTCATAGCCATATTGGAATCCTCCGATGCCAATATGAAGCTGGCTGAAGCCAAGGCTCAACTGCAACAGACACTCGCCTCACTCAATGACCTTAAGCTTGGCAAGCGCCCTGAGGAGATCGACGTTTTAAACGCTACCCTGCGCTCAGCTCAGGCACAGGCCAAACATTCGCAAAACGTCTACGACAGATATCAGGGCCTTCTCGGGCGTAAAGTCATCTCCCAGGCACAGTTTGATGAAGCAGAGACCGCCCTGCTCGTTGCACAAGCCCGCATAACAGAGCTGCAAGCCCAGCTCTCCGTTGCCAAACTGCCAGCACGTGAAGATCAGATCGCTGCCGCCGAGAGCCAATATGAGATGGCAAAGGCAAAAGTTGATCTGGCCGAGTGGTTGCTGGAGAAGCGGAAGATCTACGCTCCGGAAGATGCCAAGGTCACAGATGTGTTCCTACACTCTGGTGAAATGGCAGGCCCCACAGCGCCAGTTGCCAGTCTGTTGCCCGTCAATTCCATCAAGCTTCATTTCTTCGTGCCCGAAGAGCAATACACCCAGCTGGAAGTTGGCACCAAGTTCAACGCCAGATGCTCCGGCTGCACCACCCTGCAAGCCTTGCAGATCACCCACATTGCAGAAGGCCCGGAATTCACCCCGCCAGTCATCTACTCTTTAGAGACACGCGAGAAGCTGGTTTATGAGGTGCAGGCAAAGCCAATCACGAAGCATTCTCCGTTGAGACCCGGTCAGATTTTTGACGTTGATCTGGACAGCTTACAATGAACGCAATTGAAGTCAAAGGCCTGACCAAACGCTTTGGCGACAAGCTGGTCGTCAACAATGTCTCGCTCAAAGTCAAACCGGGTGAGATTGTTGGCTTCCTTGGTCCCAACGGCTCAGGAAAAACCACAAGCATCCGTATGATGTGTGGCCTTCTCAAGCCAGACGAAGGCAACGGACAGGTGCTTGGGTATGATCTGATCAAGGACCGTCTCCTGATCAAAAGCCAGGTCGGCTACATGACGCAGAAGTTCTCGTTCTACGAAGACCTCACCATCGAAGAGAACCTGAGCTTCGTCGCACGGCTTTACAACCTCAAACCAGTGAAGCAGCACACCACCGCAACACTGGAAAAGCTCGGCCTGCTTTCCCGCCGCAACCAGTTAGCAGGCGAACTGTCAGGTGGTTGGAAACAGCGCCTCGCTCTGGCAGCCTGCACCATGCACAAACCGAAGCTCCTGCTGTTGGATGAACCCACCGCAGGTGTAGACCCAAAGGCCCGTCGCGATTTTTGGGAGGAAATCCACCGCCTTGCAGCTGACGGCATGACCGTTCTTGTCTCCACCCACTACATGGATGAGGCCGAGCGTTGTCATCGCATCACTTACATCTCTTATGGCGAACTTTTAGCCGACGGCTCCCTGCATGATGTCATCGCAGATGCAGGACTGTACACATACACACTCACCGGCCCCAACCTTGAACGTTTTATTCCTGAGCTTCAGGAAAACAAAGGCGTGCAGCAGGTCGCACCGTTCGGCAACTCATTGCACGTAACAGGAACAAACCTTCAGGCATTGAAACGCGCGCTCAAACCACTGGAGCAACACGAAGACATCCAGATAGAACAATCAGAAACCAATCTGGAGGATGTCTTCATCAAGTTCATGAGTGACAGCACGGACAATATGCAATGAGCAGAGTATTCTCCCTTCAGCGGCTCTTTGCCATGCTCATCAAAGAGTTTATCCAGATGCGCCGCGACCGTATCACCTTTGCCATGATGCTCGGCATTCCCCTGCTTCAGCTCGTGCTGTTTGGCTACGCCATCAACAATGACCCGCGTGGCCTCCCTACAGCTCTGGTTGCCATGGCAAATGACCCATACTCACGCGCTGCCGTCACAGCCCTTGAAAACTCTCAGTACTTCAAGTTCACTGATGTGAATGTCTCACCGTCAGAAGCCCGCAGCCTGCTCCGGCGTGGTAAAGTCACGTTTGTGGTGACGTTCCCGAGCGATTTCGCCAAGCAGGCAGAAGCAGGAACGCCCAACGCACTGATTGAAGCAGACGCCACAGACCCAGCAGCGTCCGGCGCTGCGGTCGCCTCTGCTCCAGCAATCATCGAAAAAGCCGTTGCATCCATCAAACAAAAGAACCCGAGCCTGAAGCAGGATCTTTTGAAGTCCAGCACCATCATTCATCGCAAATACAATCCGGAAGGCATCACCCAGTACAACATCGTCCCCGGCCTGCTGGGCGTCATTCTTCAGCTGACACTTGTGATGATGACTAGCATCGCGCTGACGCGAGAAACAGAACGCGGCACCATGGAAAACCTTCTGGCCATGCCCGCATCTCCTTTTGAGATCATGTGCGGCAAAGTCCTGCCCTATCTGGGCGTGGGGGCGGTTCAGGTCGCCGTAGTGTTGAGTGCAGGCCGCCTGCTCTTCAACATCCCGTTTGAAGGCGGGTTGCTGTTGCTTATCGGCGCCATACTGGTTTTTGTGCTGACATTGGTGTTGCTGGGTTACTTCATCTCAACAGTCGCCCGCACGCAAATGCAGGCCATGCAGATGACGTTCTTCTTCTTCCTGCCATCCCTACTACTCTCCGGTTTCATGTTCCCCTACGCGGGCATGCCGGAATGGGCGCAGACATTGGGCGAGATCTTCCCGCTCACTCATTTCCTGCGCGTTGTACGGGCGATCTTGCTGAAAGGCGCGGAATGGAGCGAGGTATCCGCAAGCGTTTACACCCTCTTCCTGTTCGTCGGCCTGCTCCTGATGCTGGCCTTGAAGAGGTTCAAGCGGACACTGGACTAACAACTGCCCACAAGAAAAGAGGCGCTGTTTTGCAGCGCCTCAATCAGATCAACTAGCTGGCCTCAAAAGCCTCAGTGCTTTGAGAGGCGCTGGCTTCTTCAACCTCACTCGAGACCAGATTGGCCATCAGGCGAAAAGCTCCCGGCACCAGCTTCTCCATCTGATGATGCAGGATAAGCGAGGTGTGAATGTGTTGCCCCTGCCCAAAGTCACCCGCAAGCAAAATGCCCTGGTGAGGCGCTTCATCAGGGTCCGCCATCTCCAGCAGCGGCTCATAGGCGGCATCCCAGCTCTTCGCAAAGTAGAGCCCGCGCTCCTTGTGCCAGTTCGCCCAATCGCTCTTGCCAATCTCGTTAGGCTTGTTGAGCAAAACATGCTGCGGGTTCAGATAACGCACCTCGGCGTTCTCATCAGTCACCCGCCAACGCAAGCTCGGCGATCCAATCTCAAGCGGTTGAAGCGGAAGCTTCTCTGCATCCCAGCGATCCCATGGACGGTGATAGAGTGTAATCAGGCGCCCGCCTGCTTTCACCCACGCATGAATATCCTCAATCACATCATGCAGGTCCTGTCGGCTACGGAAAGCAAAGATGCCGACAACGAGGCAATCCAGCCCTTGCAGCCGCTTGGCACTCAACTCACCAACAGGCAAATCAACCAGTTCAACGCCAATGTCACCAAGCCATTTGGCAACACGGTCATTACCGCTCCCGACATAACCAACACGCTTTGCGTCAAGATGCGCCTCAACCACACAGATCCGAACCGTCGCCGGAGTAACCCGAACACGCTGGCTCACATGCGGATAAGACACAACATGAACGGTGTAAGCCTGCTCGCCCCCCTGCAGGATCGGTAACTCATAAAGCCCATTGGCAACATCATCCGGCAGAGCAATCTGGAAAACACCATCATCAAACTGTGCCGTCCATCCTTCTGGCACATCAAGGCTCAAGCCCTCGGCATTCCCACCCACCGGAATACTCAAGGACCGGTTTTCCAACGTGTTGTTGAGCACGAAGCCCGTGTCATCCAATGTAACCACATGAAAAGGAAGCACAATTGGCTCTACCTCAAACGGCAACCGCGTTTCAACCGCCACACCATGAGAAGTAAACTGAAGCTTTGCACAGGGCGCCTGAACCGCATCAGGGCGGTAAACAGCAGGGTACGGATCACTGGTGTCAGCCTCACCCCCAACTTGGACACAGGCGTCTTGCTGCACCCAGCCCTTCGGCAAATCCAGCTCAAAACTCACGGCCTCACGATTGCATTCAAACGCAACCTCAGCGCTCTCACCACGCTTCAGCTGGTCTTGAGACAACCGCACAGAGGCAACAATGCCCTCTGCCAGCTCAAGCACCTTTGCAAGCTGCAACTCCTTGCGCTCCAAACGGTGCAGAACTTCATCACGGGCGGCCTCAGGGCACTCATCCATCGCCTTCCGCAACAACTTCAGTGCCTGCGCCGCAGCCGCGCCAATCATCACACGGTTCGGGAAGGCCTCAATTGCATCCAGACAATGATCATGCGCCTTGTCCAGCAACGCTGAAAGCGTTGGGGCTCCTGCAAACGCAGCAAGCTCGGAAAGGTCTTTCGGAAGATTATCAGATAAAGACAGCTCGTCTGTTCCAACCGTGCTTTCCGCCAGATGCAGCGGCCAGACATTGCTTTTGTCGTAAGCCTGCCAGCGCCCCATACCTTGTGTTTTATGGAATGCACGAGACTGTTCCCCAATCTGCGCCCAGCTCCAGCCGGTGACTTCCTCTTCACCGTTGCCATCAAACTCCAGCGTCGCAGGTGGTGGTGGAACCTCATCATCATACGCCCCGCCAGCCCCGGACCATGCTGGCAGGTAGAGCTTTTTGACGGCCCAGCACGGCAGATCAACATCAGGAAACTCAGGATCAGCCGCCGCTTTCATCACCTCAAACGCAGCCTGTGTCATGGCGCAGTGGTGACCATGCTGGCCGGGAATATTCAAAAAAGTCGGGCTGATGATGTCTGGCCGCTCTTGCCGGATGATTTCAACAAACCGTTTCAGCGTGCGTTGATGCCCCCACTTGCCAAGTGTCTCAACACCGCTCTTTGAAAATCCGAAGTCAAAAACACTGTCCTCAGCATTTTCCGAGAGCCAGTACATGCGCATGTTCAGCACATCACAGGCTTTTTCCATTTCAGCGGTGCGCAATACACCAAGGTTCTCGGTCGCCTCGGTGCCAATATCATTCTGCCCGCCCTCGCCGCGATTGGCGCAGGCATAAGACAAGGCAATGCCATCGCGAAGACCGATCGCTGCCAGCATCTCAGAAATCTCATCATCCGGATGAGCTCCCGTATTCATAAAGGAAACCGTTGACTTGAGCGGCTGAAGCGCCCGCCAAAGGCTCACCATCCGCACACTTTGTTTGTGCTCGGCAATACGTTCTTGTTCTGAAAGTGGCATCGTGTCCCCTCAGGCTACCTTCGAAATACTTGGAATATAGGTGTCGTGTATAATCAGCGCTGCCGCTCCAAGAGCCGCAGTCATCCAACCAGACGCTCCACGCACGACACGCGGCAAAGTCCGGTCAGCGCGAACGGAAACCGTCGCATCAATCAGGTTCAGTTGAGCAATCAACCGCTCAAGCAGCTCCGGCGGCATGGCGCCACCCAGAATAACGGCCTCCGGATCAAACAGGTTCTCAAGCGTTCCAATGGCCTGCGCCAACGGGTCAGCCGCTTCACGGATCCACTCATCCAGATCAGGATCATTCACGGCCAGCAGATCAGAAAGGTCCTTCTGGCTCTCGGCAGACTTGCCGCGCTTTTGCAAAAACTCACTGGCTGCCATACGGCTGGTGTAGGTTTCAAGGCACCCACGATTGCCGCAGGAGCAAAGCCGCCCGCCCCGCTCCACAACAACGTGCCCCAGCTCACCCGCGTTGCCAAACGCACCGCGCAGGATCTCGCCATTGGAGATCACGCCAAGCCCCAGACCAGTGCCAAAATAAACAAAACAGAAGGATTGCAGATCCGTAGCAGAGCCAGTTGTCTGCTCTGCAATCGCCGCCGCCGTCGCATCATTTTCTACGCGCACAGGCACCTGAAGCACATCTTCAAACAGCACCTGCGGGTCTTTATCGTCCCAGCCAACCAGCTCGGCCTTCCCCGCTCCGGTCAATCCCACACGGCCAAACGGACCTGGCATAACGATTCCCGCACCCAAAACAGGCGGTGCGTTCTTGCCAATGGATGAAAGAGCCTCATCGCAGGCCGTCTTAACGGTTGGCAAAACCACAGCGGGCTCGCTGCTCTCGATGTGTATGCGCTTGGTGTAAAGCGTATCGCCAAGAAAATTCACCAGCGCGCACAAGATCGCGTTGGGGCGAACCTCCACCCCCAGCGCAACAGCACCCGCCGGATTTAAAGTGTACTGCACCGCGGGCAAACCACGCCCTTTTGTTTGCCGTTCACCCGCAAGAATCAGAGCCTCGCTCTCCAATTCAGCTATGATGTTACTCATTGCCTGTGTGGACAAACCGGTCAGGCGTGCAAGTTCTGCTCGCCCCAGTTTGCCATGAGAACGTAAGTGTCCGAGAACGACTTTCCTATTGTGAAGTCGAGTTCTTTCGGCGTTGGAGCCAATGATTTTAAGTGGTGTTTTTCGATGCATATCTATCCATTAAATCAAAACACTTGAATACTCAACTCAATTGAATTAAATCTGTTCAGCATTGTGAAATATTAAGAGAAGAACATTTCTTTTCGCAATTTATCAAAAGAAGCCGGGGCGAGGAATAGAGGGCAGCTCCGACTTTAGGACTTAGGAGAGGGTCTTATGAAGCAGTTGAAAAAGTGGATGCTGGGGGCAACCACCGCGGCTTGCGCAATGTATGCAGCAGGCAGCGCACAAGCAGTTGAAATTGAGTACTGGCAATATTTCTTTGAGCCACGTGTGAAAGCAATGGAAACCCTGATCGAAAACTTCGAGAAGGCAAATCCGGACATCACCGTGAAAATGACCCACTTCCCGTATGCGGATTACCGTACGAAAGTGGCAGCAGCGATCCCTGCGGGTCAGGGCCCGGATGTGGTGCAGCTGTTTTACGGCTGGTTGAACGACTACGTGAACGCACAACTCATTCAGCCACTTCCAAACGATGTTTTCCCGCCAGCTGAAATTGAGGCTGAGTTCTTCCCAATGGTTCAGGCCATGAAGCGCGGCGATCAGTACATGGCCCTGCCAACCGCAGTGCGCTCGCTGGCTCTGTTCTACAACAAGCGCCTGTTCGACAAAGCTGGCATCGACGGCCCACCAAAGACACTGGACGAGCTGGTTGAAACAGCAAAGAAACTCACCCAGAAAGACGGCGCAGGCAACCTGTCCACCGTTGGCATCACCACAGGCATGAACGCACAGGACCACCACTGGTTCCGCGAAGTGCTTATCCGCCAGTTCGGCGGCGATCCATACATGGATAACTACAAGAAAGTGAACTACGACACAGATGCCGGTAAAGCCGCTCTGAAGTACTACTCCGATCTTGAGTTCACTCACAAAGTAACCGCAGCAGGCTTCATGGATGAGCCACAGGCCGCCTTTAAAGCAGGCCGCGCAGGCATGCACATCGACGGCTCCTTCCGCATCGGCGCACTCAACAAAGTCCGCGGCCTCAAGTGGGGCGTTGCAGAGCTGCCAGCCGCAGCTGATGGCACCCATTCCAACTACTCGTCTTACTGGGTGAACGGCATCACGTCCAAAGCCACCGATGAGAAGTACGATGCAGCCGTCAAGTTTATGAAGTACGTCACCTCCGATGAGGCCATGCAAGTCTGGCTCGACACCGTTGGCGAACTTCCTGCAAAACCATCTGCAGCGATGACAGAAGCCAATGCCAACCACGAAGTCTACGGCCCATTCATCAAAGGCCTTGGCTATGCGAAGACAACAATCTTCGCCAACGAAAGTGGTCAGCGTCAGGCTCTGATGGACATGGTTGGACGCATGCGTCTTCAAGATCAGTCTGTAGATGACTCTCTTGCTCAGGCAGCAGGCGAAGAGCAGAAGATCCTCGACGACTACTACAACTAAGCATCACGCGACGGTCTATCAAAACGTATGTGTGTGGGGGCTCCACCTTGCCCCCACATCATCAAGACAGCATGTAGGGCAAAGGCTCCTTTAGCAGAGCCATAAAACAACTTAAAACAAATAGTTAGAGCAGTCTCAAGACTCATATTCTGAGCGAACTGCTGCAATTCCGGCTATAACCAGGGGGCGGTTTTGGGGATTTATAAGAGGCTCTCGATCTCGCAAAAGCAGATCGTCTGGGCGTGGGGGCTACTTGCCATCCCAATCGTTTTTTATGTAGTCGTGCGCTTCTATCCAACAGCGAACGCTATTCTGCTCTCTTTTCAGGAATGGAACCTGCTCGGCTCCCGCAATTGGACCGGGTTCGACAATTATGTAAAGCTGTTCAGTGATCCCACATTCTGGAAAGTGTTCGGCAACACCTTCCTCTATTTGATTTTGGGAACACCAAGCTCCCTGCTCCTTGCCTTCGTGATCGCGTTCCATCTCGACAAACTGCGCTTCATGCATGGCACGATCCGGGCATTGTACTTTCTGCCATTCATGACCAGCGCGGTCGCAATGGCGTGGGTCTGGCGCTGGTTCTACCAGCCAGTTCCAATCGGCGTCTTCAACAACACGCTGGCCACCTTCGGCATCCCGCAGATCCCGTTTTTGAACTCTACCACCTTTGCACTGCCATCCATTCTGGCACCGGCCATCTGGGCAGGACTGGGCTTTCAGGTCATCATCTTCATGGCTGGTCTGCGCGCTATTCCGCAAACCTATTATGAGGCGGCCCGCATTGATGGCATCTCTGCTTGGGAAACGCTGACCGAGATCACCATTCCCCTTCTCAAGCCAACCATCGTCTTTCTGGTTGTCTTTTCCTCCATTGGCTTCCTGCGCATCTTCGATCAGGTCTTCAACATGACCACGAATGATCCCGGCGGCCCGCTCAACTCCACCAAGCCGTTGGTTCTGATGATCTATGACACGGCCTTCAACTCTTTTGACATGGGGTATGCGGCAGCACAAACAGTTGTTCTGTTCACCGTTTTGCTTGTCGTCAGCCTGCTGCAATTGCGCGTCATGAGGGATAAGTAATATGGCTTTCTCAGATACTCTGGACACAAGCAAAAAGGCCTCGGCCCTGCGCAATTCTGCCCGCAGAAAACGCAGTCAGGCGCAGTTCATCCGTTGGCTCCTGCTGTTTGCAGGTGGCATCGCCATGATCATGCCAATCGTCTTCATGCTGTCCACCTCCTTCAAATACCCGTTTGAGGTCTACAACCTGAACCTCATCCCGGAAGAACCAACAATCGAGAACTACACCTACGTTCTTGAAGACGGGCGCTTCTTCGGCTGGTTCACCAACTCTTTGTTCATCGCAACCATCACAACCATCTGTAACGTGCTGTTTGACAGCCTCGTCGGTTACGTCCTGTGCAAGTACACCTTCCCGGGCCGTTACATCATCTTCATCGCCATCCTGTCGACCCTGATGATCCCGACTGAAATGCTGGTTATTCCGTGGTACCTGATGAGCTCTGCGTTCGGCTGGCTCGATACCTACTGGGGCATCATGTTCCCAGGTCTCATGACAGCCTTTGGCACCTTCCTCATGAAGCAGTTCTTTGAAACTGTACCAGACGACTTCCTGGAAGCCGCGCGCATCGATGGCCTTAACGAACTACAGATCTGGTGGACAGTGGCCATGCCGCTTGTACGTCCTGCTCTGGCAGCGCTGGCAATCTTCGTCTTCCTTGGCAACTGGACAGCCTTCATCTGGCCGCTCATCGTCACCAACAGTCAGGAAATGTACACCCTGCCCGTTGGCCTCACCACCTTTTCTGTAGAAGCGCAGGTGGAGTGGGAATTGATCATGACAGGCGCAGCAATTTCAACCATCCCGACCCTGATCGTATTTCTGGTATTCCAGCGCTACATCATTCGCGGCGTAGTAATGGCAGGGCTTAAAGGATGATCGACAGCTCCAAGTTCCCCCATCCTGTCTACAAAGACACAGTGCTTGCACCGCTTTTTGAGGGCGTGAAAGCACACCATGTCGCCTCAATCACCCAGATCAATCAGGCCCATCTGGTGATGCTGTGCGAGACTGGCATTGTGCCAGTTGAAACCGGCAAGAAAATCGCCAAGGCACTCCTTGAGATCGAGAAGGATCTGGCAGACGCTGATCCGGAATACACGGGCGAATACGAGGATTACTTCTTCCTCGTTGAAGCCGAGCTGAAAAAGCGGCTCGGCCCAGACATCGCTGGCATGCTGCACACAGCGCGCTCGCGCAATGACATGGACCACACCGTCTTCAAGCTAGCGCTGGCAAAACGCTGTGATGCCCTCACCCAGCAAGCTCTGCATCTGTGTGATGTGCTCATCAAGAAAGCCGAGATCGAAAAGGAAACGCTGATTGTTGCCTACACCCACGGGCAACCGGCACAACCATCCACCTTTGGCCATTACCTGTCCGCCGCACTGGAAGTTCTGTTGCGTGATCTGGAACGGATGAATCTGGCAAGAGCTGGCATTGACCACTGCCCGATGGGGGCTGCAGCCATCACCACCTCTGGCTTTCCGATCAATCGGGAGCGTATGGCGCAGCTGCTTGGCTTCAGCGAACCGCTGCTCAATTCCTATGGCTGTATCGCCTCAGTAGATTACGTGACTGGCCTATACTCGGCCATGAAGCTCATGTTCTTGCATCTGGGCCGCGTCATTCAGGACATGCAATTCTGGAGCGCGTTCGAAGTTGGACAGCTCTACGTGCCAAACAGCCTGGTGCAGATCTCTTCCATCATGCCGCAAAAACGCAATCCGGTGCCAATCGAACACCTGCGCCATCTGGCATCAATCACCGTTGGCCGCTGCGATGCAATCGTCGGCACCATGCACAACACCCCGTTCACCGATATGAACGACAGTGAGGGTGAAGTGCAGCAGGCAGGGTATGCAGCCTTTGAAAGCGGCAGCCGCGTGCTGGATCTTTTTGCAGCACTCATCGCAGCAAGTTCGATCAACGAAGCGCGCGTTGCAAAGAACACGGACGCCTCCTGCATCACCATCACAGAGCTGGCAGATACGCTGGTGCGTGAAGAAGGTCTCTCCTTCCGTCAAGCCCATGAGATTGCAGCTGACACAGCCAAAGCAGTGATAGCAGAGCAAAAGCCACTGCGTGATGGCTTTGACCCATTTGGCAAGGCCTTTGAGGCACATGCTCAAAAGGTATCCAACATGAGCGAAGACCAGTTCATGCATGCTGTCAGTGCCGAAAATTTTGTTGCTATTCGCACCCGCCCCGGCGGGCCAGCTCCAAGTGCCTTGGACGCTGCTTTGGAAACTTACAAGCAGTCCGCCAAAGCCTTGAGAGCCAAAAACAAATCATTTGCAGATCAAAGCGTGCAGGCCACTTTAGTGCGCAGCGCTGCTTTTGCAAAACTAGTGCAGGAGTGATCGATTGACCACCGTATCCCTAAACAATCTCGTTAAGTCCTACGGGGACACTCAGGTCCTGCATGGCATCAATCTAGACATTCAATCCGGTGAGTTCGTTGTTCTGGTTGGCCCGTCCGGCTGTGGCAAGTCCACCACCCTGCGCATGATCGCAGGATTGGAGGAAATTTCTGCAGGCGACATCCGCATCGGCGGTGATGTGGTCAACGACATGGAGCCCAAAGAGCGCAACATCGCCATGGTCTTCCAGAACTATGCGATCTACCCTCATATGACGGTGCGCAAAAACATCGGCTTCGGACTGCGCACTTCCAAGCTCTCCAAGGATGAGAAAGACGCGCGCATCGATGAAGTCTCCGGTATTCTGGAACTGACAGACCTGCTCGACAGAAAACCGAACCAACTTTCCGGCGGTCAACGCCAGCGCGTCGCCATTGGCCGCGCCATGGTGCGTGATCCAGCTGCCTTCCTGTTTGACGAACCTCTGTCCAACCTGGACGCGCAGCTGCGCACTCAGATGCGATTGGAGATCAAAAAACTCCATCAGCGCGTTGGCAACACCATCATCTTCGTGACCCACGATCAGGTCGAGGCCATGACAATGGCAGACCGTATCGTAATCATGAAAGACGGTCACATCCAGCAGGTCGGCACACCGTTCGAAGTGTTCTACGAGCCAGCAAACATCTTTGTGGCTCAGTTCATCGGCGCCCCTTCCATGAACATGCTGAACGGCATTGTGAAGGGAGAAACAATCGCTCTGGACAATGGCACCTCAGTTCCAGTGCCAACCACCAAGATCAATGAAAATCAGAAGGTCGCCGTTGGTCTGCGCCCGGATGCCCTGCTGGTTCAGGAAGGCGAAGGCCTCTTTTCCGGCGAAGTGTCCGTGATCGAACCACTCGGCACAGACACCCTCGCCTACGTTAAAGTGGGCGAAAAGGAAGTCATCGCCAAAGCCTCCGGCAGAACACCGCCTGCCGTTGGCGACACCGTCAACCTGCATGCAGCACCTGAAGCCATTCACTTGTTTGATGCGCACACCGGGGAGGCCATCCGGTGACCTCAAAACAAACCGATGGGGCAATCGTCTGTGCGGGACGGGTTTATTGCGACCTCATCTTTACTGGGCTCACCGAACTACCAAGACTAGGCGAAGAAACCTACGCCGAAGAACTGGCAGTTGAACCCGGAGGCGGCGGTTTCATCACCGCTGCCAACCTTTCCGCATTGGGCCACAAAACGACCCTTCTGGCATCCATGCCCGGCGGCCCGTTCGGCTCTGCGATTTTAGACAAGATGCAGCGCAGCGGCGTTGACCTAAGCCTGTCGCCCTTTAACACCGCAAACGGTGCTCAGGTAACAGCCGTTATCGGCTGTCAGGAAGACCGTGCCTTTCTCACCAAGCGCAATGGGACCGCAGTCCCAAGAGACATGCTGGAGGCGTTCAGCACATCAAAAGCCAGACACCTGCACATCGGTGAACTGGCAACACTGCAGGAACTTCCGGAACTGCTGGAGATCGCCAAGGCCGCAGGCATGACGGTTTCTCTGGATTGCTCATGGGATCAGAACTGCCTCCTCAACGGAGAGGTTCAGGACCTCATCGCACAGGTGGACCTGTTCCTGCCGAACGAGATGGAAGCAGAGCATCTTGGCTACCTGAAAGAGCCAGCCAACTGCCCGACACTCACAGTTGTGAAAAAAGGCAAGGCAGGTGCAACCGCCATCACTAAGGACGGCGAGATCACCGTAGCCGCAGACCCCGTCCCTGTTGTCGACACAACTGGCGCTGGAGATGCCTTCAACGCTGGCTTCCTGAGTTCATGGCTCCGCGGAGCAGACATCGAGACTTGCCTGCAAGATGGCAACAAGTGCGGTGCAGCAGCCGTCATGCGCGTCGGCGGCGCACCTTAAATCAAACAAAAAGGGTCACACACGCTGTGGCCCTTATCCCCCTTAGCTCCCCCTTTTATCCCCGCTTTCACCTTCCCTCAGCATCACTTGCAGTCGCAGCACCTACGTTCTGTCTCATCTGAAGCAGGCAGCCAGAGCGATTGAAGATGGAATACCACTAAAAGGATATTTCTGTTGGACACTCATGGACAACTTCGAATGGGCAGAAGGGTATCTCCCGCGCTTTGGCCTGATCCACGTTGATTTTGAAACCCAGAAACGCACCATCAAGCAAAGCGGCAGACTTTACTCCATGGTCGCCAGCCAACTGCAGAGTGAGATGCAGGAAACCTCAGAGTAATCTGTCCTTCAACTCAAACCAGGTGTAGCTGAGAGCAAGCAGGTGGCGGCGCATAGCCCTGAAAGGAAACTCTGTCGGCGCCTGCTTCATAAAACTTGGGTAAGGCATTTTTGTTGCCTCACCCAGGATCTCAGCTGCCACCAGCTGCCCGGCATAAGTGGCCATAGCAACACCATTCCCATGATAACCAAAAGCAGCGTAAAGCCCCTGCGTATTGGGAACCGCACCTGCAAATGGCACAAGTTTATGGGTCAAACAGGCAAGACCAGGCCAGAAATCTGGCGTTTCAACTTTCGCCCATTCAGGAAACATCCGCTCAAAGTCACGCCGTGTAGCTGTGCGCATACGCTTTCGCGCATGTGGTGTAGCACTCACACTTCCCCGCATACCAAAAAGCAACCGGTTGTCCGGGAGCAGACGGAAGTAATGCAGCAAAGTCCGGGTGTCATAGGCCATCTGATTAGAGAACCACCCCTGACGCTTCAACTCCTCATCAGAAAGAACGCGCGACATCAAAATGTTAGATTGTATCGGAAGATATTTTCCAGCCATCCACTCCGGCATATTTTCAGAGGAATAGCCATTGGTCGCCAAAAGTACTTTTTGCGCACGCAACTGGCCCACTCTTGCTTTCAGGACATACTGCCCATCTGCTGAAGGAGTAATGCCGAGTACAGAGGTCTGTTCATAAAACCGGCCTCCTTGCGCCTTCACAGCCTCAGCAAGACCACGCGCATATTTGTAAGGATGCAGCGCAAACCCGATTGGAATTGTCAGCCCAGAAGAAAGCCCTGAGGCCGTCATCCCAAGCTCTACAAGTTCATCTTTGTCATGAAAGGTGCAGCTGATCCCATAGCGCTTTTGTATGTCCGCAACTGTATCTTTCAGCTGATCAACACGCCGAGCTTTGTGTGCAAGAACCGTTTCTCCTTTGGAAACAACATCAGCATCAATCGAGTTCTGCTCTAACAGCTCTGCAACCAGATCAATGGCTGCACGCTCTGCATAAAAGTACCGCCGTGCATCCGCTTCCCCATAGCGATCAATCAAGTCGGCATCATCTGCAATCGTCCCACCCAGACAGCAGAAACCACCATTGCGACCAGAAGCCCCCCACCCAATATGTTGAGCATCCAGCACCGCAACATCGACACCCTGCTGCGCAAGTTTCAACGCTGCAGACAGCCCTGTGTATCCACCTCCAACAACAGCAACTTCACAGGACTGTTCATCGAAAAGCGGCGCACCAAGCGTCTGAGGAGAGAACGAACGATGCCAGAAATTCCCGGCAACCGGTTGCTCTCCATATGCATCCTCTTGAAATATGCGGTGCAAACTCAATCGAGCCTGAGCCTCCTCAAAACCTATTTGATACCTTGGGCAGTAACATCAGCAGCCGTCAGATCCAGCGCACGATGCGCTTTCTCAATCAACTCATCCACCTCACTGCGCGAAATCACAAGTGGCGGCGAGATGATCATGCTATCGCCAACGTGGCGCATCACCAAGCCACTCTCAAAGCAATGATCTCGGCAGATCGTCCCAACAGTGCCTTTTTCAGCTTCAAACCGAGCACGACGCGCCTTATCCGGTGAAAGTTCCAAAGCACCAACCAGGCCACAAATACGCGCCTCGCCGACCAGCGGATGCTCGCCGAGAGCTTTCCACTTTTCAGCCAGATACGGCCCTGTATCATTCGCGACCTTTTCAGGCAATCGCTCATTTTCAATGATATCAAGGTTCGCAAGTGCTGCTGCGCAAGCTGCAGGATGCGCAGAATAAGTAAAGCCGTGATAGAACTCGCCGCCATGCTCAATAAAGCCCTTGGCAACCTTCTCACTCACCACAACCGCACCAATCGGCAGATAACCAGAGGAAAGCCCCTTAGCAATCGGCATCAGATCTGGCTTGAAGTTGAAAGTCTGTGAGCCAAACCAGTTCCCGGTACGCCCAAACCCGCAAATCACCTCATCAGCAATCAGCAGGATGTTGCGTTCACGGCAGATACGCTGAATCTCTGGCCAATAGGTCTCCGGCGGAATAACAACACCGCCTGCCCCCTGAATAGGCTCCCCGATAAAGGCCGCCACATTGTCTTCGCCAAGACGATCAATCTCAGCCTCAAGCTCACGCGCGCGCATCAGGCCAAACTCGGCAGGGTCCATATCACCGCCTTCACCATACCAGTAAGGCTGGTTGATGTGAGTGATGTCAGGAATAGGCAGTCCACCTTGCGCGTGCATCGCACTCATACCGCCCAAGCTCGCACCGGCCATGGTAGAACCGTGATAAGCATTATGACGGGAGATGATCGTCTTCTTGGTCGGTTTGCCTTCACTGGCCCAGTAATGGCGCACCATACGAACAACGGTGTCATTGGCTTCAGAGCCTGAGCCCGCAAAGAATACATGGTCCAGATGATCCGGCGCTAGATTAGAGATCCTTTCGGCAAGGGCAATCGCAGGCGGATGTGAACTCTGGAAAAACGTATTGTAATAAGGCAGTTGTTGCATCTGCCGGTGAACCGCCTCGATAATTTCTTTGCGGCCATACCCCACATTCACACACCAAAGCCCCGCCATTCCATCCAGGATCTTATTGCCCTCAGAATCCCAAAGATAAACACCATCAGCCCGCGTAATCACACGCGTCCCCTTGGCGTTGAGGGACTTAGTATCTGTAAACGGATGCAGATGGTGGGCAGCATCCTTTTCTTGCAGAACATGAGTGGGCGGAAGATTAGCGATATAGTCCATGGGGTCAGTCCTTCCGAAAAGAGGCACGCCCTGCAAACCGGGCAATAGAAGTAAACTCCCCATTATTTTGTGATCACAAATGTAGGAGAGTCAATCTTTACTTCAATAAAGACGCTACCTGCCTATGCCTCCAGTCTAACCCATCAAAGCCTGCGGCTCTATGAACTCAGCCAGAGAAAACAGCAGATCATCAAACCTTCTCAGCAAGACTGAGAGACTCTCTGATAAACCCCATGCCCTGTGCAATGTCCTCTTCCAAGGCGATTTTTAAAGCAGTCTGATCATGCAATTTCAGTGCTTCCAATGCCTGTTTATGCTGATCCTCCAGATTCGCAGTACCAGACCGCCCATAGACCAGACGCATAAATGGACCAAACTGAACCCATAGATTTTTGACAAGTTTGATAAGAATTTCAGATCGGCTTTGTGAGTAAAGATAAAAGTGAAACTCGTAGTTTCCGCGCATGTACCCTTCCACATCGCCAGTTTCCAGAGCGACATCAATCTGATCATCAATGCCTTGGAGAACCTGAATATCTTCCTCTTTCAAATTCACCAGAGCTTTGGATGCCAGCTCAACTTCCAACAACCGCCGAGCTGACCAGATTTCATCGATTATATCTTCGCAAACATCTGGGATAGAAACACGCCTATTGCCGTGTAATTCCAACGCGTTTTCTGCAATGAGACGTCGCACAGCCTCACGAACAGGCATCGCACTCACACCCAGTTCCTCAGCCAGCCCCCGTAGGGTCACAGCCTTACCCGGCAGAAAACCACCAAACAGGATCCGTTCTCTCAATTGGCGGTAAACTTGCTCATGAACAGGGATCCCCACATCAGGAACAACAGCGCTTTGTAAAGTCATCTTACTCATGAAGGAACTATAGAAGCACCCGAACCAGCTGCAAAGATAATTTGATCACAAACTATTGCCTAGCTGAGAATTCTGTGGTCATCTTTCAAAATAGGCACACAATTAAGAACAACGGAGACGGCCGGATCCAGACACGCCAGCACCAACGCTGTGCAAAAATTTGAGGGGGGAAGATGAAATGAGTTCAAACTTCAAGTCCAGACTGACGGGCACAATGGCGACCGCAATAATGGTTGCATGTGCAGCCAGCGCAGCGCACGCAGAAGGCACCATCAACGTTTACAATTGGTCTGATTACATCGACGAAAGCGTTCTGAAAGATTTCGAAGCTGAAACCGGTATCAAGGTCAATTACGACGTTTTCGATTCAAACGAGGTTTTGGAAACCAAGCTGCTCGCAGGCACCACAGGGTACGATATTGTTGTTCCAACAGGCAGCTTCCTCTCCCGGCAAATTCAAGCCGGCGTCTTCCAAAAACTGGATAAAGACGCTCTCCCAAACCTGAAGAACATGTGGTCGCTCGTCTCCGACAGAACCTCCATCTATGACCCGGGCAACGCTTATTCCATCAACTACATGTGGGGCACCACTGGCATCGGCTACAATGTAGAAGCCGCTGCTAAACGTCTGGACGGCCAACCGGTCGACAGTTGGGAAATCATCTTCAACCCAGAAATACTCGCCAAGTTTCAGGATTGCGGCATTCATATGCTGGACGCGCCAACAGAGCTCATCCCCGCAGCGCTCAACCACCTCGGGCTAAACCCTGACAGCCACAACAAGGCTGATATTGAAAAAGCTGCAGCACTCCTCAAGACCATCCGGCCATACGTCCAGAAGTTTCACAGTTCCGAATACATCAACGCCCTCGCAAACGGCGATATCTGCTTAGCTATCGGTTGGTCTGGTGACGTCTTTCAGGCCCGCGACAGAGCAGCAGAAGCCGACAACGGCGTCACCATCAACTACATCATTCCAAAGGAAGGTGCGCTGATGTGGTTTGATCAGATGGCAATCCCGACAGATGCAACCAACTCCAAAGAAGCACATATGTTCCTCGATTACATCATGCGCCCGGATGTCATCGCAAAAGCTTCCAACTACGTGGTCTACGCCAACGGCAACAAAGCCTCACATGAGCATCTAGATCAGGAAATTCTGGAAGATTCTGCCGTGTATCCAGATGAAGCAACCATGGAAAAACTTTACGTCACAACGCCTTACGCACCAAAAATTCAGCGTATTGTGACCCGTGCCTGGACCGCAGTGAAGTCGGGCCAGTAATCATCGGCAGCAGCGGGCAACTCAAGTTGTCCGCGCGCCTTCCATGTTTCTTTGGAAGCAGGACAACAACAGAGGGTGGAGCGGGCCACGATGGAAACTCTGGTAAACACTCAGCCAGTCTGCAAATTCGCACCTTGGGAGGATCCAACTCAGGAACCTTTGGTGCGCTTTGAAAACGTCACGAAGGAATTTGGCGACTTCACTGCCATTGAGGACTTAACGCTCAACATCTATGAGCGCGAGTTCTTCGCCCTTCTCGGCCCGTCCGGCTGCGGTAAGACAACTATGATGCGTATGCTGGCAGGGTTTGAATATCCCACCGCTGGCAACATCATGCTCGGTCAGAACAATCTGCAAAAGGCACCGCCACACAAACGGCCCGTCAACATGATGTTCCAGTCCTACGCGCTCTTCCCGCATATGACAGTGGAACAGAACATCGGCTTCGGCCTCAAACAGGAAAAGACCGCAAAGGCCGAGATCCGGAGACGTGTTGAAGAAATGCTGTCGCTGGTCCAGCTGGAACCTTTTGCCAAACGCAAACCACACCAGCTTTCGGGTGGTCAAAAGCAGCGCGTTGCCCTTGCCCGCTCTCTCGCCAAAAAACCCAAGCTCCTGCTGCTTGACGAGCCGCTTGGTGCGCTGGACAGGAAATTGCGCGAGCAAACCCAGTTTGAATTGATGAACATTCAGGAGCAGCTCGGCCTCACCTTTGTCATCGTCACTCATGATCAGGAAGAGGCTATGACAGTCGCGAGCCGCATCGCTGTGATGGACCACGGCAAAATCGTTCAGGTCGCGACACCCGCTGAAATCTACGAGTATCCAAACTCCCGCTATTCCGCTGACTTCCTTGGCGATGTTAACATCATTGAAGGCCAGATAGATGTCACCACTGGCGAAACAGCAAGCCTGACGTGGGCTGAAGGTGAAACACCTTTGGCGATCTCAACCAAACTTCGCCCTCAAGCAGGAACGACCGTCTGGCTCGCAGTTCGCCCTGAAAAACTCCGCATCTCTAAAGACAAGCCAGCAAACGCTGACAACTGCATTAAGGGCGAAGTCTGGGACATCGGCTACACTGGCAACATCTCAACTTATCACGTCAAAGCCTCAAATGGCTCCATTTTGAAAGCACAGGTCTCCAACAGAGAACATCTCGCCGACCGCCCAATCACATGGGAGGACACCGTCTATGTCTATTGGGAGAAAGGCGCTGGCGTCTTTCTGGAAACGTGAGGTGAGCGATGGCAGTTGCAGATATCACCTCCCCCTCAGAAGAAATACAGGAGACATCCAGTCCGAGTTCAGGCTGGGGACGCAGACTGCTCATAGCGATCCCGTATATCTGGTTGTTGATCTTCTTCCTCGCACCTTTCGTCATTGTACTGAAGATCTCCTTGTCCGATGTCATACTGGCGCGCCCGCCATACTTTCCGAATTTCGACATTTCAGAGGGCTGGCAAGGTCTGCTCGCCATGATTCAGGCGTTTGATCTGGAGAACTATGTCTGGCTAACGGAAGATACACTCTACCTGAACTCATATCTAAGCAGTCTCAGGATCGCATCCATCTCAACGCTACTCACTTTGGCAATCGGCTATCCTATCGCCTATGCCATGGCCAAAGCCCCGAAAGAGTGGCGCGCTACTCTCCTGATGCTGGTGATCCTGCCCTTCTGGACCAGCTTTCTCATCCGCGTTTATGCATGGATCGGCATTCTCAAAAAAGAAGGCTTCCTCAACTACTTCCTGCTCTGGACAGGCATCATTGACGAACCCTTGATGATCCTGAACACCGACACTGCCATCTACATTGGCATCGTTTATTCCTACCTGCCTTTCATGGTCCTGCCACTCTATGCAGTTCTGGAAAAACTCGATATCTCACTGCTGGAAGCTGCAACAGATCTGGGGTGTTCGCCTCTCAAAGCTTTTTGGGTCATTACTCTACCACTGTCATTACCAGGAGTTTGGGCAGGCTGTTTCCTCGTCTTTATCCCTGCTGTCGGTGAGTTTGTCATTCCAGACATTCTGGGTGGATCCAGCACTATCATGATCGGCAAAACGCTCTGGGTGGAGTTCTTCTCCAACAGAGACTGGCCAGTCGCATCCGCCGTCGCAATTCTGCTGCTGCTTATGTTGATCCTACCCATCATCCTGTTCCAGAAACAGCAGGAAAAACAAGCGGAGGCCAGCCAATGACCCGCTTCAACTGGTTCAACACAACAACGCTCACACTCGGCTTTGCATTCCTCTATCTGCCGATCATCCTGCTGATGATCTACTCTTTCAACGAATCCAGATTGGTCACCGTTTGGGCTGGTTTCTCCACCAAGTGGTATCAATCAGTCTTCTTCAATGAGAGTTTCATCAATGCCGCATGGGTCACACTCCGTGTTGGTTTCATCTCAGCATCTGTCGCAACAGTCCTTGGAACCATGGCCGCACTTGTGCTCAATCGCGCCGGACCATTCCACGGCAAAACGCTCTTCACAGGTATGATCTACGCGCCAATGGTCATGCCAGAGGTCATCACGGGCCTGTCATTGCTCCTGCTGTTCGTCTCACTGGATTTCACCCGAGGCTTCTGGACAGTCACACTGGCACATATAACCTTCTCCATGTGCTACGCCGCCGTTGTCGTCTCGGCCAGACTGGTGACATTCGAACGTAGTCTGGAAGAAGCTGCCCTTGATCTGGGATGCACCCGTTTTTCCGCCTTCATGCAGGTAACACTGCCCATCATCTTTCCCGCAATTTTGGCAGCATGGCTGCTGGCCTTCACACTCTCGCTGGATGATCTGGTCATCGCCTCCTTTGCTTCAGGTCCGGGTGCAACCACCTTGCCAATGAAGATCTATTCGCAGGTGCGCATAGGCGTTTCACCTGAAATCAATGCCCTGTCATCCATTCTCATTTCTGTTGTCGCTGTTGGCGTGGTCACCGCTTCGCTGGTCACAAAACAAGCACAGGTCAAGCGCATGAAAGAAGAACGGCTGGCGATAAGCTCAATTTGATCGAGGAAGTATACGTGTCTGATACGAAACACCCATCCTCGCTGGATGAATACTCAAAAGGCGATCTGGCCTACACCCGCTCCACCCCTTATGGGACCATAGCTGAATCCAGCTATGCCGGAGCGCTCAGTTTTATGCGCCGTAAATTCACCAAGGACCTTAAGGGGATAGATGTCGCGGTCTGTGGCATCCCCTTTGACATGTCCGTCAGCAACAGGCCGGGGTGTCGCTTCGGCCCAAGAGCAATCAGGCAAGCTTCCTCCATATTGGCCTGGGACCACGCATGGGGCTGGTCCTTTGACCCGTTCGACCGCCTTGCTGTTGTCGACTACGGCGATTTCATCTTCGATCCCGGCTACCCCATGAGCGTACCGGAAGAACTGGAACAGCAGGCCTCTGCCATTTTAGACGCAGGTACGGCAACACTCATGCTGGGTGGAGATCATTTCTGCACCTATCCCATGCTCAAAGCGCACGCAAAAAAACACGAACCACTCTCCCTCATCCAGTTTGATGCACACAGTGACACATGGACTGACAACTCCAGCCGTATTGACCATGGCACCATGTTCTACAGAGCGGTAAAAGATGGTCTCATCAACCCGCAGACATCGATACAAGTTGGTATCAGAACCAACAATGAGAACACACAGGGCCTGACCACAATTACGGCGGACTGGGTCCGTAATAACGGCGCACAGGCCACGATTGAACGCATCCATAAGGTGACAGGCAAAAGTGCCAGCTACATCAGCTTCGACATCGATTGCCTCGATCCAGCCTTTGCGCCGGGAACAGGAACACCAGTTGTTGGCGGTCTGAACACCGGAGAGACACGAGAGATCCTGCGTGGGCTTGCTGGAATAAACCTAAAAGGCATGGACCTTGTAGAAGTCGCACCAGCCTACGATCATGCTGAGATCACAGCACTGGCCGGTGCCACTTTAGCCTTGGATTTACTTTGCATCTATGCCAGCCAGTTCAATCAGAACACCCGATAAAACAACAGATCAGATCACGACCAGAAGAGTTCGCATGCCAACCCTGACAGCAGTACAGCCGCAATTGGAACAGTTTCGAATTGAAGCCGACGCCTTTTTGAAACAACATCCCGACCTCGAAAAGATCGAGGTCCTTTATGCTGGCTTTTGTGGCCCGCTCAGAGGCAAATGGTTGCCAGCAGAAATGCTGGATAAACTGGCCGAAGGTGGTGTTCGTTTGCCCTTGTCCACCGTCGCACTGGACGTGTGGGGCGTTGATGTGCCGGCAACAGGCCTTGCCATTGAGCGCGGAGACCCGGATGGCATATGCATCCCAGTTCCAGGAACGCTGAAGCGCGTGCCATGGGCCAAAGTGCCGACCGCGCAAGTGCTCGTCACTCTTTTCGAGATTAAGGACCAGAAGCCAACCCCACTGGATCCAAGATATGTTCTTGAAACCGTTGAGAAGAAGTTCCAGAACAAGGGCCTGACACCTGTTGTCGCTACAGAGCTGGAGTTCTACTTCGTCGACATGGAATCCGGTCCAGCTGGCTTACCACTCCCTCCCTACATTCCCGGCACCAACCAGCGTCTCAAAGCCTCACAGATCTATGATCTGGACATCATGGCTCAATTCGAACCGATCCTCATGGAGATCAACCAAGCCTGCAAAATTCAGGATATCCCTGCAGACACCACCACCTCCGAGTTTGGTCACGGACAGTTTGAGATCAACTTGCTTCACGTGCCAAGCGCAGTGGAAGCTGCGGATCATTGCCTGCTGTTCAAGCGCGTTGTACGCCATATTGCCCGCAAACACGGCATGGATGTCACGTTCATGTCAAAACCCTACGCAGAAGAGACTGGCAGCGGTTTCCACGTCCACACCAGTCTGCTGGATACAGAAGGCAACAACATCTTCAGCGGCAGCGCAGAGGAAGCAAACCCGGCCTTGCGCAACGCCGTAGGGGGCCTGCTGGGCACCATGCTGGACATGCAAATTCTGTTTGCTCCACACGCCAATTCCTACCGCCGCCTGCAGCCGGGCTCTTATGCCCCAATCACTTGTTGCTGGGGGTATGACCACCGCGCCGCGGCGATCCGTGTACCGGCGACACATGGCAAAGGCGCAAGGCTGGAGCACCGCGTCTCCGGCGCTGATGCCAACCCATATCTGGTTGTCTCAGCGATCCTTGAAGGCATTCATCACGGTCTTGAAAACCGAAGCGATCCCGGCACTCCAATCACCTTGGAGGCGGACCTCACCCAATATGATCACCTGACAGGAAACTGGGAGACAGCGATCCAAACATGGGCGCAAAGCAAAACGGCTGAACAGATGAGCACAGCAGAGTTTCATCGCCTGTACGGCATCAGCCGGAAAGCTGAGTACGACGTGTTTGCAACCACCATTACCGGTTTTGAATGCCAGACCTACGCCAGGAAGGTCTGACATTTCATCAAACCTAGGAAGGTTCCTTGATGTTGCGCTCCATCAGCAGCTGATAGGCTTTGGGTGACAACCGGTTGAGCCACCACGCCAAACTGGCAACGCGGCCAACCGGTTTCATCTCTGTTTTGCGCACATACGCCTTGTAGATGATGTCCGCCGCCCGTTCCGCGCTCATGTAATCAACGCCATCTGTTGACGAGCCCGGACGGGCCAGACCGTTCTCTTGCGTCTCCGACCGTCCAACATTGGTTGCCACAAACGAAGGCGCTGCAATCAACGTATGAACGCCATAAGACTTCTCTTCAGACCGCAACGAGCCAAAAAAACCCTCCAGCGCATGCTTGCTAGCCGCATAAGCTGTCCGTTTAATCAGTGGTGAGAATCCGGCAACTGACGAGATCGCCAGATGGCATCCACTGGAGGCCCGCACCGCTTTCAAAAATGCCCGCGCCGTATGCACCGCTCCGAAGTAATTCACATCCAGCACTTTGCGATGCGCTGTCAGGTCCATGTCCGCAAACAATCCGATATGCGTAATGCCTGCATTGTAAACCACCAGATCAATGCTGTTGTGCCGAGCCAAAACCTGCTGAGCAACCTGCTCAACCGCACCCCCATCCGTTAAATCGCAGGCATAAATGCTCTGTCGCTCGTTCTGTTGCAGCCCCTCCAGCCCCGGACCGGGCAAATCCAGCAGAACCGTATGCCAGCTCTCACGCTGCAACCGGGTTGCGAGTGCCTGCCCTAAGCCACCAGCGCCGCCTGTAATAACCGCTGTTTTCATCAAAGCCCCACAGATGCTCGCCAGTGCTCAAACACTTCTGCACTTGTCTTTTCCGGAGTATAGCCAAACACTGATTTCAACCGCTCATTGGCCAGCACAGGACGGTATTGCAAAAACCGAACCTGCTCCGGTCCATACCGGGAAAGCCGCAGTGGTTTCGCCACACCTAAAACAAATTTCAACAACCAGGACGGCAACTTGAGAACAGGCTTATTGAGCATTTGCCCCAACCGCTGCATCGACAACGCTCCATCACCCGCCACGTTGTAAATCCCCTCAGGAGCCTCTGTCGCAGCAAGGAACAGAATACGCGCAAGATCTTCCGTCCAGATAAACACAAAGGCGCTGTCCGATCCGGCGATCCCAAGCAGCCTCGGCTTATGGAACAACGCGGTAATCTGATTGTTCATGCCCGTTCCAAGAACCGTCCCAACCCGCAACACAACCTGCTCCAGTTGCGGTGCCTCCGAACGAGCACGAGCCAAAGCAGCTTCAACCAGACGCTTATGGTAGGAGTACGCGAACTCTTCGTTGCCGCGAATATGATCATCCTCATGCAATGGCACAGGATTGTCTGCATGATACCCATAAGCTGCCCCGGATGATGTGACGACAAGACGCTTCACACCTGCTTTGATCGCAGCATCAATCACCGACTGAGTGCCAACAACATCAACCAGATACTCAATATCCCGTGTAGAACTCACAGAGGGTGTGACGATGGAAGCCAGATGCACAATCACATCAGGCCGCTCGTCCTCAATCAGTGCTGACACCCTGTCTGTAGTTACATCCAACATTCTGAAACGAGCATTTGCTGGGAGATCGCTTGATTCACGAATATCAGTCGCAACAACCTCCAGCTCCGTGCCCGCCAATTGCCGTAAGAATGCTTGTCCGACACCTCCTGCAGCACCGGTAATAAGAAGCTTGGTCATGACGTTGCCTCCGCGGGAAGCTTGACTGCTTTGCGCGCCATAAAACTGGCAAGCACCAGTCCGCTGATCGCATGCCAAATCCCCCAGGCAGCCGCCACAACAGACATGCCGCCAAGCCCACCAAAAAAGCCGAAGATCAACACCAGCCCCAGACCGGAATTTTGGATGCCAGTTTCAATCGTAATGGCCCGCCGGTCATAAGCAGACACACCAGCAACGCTCGCCAGAGTATACCCCGCCGCTAAAGCCAGCCCATTATGGACAATTACGAGAGATGCCACAGCACCCACATAGGCAAGAAAAAACGACCAGTTGGCAAACAGCGCGATGAAGATGAAGCCGATGAAAATCCCCATGGACGCCATGCGCAGTGGCTGCCGGATTTTGGCAGCCAGCTGTGGTTTGATACGGTTGAGCATGATGCCAAGGAACAATGGCAACACCAACATAAAGCAAACAGTAATTGCAACTGACAGCCTATCGATATGCGTCTCTTGCAATATCGCGCGCGTCGGGCCGTAAAGACTACCCCAAAATGCGATATTAAAGGGTGTCGCAACAATTGCTCCCACCGTAGCAAAAGCCGTCATGGAAACCGACAGCGCTGCATTGCCACCAGCACGATGAGTGATGAAGTTTGAGATGTTTCCACCCGGACACGCTGCCACCAGAATAAGCCCCAAAGCAATCGAAGGTCGGGGCTGAACGATCAGAACAAGCAGAAATGTGAGGCTCGGCAAGACCAGAAATTGAGAGCACAGCCCAATCACCACAGGCTTTGGCGACAGTGTCAATCGCTTAAAATCCGCAGGACACAGGTCCAGCGCGATTGAGAACATCACAACACCCAAAATACCGTTGAGCAAGGTCAGCGAACCAGAACTGAAGTTGAGAACAACAAGGTCAATGTCACTCATGCCATTTCCCTCTTCAACGCCTGTGTGCGCTTGTTCAGTGCAGAGCGATAACTCTGTTTGTCCACGTAGTAAGCCATCCGCGCCAGCTTGAGGTAGTTCATCCCCCCAGTCTCACGCTCAAATCCCTTGGCTTTCTCAGCTTTGATTGCCTCAGCTGTCGCACTTCCGTCCCTGAGGCCCCTCAGATAACGCGCAACCAGTTCCGCCTGATCATGACGCCCCTCCCAACCCAGACCGGTTGCCTCAATCATGCCCATTACAAACAGATCATTCCGTTCTGGATGCATGCAATTCAAAAACAGATGCGGCGCTTCGCCCTGCCAGTTCAAAAGCTCTTTGTCGATAAAGGGATAATGCAGTTTATAGCCAGTCGCGGTGACGACAAGATCATACTCAGCTTCTTCACCATCACAAAACCGAACCGTATGCCCATCCAGTTCCTTGATGTCAGCCCGAATACCAATATCCCCGTGACCGGCATGATAGAGAATAAGCGAGTTCACCACCGGATGGCTCTCATAAAGCTTATAGTCTGGTTTGGGAAACCCATAGGCCTGCGGATCACCAACAAACCATTTCAGCAATGCCTGATCCACTCGCCGCTTCAGCCAGAGCGGCAACTTCACCGCCCCACCCATCGTGTCTGCCGGTTTCCCGAAAACATATTTGGGAACAAAGTAATAGCCACGACGCATGGATATATCGCACTGTACCCCATGATGGATCGCATCCACCGCTATGTCACAACCTGAATTGCCCGCCCCGACAATCAGCACCCGTTTGCCGGCGAACTGCTGCGCACTTTTATAGTGGCACGAATGAATGAGGCCGCCAGAAAACTCTCCTGCAAACTCTGGCATATTGGGTTCAGAAAGCGTGCCATTGGCGATCAGCACTCCGGCAAATTCAGCTGAATGATCTCCGTCCTGATCTCTCCAGCTGACCGTCCACCCCTCACCATCACCTCCCAACGGCGCGATGCAGGTCACTTCTGCTCCAAAATGATAGTACCGCTTCAAATCAAACTTTTCGGCAAACTCCTGAAAGTAAGTCTTTAGTTCGCGATGACCGGGATACTCAGCAATGTGATCACCCATCGGAAAATCTGTAAACTCGGTCATTTTCTTGGATGAAATCAGGTGCGCGGACTCGTACATGGTCGACTTAGGCCCATCAATATCCCACAGCCCGCCGACATCGCTGTGTAACTCAAAGCCCTGAAAATCTATTCCCTGCTCAATAAGTGTCTTGGCCGTGGCGAGCCCCATCGGCCCTGCCCCAATTAAGGCATAGCTCTCCTTTGAAATATTCACTGTTCGTCCCCCCTCAGAACTACAATTAGATTGAACAGTCGTACAAAATAAGGCAAGCTCTTTTTATGATTAAGAAGATTTCGCAGGAAAAACAAAGACAAAGAGCCCCTTCAAAAAGCTCTTTGGAGACGCGGCAGAAGATTCTCGACGCCGCAGAACACCTGTTTGCCTTTCGCAGTTATGACGCTGCGTCCATAAGAGATATCGCACAAAAAGCAGGGGTAAAACTGGGCCTCGTAAACCACCACTTCGGCACAAAGGAAGACCTGTTTTTCAAAACAGTCGAACGCCGTGCCGACGAACTCGCCCGTCTCCGTCTTGATGCACTGGAACAGCTGAAAGCGTCAGAACAAGTCATCACCCTGAAAGGCATTCTGGAGAGTTTCTTCTACCCTTATCTGGACAAAGCTGAAAACAGCGGCCACGGCTGGCTCGCCTACGCACGTCTGGTTGCCATGATCTCTGCAGAAGAACGCTGGAGCGCAATCTCACAAGCTTGTTTTGACCCAACAGCAAAAGTATTTCTTTCAGAAATCGCCAAGCTCTATCCCACTGCCGATCTTAGGAAAGTCTCCGCAACCTTCGTCTTTTCCATCTCTTCACAAATCGCTCTATGCACCTCAGCCTGGCGTGTTGATGCAATGGCAGAAGCAGATCACACCTCCGGCATTGCTGAAATGAAAACATTGCTCGTAGCCTATGCCACCGCCGGCATCCATAGTGCCCTGTCGCAACAAGACGCCACTATATATGCAAATGCATAGATAAAACGCTATAACTTAATCATTCTAAGCTTGAATATATATGTGTTTGTATGTACCCTCCATCTATTATTAGGGGCTCAAGCAATAGGTTACAGAGCGCATTTCATATAAAAAGACGTATTAAGAACGATTTTGCATACTGACAAACCACTCTAGATTCATAGGGGAAAATCAGCGTTAGACTGAGCTCATCAGAGCAATTGAATCCAGTATTGACGAGAGCCCTCAGACAATTGCTCCAAACGGACGGAACCACCGGCGCAATCTGGGAGGGATCTATGAAATTCAAATCTTTAAAACGTGCATTTGCATCTGTTGTGATGGGTGCTGCACTTCCATCCATCTTGTTTGCCGGCTCCGCGCAGGCAGAAGAAATTCTCAAAGCAGTTTCAGCTTTTCCAAAACCGCTCGCCTTCACCCAGTCCTTTCTAGGCTATGTGGATCTGGTCAATGAACGCGGCAAAGGCATCGTGCAAATCCAGCATATCGGCGGGCCGGAAGTCTTCCCTTCCAACCAGCAGGTCGCCGCAGTTGAGCGTGGCATCGTAGACATCCATTATGGCCCAGCCGGATACCATCTCGGCTCCATGCCAGAAGCAGATGCCTGGCTCGGATCAACCATAACAGCAGCAGAAGGCCGCAAGAACGGCGGCTTCGCCCTGATGGAGAAGGCCTTTCAGGACCGGCTCGGCGTCAAGCTGATGGCCCATATTGATTCCGGTATCAAGTTCCACATTTACACGCTCAACGAACCGCAAAAGAAAGCGGATGGAAGTGTCGACCTAACAGGCAAGCGCTTGCGCACCTCTCCTGTTTACAAAAGCTTCTTCGAAGCGCTGGATGCGATTCCAGTTTCTGCACCGGTCCCGGATATTTACACCGGACTGGAACGTAGCGTGTTTGATGGCGCAGGCTGGCCAATTGTCGCCATTCAAGATCTCTCATGGGACAAATTCCTGAAATACCGTGTTGATCCCGGTTTCTTACAAACTGACCTCTCCATCGTCATGAGCCCGTCTAAATGGGAAAGCCTGAGCCCGGAAGCGCAAAAGATCCTTCAGGATGCAGCAATCGAGTATGAGCAGAAATCCTACGACAACTTCCAAGCAATCATCGCGGCAACCGATACCAAGGTGCAGGAAGACGGCATGACTATTGTCCGCCTCGAAGGTCAGGCCGCCAATGATTATCTGGACAAAGCCTATGAGGCCGTTTGGAGCCGAATGAAAGCCAGCAACTCGCCTCTCTATGACGAGCTGAGGAAAGCCTACTACCAGCGTTAAACATGGAAGGGGCACCTGCCCCTTTCTCCTTTATTGAGAGAACCCATGTCTCTTCCAAAACTTTACTCCGGCCTTATCACAGGCCTTGCGGTGACTGGTGCGCTGTCATTCGTCTTCATGACCTTTACCATCGTAATAAACGTGATCTTGCGAAACACCGGCCAACACCCCATTCAGGCCACCACAGCCCTGATTGAATACGCTCTGCTGTTTGCCACCATGGCCGGAGCTCCCTGGTTGGTGCGTCAGGGTGGCCACATCGCAATCACATCCTTCACCAATTTCCTGCCACCAGTCATGAGAACAGCCTTGAGGCGCACCGTGCTCATCACTTCAGCTGCAATCCTCGCGCTTTTAAGCTGGCGTGCCACATTGCTCACAGTGCAAATGTGGGAACGCGGCACCTATGACATCCGTTCAATCGCCATTCCCTCATGGATCCTCTATGCCTTCCTCGCTGCAGGCTTCGGATTAATGGCACTTGAGTTCTTCAGATTGCTCATTCGCGGAGATATATACTCCGGCGAAAACGCGCAGCATTAACACCTCAGAAAAGGAGCAACTTCATGGACTGGCACCTTTCTCTGGTCGTAATGTTCACCACCATTCTGGCACTGATGGCCATCGGAATGCCCGTTGCCGTCGCCTTCCTGACAATCAATCTGCTGGGTACTCTCTATTTCATGGGTGGCCTCAGCGGCATAGATCAGCTCATCGCCAACTCCACCACCTCCATCACCAACTTCTCTTTGGTGCCCGTGCCCCTGTTTCTGGTGATGGGAGAGCTGCTGTTTCACACCGGCCTTGCCATGCGTGTATTTGATGCGCTCGACAAATGCTTCGGCGGCATCAAAGGACGCCTCTCCTACATGACAGTGGTGGGGGGAACAGTCTTCGCAACGCTCTCTGGCTCCTCCATGGCCAACACCGCCATGCTGGGCTCAACCCTGATGCCGGATATGGTCAAGCGCGGATACAAGCCGCACATGATCATGGGCCCGATCGTTGCCACCGGTGGCCTTGCAATGATCATCCCACCTTCGTCTCTTGCCGTTCTGCTGGGCTCCATCGGACGCATCGATGTGGGAGCGCTGTTAATCGCAGGCATGATCCCCGGCCTTTTGCTGGCGCTCATGTTCATCCTTGTCATCCGCACCCAGATCTCACTGGACCCGACATCAGCCCCCGGCCATCCAGGTGTGAAAGCCTCTGTGCCCGAGATGATCAAAGCCGTCACCTTTGATGTGTTGCCTATGGGACTGGTCATCTTCGCCGTCGTCGGCCTGATCTTGCTGGGCTGGGCAACACCGTCAGAATCTGCTGCTTTTGGCGTGTTGGCCGTCGCCTTCCTCGCAGCGCTTTGCAAAAAGCTCACAATAGAGGCGATCATCAAATCCCTGCGCGGCGCTCTGATCGTCTCAACACTCATGCTGACCATTATCATCGGCTCCACCACATTCTCACAGATCTTGGCATTTTCCGGCGCTTCATCTGGCCTGATCATGTGGTCATCCGGCTTTGATCTCAACGCTTACACCATGTTGGCCATTTTATTCCTGACACTCGTGTTTCTCGGCATGTTCATGGACCAGCTTTCCATCATGATGCTGACCCTGCCGGTCTTCATGCCTCTGGTCAGCCTCTATGGATTTGACCAGGTCTGGTTCGGCGTGGTCATGCTGCTGGCGTTGGAGCTGAGCCTCGCAACACCACCATTCGGTCTGCTGTTGTTTGTGATGGTGGGCGTCAGCCCGAAAGGAACAACCATCGGTAACGTAGCTTGGGCCGCCTTGCCATACATCCTCTGTACACTCGCCCTGATTGTCGTGCTGGCCATTTTCCCTGAGTTAGCAACGTGGTTACCTCAAATCACGAGATAAGATGGGCTCAACTGGCCTTGAAGCGGATCACCTGCTTCAAGGCATCTTTCTCTAACCGCTCAGCTTGCCAGCTCTGCCTTTGCCTTCAGTTCTTTCTTGTCTTCAGCTGAAAGATCCCGCCAGTCACAATCTCTCAGGCATGCCTCCATGGCATAAAGCGCGAGGATGGAGACACCCCGACCAAACCGAAATTTCAGCCGTTGATAAGCTTGCACAGCTCCAAGCTCACGCAGATCATCTTCACTGCAAACATCAACCTCAGACAGCATATATTCGGTCTTCGGACCCAGGTTTCTCAATTGACTGATCGACTTGCTCAAAATGCACCATTCCAGACGTTTCACTCGGGCTTCACCTGATTAAGGCGCTGCACCTAAGCATAATTTGGAGATCGTCGTTCCAGAAACGCACTGATCCCTTCCTGCGCTTCATCATGTCCCAGAGCCTCTGCCATCGTATCCCGCTCCAGATCCATTTGATCGTCATAGCTGTTGTGATCAGCAGCTGATACCAATCGCTTGATCGCCCCCTGTGCGCTTGTTGGACCTTGCGCTATACGATCCGCTATCAGGTGCGCTTCTGCCAAAGCAGGCTTATCACTAAGCACATTGACCACCCCTAACTGATAAAGCCGTTCAGCTGAAACAGGTTGTCCCAGCAAACACATCTCCAAGACCAGCTGACAGGGAATAAGCCGGGACAATGAAGCGGTAGCCCCTCCATCCGGCACCAGTCCAACCTTCACATAAGCCAGCGTAAACTGAGACTGCCGCTCTGCTACCAGGAAGTCACAAGCCAGAGCCAAAGACACACCGGCCCCGGCAGCCCCTCCATCAATCGCCGCAATCACCGGTTTTGCGCAGTCCCTTACTTTTCGAATTAGATTATGGAGTTTTTCAATATTATTTTTTCGTTCAGAAACCGTCATCTCGCGGCGCTTAGCCAACGTGTTCAGATCGCCGCCCGCACAGAAATAACCGCCTTCTCCCATCAGGATAACGCTACGGATCTCTGTGTCCTGATTGGCGAGATCCAACGCCTGCGAAAGCCCGTCGTAGTATTCCGGCGAAAGCGCGTTGCGACGAGAAGAGTTACAGTTCATGACAATCAGACGATCAGCCTTGCGCTCAACGCTGACAAGAGAAGCACGCTTCATGACATTGCCTCTCGCGCAGCTTCCCTCTGCATAGCTCCAACAAAGCGCTCCAGATGGTAGTCGACATCGCCAAGTTGGTGATCGATCATCATCAAACGCTTGGCATAATGTCCCAGAGCATACTCCTCGGTCATGCCAATACCGCCATGCAACTGAATGGTTTCTTCGCAAACCAGTTGCGCGACACGGCCAATCAAATTCTTAGCTGCACTCACATGCTTATCTCGCTGGAAAGGTTCAGCAGAAAGGTGCCCTGCCACATTGATCAGTGCAGAGCGGGCCTGTTCGATCTCAATCAAGACCGTTGACATCCGGTGCTGAAGTGCCTGGAACTTGCCCAGCGCACGACCAAACTGCGTCCGCACGCGCAAATACTCAACCGTCAGATCCTTCGCCGCTTCCATCGCCCCAACGGCCTCGGCACACAGCGCGATCACGCCAGCAGCGCGTGCTGCCTCCAGAGCAGAAAGGACAGCCTCCGAAGCCCCCAAACACGCTGAAGCAGGCACAACTACATTCACCAGAGCAATGTCGCTGGCGTGGTAACCGTCCAGATTGGGATAGGAGTACCGCTCCACGCCTGAGGCATCGGCATCTATCATGAACAGTTGCAGCCCGTCGGCACCACGAGCGCTCACAATCAGCTTGTCCGCACTTGGTCCGCCAATGACCACTGACTTTGTACCGTTGAGCCGATAGCCATCCTCTACCCGCTCTGCAGTTGTCTCTACAACATCCAGATCATAACGCGACTGAGGCTCTTCCAATGCGGGAACGATCTTAAGCTCGCCATCAATCACATCCCCGATCAGCGCCTTCTGCTCCTCAGTCCCAAGCTCGCTCAACAACCGTCCAGACATAACGCCAGAGGCCATCAAAGGCTCCACGCAGGCAAACCGGCCCAACTCCTCAAACACGACCGCAATATCAAAGCCGCTGCCTCCAAAGCCCCCATGCTCTTCTGCAAACAGCGCCCCAATCACACCTAGTTCAGCAAAGTCACTCCAGATTTTCTCCGAAAAACCCTGCGCATGCCCAACAGAGTTAGCTCGTTGCGAGGCATCGTAGTTATCTGAAAGGTAGCGATGCAGAGTATCCTGAAGCATCCGCCGTTCGTCACTATGATTGAAATCCATGGAACGCTCCTAAAGGCCGAGAATAGCTTTGCTGATGATGTTGCGCTGGATCTCGTTAGACCCACCGAAGATGGAAAGCTTACGGTTATTAAAGTAACTCGGGCTCGCTGCAGCGGCATATTCCGGCCCAACACCTTGCACGTTCGCACCACTATCCATCGCCTCAGACACAAACGGCATAGCGTAACGCCCAATCGCTCGCCGTGTCAGATCATTGATCGCCTGCCGGATCTCCGTTCCCTTGATCTTTAGCATGGAACTCTCCGCTCCCGGCGCCTGCCCTGCCGCCGCTTTGGCGATCATGCGCAGGTTCGTTGTCGCCATCGCCATCAGATCAATCTCAATCTGCGCAACCCTTCCGGCAAAATACGGGTTCTCCAGCAGTGGCTTGCCACCAGACATCTGCTTGGCACAAATCTCCTTCAAATGAACAAGAGCCGCCGTCGAAAAGCCAACGCCTGCAATATTGGTACGCTCATGGGTCAGCAGATACTTGGCGTAGGTCCAGCCCTTGTTCTCCTCTCCAACAAGGTTGGCAACTGGCACCCGCACATCCTCAAAAAACACCTCATTAACTTCCTGTCCACCGTCAATCAGCGTAATGGGCCGAACAGTGACACCCGGTGTCTTCATATCAATCAAGAGAAACGAAATACCTTCCTGAGGCTTCACGTCCGTGTCCGTACGCACAAGACAGAAGATCCAGTCCGCATGTTGACCCAGTGTAGTCCAGGTTTTCTGACCGTTGACAACATAGTGGTCCCCATCCCGCACAGCACGGGTCTTCAGGGAGGCAAGATCAGAACCCGCCTGCGGCTCAGAATAGCCCTGACACCACCAGTCCGTACCATCCAAAATCCGCGGTAAAAAGTGATCTTTCTGCGCCTGACTGCCAAACTTCAAAAGCACTGGCGCCAGCATGGAAAGCCCGAAAGGGATCGTCCGCGGCGCATGGGCAAGGCACAGCTCTTCTTCAAAGATGTGCCGGTAGACTGCATTCCAACCAGTCCCACCATGCTCCACCGGCCAGTTGTTCGCCAGCCATCCCTGCTTGTTCAGCGTGGCATGCCACTCTTCATGGTCCGCCTTGGAAAGACGCTTTCCCAATCGGACCTTTTCCGAGAGCGTCTGCGAAAGGTTCTTGTTTAAAAACGACCGCACCTCATCACAAAATGCCAACTCTTCAGCTGAATAATCCAAGTCCATATGCCGCCCTCCCTGCTTCATTGGACATAACTGTCGGGAGGATCCAGAACGCATCGCTCAACTCATCCCCATCATGAGATCAGAGTATCGCGCATCCAGATTATTTCAATATGTAATTCATAATTCCAATATGCAGAATTTAAAGCAAGCAGCGATCACGACAATAAGAGCTTTCCGCTCGCTACAAGCTTAGCCCCGATTGACCAGAACCGAGGGCAAGCCCAACGCCCGTTCCAACTCTTTCACGCGGTCCCGCAGTTTCGGCCCAACTTCATTTTGCATGCGATTATAGCTCAGCATGTCCGGTGTTGCCCCGCAGCTGATCGCAACCGGCTCGCCAAAATCATGAGACCGGAAACCGGTTGAGACCGCATTGATGTTCTCAGCATAACGCTTATCTTCATCAACAATCACAAAGCCTTGGGCCAACAGCTGAGAGTACCCTGCAGCCCGTGCAGTCTCCAGTGCCTCAACGGAAATGCTCTCATCCCGTCCCTGTACACGCTCGCAAACCTGCGCAAACTCATGGTCCGTTACGCTGGCCAGATAAGCATGCCCGGAGGATGATCCAGTGACCGGAATGCGGTGCCCCACTTCCAGCCAGATGGCAGGTGCGCCTTGCGGGCGCCACGTCTTGGTCAACAGCATCTTGTTTTCATCAAGCACTGCCAGCAAAGCAAGCGTACCCGTCTCATCAGCAAGCTGTTGCATCATCGGGTTTGCCGCTTCAATGAAGGAAACAGAGGCACTGGCAATATTGCCCAGCGCCAGTGCAGCAGGACCAAACCGATACCGATCATGACGACGCGCATGGCTGAGATAACCAAGCTGCTGAAGGGTGAAAGTCAAACGGGAAACTGTGGATTTGGGTATGCCAGTGCGCTGAGAGATTTCCTGATTGCCAAGCCCGTCATCAGAAGCCCGGAACGCCCGTAAAACCTGCAGCCCTCGCGCCAGAGTTGTCGCAAACCGCCGGTCTTTTTCTTCATGTCCGCTCAACGCTAAAACCCCACCCCAATCATGTACATCCCTTGCCTAACACACATCATCCAACTCAAAGAACACCAGCAAGGCATCCTGCAGCACTTCTCCAAGAAAAACACCGCTCACACTTCCAGCCATTCCCGCCGGATATCATCCCGCGCTCGAAACTCCTCTGGTGTCCCGTGATAAACAATCTCCCCATGTCCCATCACATAAACCTCTTGGGCAATCTTCAGCGCGATGGAAAGTTTCTGCTCCACCAGCAAGATGGAAACACCGGCTCGCGCAATCTCCGCAATCAATTCCCCAACCTGCGTCACAATTTTGGGCGCAAGCCCTTCGGTCGGTTCATCAATGATGATCAGATCAGGATCTCCCATCAGAGTCCGGCAGATCGTGAGCATCTGCTTTTCGCCGCCAGAAAGTACGCCAGCTGCCGTATCAGCGCGTGATTTGAGGTTTGGGAACATATCGAGCATCTGCTCAATGCTCCACCTGCCCGGCTTGCGCATGTCCTTAATACCAAGAAGAAGATTGTCCCGCACACTCATCAAAGGGAAGACATCCCGGTTCTCCGGCACATACCCAAGCCCCTTACACGCAATGCTATGGCTCGGCAGGCCGGAGATAGTCTCGCCCTTGAACCAGATATCTCCTTTAGGTGCCACCTCGCCCATAATCGCCTTGGCTGTGGTGGATCGCCCGACACCATTGCGCCCCAGCAACGCCGTCACACTGCCTTTCGGCACATCCATATTAACGCCGCGCAGCACATGGCTCTTGCCATAAAAAGCGTGCAGATCGCGAACTTTCAGCATTTCACTTGCAGCAGCCCCGCTCATGCGCTCATCTCCGCAAAATCTGCCTCATCACCCAGATACGCCTCTCGCACCCGCGCATTACCGCGGATTTCCTCTGGTGTTCCGGTTGCGATGATCTCACCATAAACAAGCACTGAAATTCGGTCAGAAAGCCCGAACACGACGCCCATGTCATGCTCCACGATCAGGAGCGTCTTACCTTCCGTCGCCATCTCAATGAGCTTGATCGCCCTGTCGGTTTCAGAATGGCTCATGCCTGCCGTCGGCTCATCCAGCAAGATTACATCTGCCCCGCCTGCAATGGTAATGGCAATCTCCAGTGTCCGTTGGTCCGCATAGGTCAGCAGCACAGCAGGCACATCCGCCTTGTCCGTCAGCCCCACCTTCTCCAGCACTTCAGCAGTCTTCCGCTGAACCTCCTTCAGGTTACCAATGTTCCGCCAAAAGCTGTGCCCATATCCAAGCGACCACAACACCCCGCAGCGCACATTCTCACGAACCGACATATTGGTAAAAATGTTGGAGACCTGAAAACTCCGAGACAACCCTAGCCGGTTGATCTGATGAGGCTTAAGACCAGCGATCTGCTGTCCACCCAGACTGATCTGCCCCGAACTTGGTGGAAACAGACCAGAGATAAGGTTGAACAAGGTGGACTTGCCAGCCCCATTAGGGCCGATGATCGCGTGCCGCTCACCCCGGGCAATCTCCAGCGAAACCCCTTCGATGATCTTCGCCGGACCAAAATTTTTGCGAAGGTCCGTCAGCTGTAAGGCTGGAGCGCTCATGAGCCGACACCTCCCTGTCTGGAAAGCACTTTGAGCGAGCCCATGCCAACACCAGCAAGTATCAAACCAACTACCCACGGCATCATCTGGTCAGGCGCCAGATGGAAGCCAAACGGTTCAAAAGCCTCCCCAAATCCATTGGAATGTCGCACTGCCAACTCAACCAGCACAATAACACCAGCTGCAGCCATCAGGGCCGAAGTCGCAAACACCCCAGCCCGCAACACCCCCTGACCACTCAAAGAATGTTTTAAGGCTGCAGTCCCGCTCAGCAACAGCCCTGCAAGACCACCCGGTGCAAACAGGATCATCCCGATAAACAGCAGTCCCAGATAAAGCAGCCACGCCTCTGAATAATCTGAGAGGTTGGACTGCATATAAGTCAGCACCACAGCTCCAAGAATAGGCCCTGCAAAGTACCGCGCCCCGCCAATGAACGCCATCAGCAGCACCAGACCTGACGGCACCGCGCTCAGGCTTTCCGGCGTAAATATCTCATAGTTCACCGCAGACATGCCGCCCGCCAGCCCAGCAAAACCGCCAGCGGCGATGAACACCAAATAACGTACACGGTTGGGGTTATAACCCACAAACTGCACCCGCTCTGGATTATCCCGCACCGCCTGCGCCAACTTACCAAGTGGCGTGCGGGTGAACGCATACATCAGCGCAACCCCAAGAAAGGTCCAGAACGCGATAAACCAGTACACTTCGCCCAAAGGCCCAAGAGACAACCCGAACAGCTCAACACCATTCATACGATCGCCAGTGATGCCTTCCTCGCCACCGAAGACACTGATGAACATGAAACCGGCAGCAGCAACAAGTTCGGCAATGCCAAGCGAAATCATGGCAAACGGCACACCCGCCCTCCGGCAGGACGGCCAGCCAATCACAGCTCCCGCCAGCGCTCCTCCAGCAAAGCCCACCAAAGGCAATGCAAACATGGGAAAGGCTGCCCAGAGCCCCCCATCATAACTGGCATTCTCAATCGCATTCATCCCATGCATGGCTGCATACCCGCCAAGGCCAAAATAAACAGCATGACCAAAGGAAAGCATGCCCGCCTGCCCTAGCAACATGTTGTAGGACAGAGCAAAAACCATATTGATGCCGATAGCATTGAACAGCGACAGCCATGTTCTGGATGGCTCAAACAGTGGAATACTCAAGAGGATTAAGGCAAGCAGCAAAAGCGGCAGAACCCGTGTTGCAAACTTGTAGCGTGCACTCGGTGCCAGATCAGGCACCCGGTCAAGGCTGTAGTCGGTCAAAACTCACGCTCCCCCATCAAACCACGCGGACGCAGCATCAACATCAGCACCAGAAGAAGGAATGGCAGCATGGGAGCCAAAGACGCAATGGTAATACGTCCGATGTCGCCATCAGCGCTCAATCCGGCAAACGAAAAGATCTCCGCAAAACTGCTATCGATTGAGATGGCAAAGGTCTGAAGAAAGCCAATCAGCAAACTGGCAATAAACGCTCCTTCCAGACTGCCCATACCGCCAACCACAACAACCACAAAAACAATCGGTCCGAATGAAAACGCCATGGATGGCTCGGTCACCAGATAGTTGCCACCAATCACCCCGGCCAAACCCGCCAGCGCACAGCCCGCCGCAAACACCAGCATAAAGATCCGCGGCACGTTATGTCCCAGATGAGATACCATATGCGGATGTGTCAGCGACGCCTGAATGATCAGCCCGATCCGTGTCCGCTTCAACAGGTACCAAAGTCCCGCCAGCATCGCGATGGACACAGCCAACATGAAAATGCGATAGGCCGGATACTGAGAACCGAACAGTTCAAAGAGCGAATAATTGAGCTCCGGCGGAATCTCATAGGCAACAGCAAACTTGCCCCAGATGATCTTCACCAGCTCTTCAATCACATAAGCCAGCCCGAACGTGAAAAGCAGCTCAGCCACATGCCCCCTGGCATGCACTTTGCGCAGGCCCCACTTTTCAACGCAGGCTCCAGCTGCTCCAACGCAAATCGGCGCCAGAAATAACGCAAACCAGAAGCCGGTGTGCTGGCCAAGAGTAAAAGCAAAATAGGCACCCAGCATGTAAAAGCTGGCATGAGCCATATTGAGAACGCCCATCATACTGAAAATCAACGTCAATCCGCTGGACAGCATGAACAGCAACAAGCCATAGATCAGCCCGTTGAGCAGAGCAAATACAACCGTCTCCATAACATCCCTCAAGAGAAAAGAGCACGCTCAAGCCCAATTGCCCGAGCATGCCATTGTTCAAGTAAGATCGTTAGGAAGGACGACGCATCCTGCACCTCGTCGGAGTTTCAGTCGCTGCTGCCGGAATGGTGATATCTGTCTTGAACCCATAACCGGTATTCTCAACATCACGAGCCACACCCTCAGAAAACGTTGAGATATAAAGCGGTTGCATCAGCTGGTGGTCATCCGCCCGCATGGTCACCTCACCATACGGCGTCTCATAAGTCATCCCTTCCAGCTCAGCTGCAACCTTGGGCACATCCACTGACCCAACTGCATCAACGGCCTTATCAAGCATGTTCATCAAGGTGAAAACCCGCTCGTAATAGTAATCAAGTTTATTGGTTTTCTCAAAATCATCCACCCGAGCCATCTGTTTTTCAGAGGCCTCGATGTTCTCGTGGAACTCAGTGATCTGTTTCACCAACCCAACAGCACTCTGCCCCATCGCAGTCGGAGCCCCCAGACCGCCGCCATAGAACGTCAGATACGGCACTGTATGACCGGACGCATTAGCCGCTTTCACCAGCAACGTCATGTCTGTTCCCCAGTTTCCCGTAAACACAACATCCGCTTTCGCGCTCATCATTTTCTGCACGTAGGGTGTGAAATCCTTAACCTTGCCAATAGGATGAAGCTCTGCACCAACAATCTTGATGTCCGGACGTTTCTCCTCAATCATAGACTTTGCAGCTGCTGTAAACGCTCGCCCGTAAGAATAATCCTGCGCCAGAATATAAGCAGACTTGATGTCTTTCTGATCCCGCAGCCAATCAGTCAGACCTGCCATTTTCATGTCCACATGCGCATCAAACCGGAAATGCCAGTAATTGCATTTCTTGTTGGTCAGCGCCGGATCAACCGCCGCATAGTTGAGGAAAAGAACCTCTTCTCCCGGATTACGCTTGTTGTGCTTAGCTATCGCATCGGTCAAAGCATTCGCAACGCTCGACCCGTTCCCCTGCGCAATAAAGCGAACACCCTGATCAATCGCCTTCTGCAGTTGAACAAGGCTCTCTTTCGGATTGATTTTATTATCAAAAGCAACCACTTCCACCTGCATACCGCCCATACCACCAGCGGCATTAATTTCTTCAGCCGCATAGCGGAAGTGCTTCACCCCAGCATCACCCGTACTCCCAAACGGACCTGATAGCGGATCAATGTATCCGATCTTGATAACCTCAGCTTCCGCAGAGAGAACACCGCCAGAAAGCAGAAGTGCAACCAGACTAGATTTCAATAAATTACCTTTAGACAAAACAACCCCTCCCCCAAAAAGATTTTTCATTATAATTTTATTAAGGTAATGAGATATTCATCAGACTATATTGTCAAGCAATAAGTAAAACCCAATTCCGCATAGTGACTTAAGCAATTTCACAGTTCAAAGCAGAGCCGAGTCATCTGTTCGAAAACTTCATCATCAGCTGCCATCAACAAACATTGCATGCAGCCTGAAAATTTCTTCTTCAGATGATTGTAGTTTGTATCAAACAGCACAACACACCCTCGAGACCGGCCCTACAGAATATCCCAGATAAATCAGTAGAGTTAGGGACAGCTGAATGGGCAACTTCAAAATCATTCACGACTTGATGGTTGAAGTCGGACCGCTTCTGGAAGCCTTGGAGATATCAGAGTACGCAGAAGCCAAAACCTGGACTGTTCTACTGGAAGATTTCCTGATCATCCTGGAAAGTGATGAAGACAACAATATCCTTCATATCTCCACCATTTTAGGGAGCCCTGCGCCAGAAGCCCGAAGGGATACTTATCTTAACGCCCTACGCTACTCAGGGGAACAACAGACGGAAAACAATTACCGTGTTGGCCTTGTTGAGAAGGACGGTGATCTCGCATTGATCAAAACCGAGTACACCAACAATCTGGATAGAAACAAACTCTACACCACGCTCAAAGACTTCTTGAGTGAAGCTGGCAAACTCAATCTCATGATTGAGACCACACCCGGACCGCAGATCTCCTTGACCGAAAACACCGGCGAAATCATTTTACCCGCCTGATAAGCGTTTACGAGCAAGGATAACTCCAAATCTTCTTTTAAATTTTTACTCAAGTGTTTGCTGCGGCACACCTGTGGCTTTTTCCAATTGTTAGAAGCGAAAGGTGAATTGGCCTGAAAGCAAGAGCAGGCTGAAATCAGGAGCAGGACGTGCAAAAAATCTTTCAAATGTTGTCAGGGAGAAATGATGTTCTCCTGGCATTTCTTTTGATCGCAATCGTATTCATGATGATCCTTCCGTTACCGACGGTTCTCGTGGATACGCTCATTGCAATCAACCTGAGCCTTGCGGCGATCCTGCTGATGGCTGCGCTCTACCTGAAAGATGTTGTAGCCCTCTCGGCCTTTCCCTCTATCTTGCTTCTGACGACCCTCTTTCGCTTGTCATTGTCCATCACGACGACCCGTCTGATCCTGCTCAAAGCCGATGCCGGTGAAATCATCGACACCTTCGGCAACTTTGTGGTTCAGGGCAATCTGGTCGTCGGTATCGTTATCTTCCTGATCCTGACCATCGTAAACTTTCTGGTGATCACCAAGGGCTCTGAACGCGTGGCAGAAGTCTCTGCTCGCTTCTCCCTTGATGCGATGCCCGGCAAGCAGATGTCGATCGACTCCGACATGCGTGCTGGCCAGATCGAACTGGATGAAGCCAAGCGCCGCCGCACCAAGCTGGAAAAAGAAAGCCAGCTTTATGGTTCCATGGACGGTGCCATGAAGTTCGTGAAGGGTGATGCAATTGCAGGCCTGATCATCACCGCGGTTAACATCATCGGTGGCGTCATTATCGGCACCTCCCAACATGGCATGAGCGCTGTTGATGCTCTGGATCGTTACACCATTTTGACCATCGGTGATGGTCTGGTTGCTCAGATCCCGGCTCTGTTCATCTCCATCACAGCTGGTTTCATGGTCACCCGTGTAAGCACCGAAGATTCCAGCGACCTTGGATCTGATATTGCCAAACAGTTGAACAGTGAACCAAGGGCCCTCATGATTGCAGCGACAATCATGGTCGGCTTCGCGCTTATTCCTGGCTTCCCAACGTTCATCTTCTTGCTCCTTGCTGCAATCTTCGGCTCTGTTTCTTTCTTCTCCATGCGAAAGACAAAATCTCAGTCCGCTAGAAAGGATTCACAGCAACTCTCAGCCTTTGCGCCCGCCATAGCGCCTGAAGGCGAAGCTATGATGATGCCTGATGAGGACATGGCGACCGAAGTGGAAGCCGCTCAGGATCTTGCCATTACGATCACCGTTCCACTCATTGTCGATATCTCGTCTTCAGTCAGATCCACACTCAACCCGAAGAAGCTCGACAGAGAAGTCGCAAAGGTGCGCAAAGCGCTCTATTTCGATCTCGGCGTCCCCTTCCCCGGCATCAAACTGCGCCTCAACGAAAGCCTGCCGGAAGGCGAGTACCGTATCCTCGTCAACGAAGTCCCTGTTGCCCGTGGCGCAGCGCGCTCCGGTTATTTCATTGCCCGCGAAACACCGCCAAACCTCGCTATGTTCAACATTCCTTACGAGGAAGGCGACAGTTTCCTGCCAAATACCCCGTCCTTCTGGGTGAACAACCGACACTTTGAACAAGCAACCCGCGCTGGCATTCAAACCCTGACACTGACCGGCATGCTCAGTCTGCATTTGGCTCATGTGCTTAAACAACACGCCGCAGAGTTCCTCGGCATTCAGGAATGCATGTTCCTGCTCAAGCACATGGAAGGCGACTTTGACGAGCTGGTGCGCGAAGTAAACCGCGCTGTCCCTCTCATCTCGCTGGCCGATGTTCTCAAGCGTCTGGTGCGTGAGGACATCTCCATCCGTGATATGCGCACAATCTTGCAAGCCATCGTGGAATGGGGCCAGAAGGAAAAAGATCCGCTCATGTTGACGGAGCATATCCGCATGGCATTGAGCCGCTACATCACGCACAAATACTCTGCAGGTCAGCACATCATTCCGGCATATCTCATCGACAAGGATATCGAGGATGAAGTGCGCGGTGCCATCAGGCAGACCAGCGGCGCCTCCTATCTGGCGCTTTCGCCGGATACACACCGCCAGCTCATCACCGTCATGCGCAGCGCCATTGGCGATAATCTGGCACACAACGGCATCGCTCCGGTCATTCTGGTCCCAATGGATATCCGCCGCTTCTTCAGAAAAGTGATCGAGCGCGACTATGCCGATCTGGCTGTGTTGTCCTTCCAGGAACTGGCGCCAAACGCCAACATCCAGCCATTAGAGAAAATCAGTTTACGCGGCAAGGTTGGCACCCTACCAGCCTGATCCCCGAATACCGCGTAAAGCCTGCCCTTTGCCCGGGCAGTAAGGTGGAACCCGAATAACCATAATCAGAAGCCCCAACTTCGGGTCATCGGGTTCCACCTGTTCTTAAAATGTTGGGAAGAAATCATCATCCTCGGTGATCTCAGCACCGTACTCCCCGTCATCAAACTGAAAATCCTTATAACCATCCTCTTTGGTTGCTCCAGCTTTTAGTCCCTCCTCCAGAACCTTAAAGGCATCAGCAACCTGGTTTGCAGGATTTTTCCAAAATACAATCTGGCCAAAAATCATTGCTTCTGAGTAGGTCCCTAAAGACGTAAGCACTTTTGCTGCATCATCTTTGTTGAATGGTTTGCCATCTTCTTTAATCAGGGCAAGGTGCACGCCTTTTACCTTGGTGCCGTCACGCACGGTAACACCGATGCACGAACTGAAGCCGGTGAATTTGATTTCCCCTTCCCCGCATCCAACTTCTCGCTCAGCTATCGCCATGATATCCGCAGCCTCTTTCAAACTTCCATCTTCCGGCAGGATCAGATCTGGCTTGGAGGCATCACCATCAACGGCAGGAACGTCTTCAGGCTTAGACGGCTCCTGAACTTCTGCTTCCACTTTTTCTTGAGCAGCTGTTTTTTCAGGCTCCTTAACGTCATCTTTAACCTGCTCGTGGACGTCATCGAGCTCTTTTTCCTCAGCCTTTTCCACGCTCTTAACGTGGTCCTGACCGACAGCTTCCACCTGGTCCTGAGAACCGGCTTTCAGCTCTGGCTGTTCATTGCCGTCTGGTTGATCACCAGTCCCAACCGGCTCTTCATCAATTACCTGAGCTGGGATTTCCGGGTTAACACCAATGTGTTTCAAAACATCAGTCGCCCATTTTTCGTGCTCAACACCCATTCTCGTTCTCCGAAAAGTTACCCAGCAATTCTCGCGGGGACACTTTAAATTCACATGAAGGTGGAGCATCCATTTTTGTACTAATCCAACCCAAGTCTCAGCAACCCGCCATACAAACACCAATGGCACCGCATGGCCTTCCATGCAGTGGTGGAATTTAGGGTCCCGAGATACGGGAGAGGCAAGGCGAGCAGGCAGTGCCTGCGCTAGGTATTAAATTAGTTTCTTCGGCATTGGCTGTCGCCTTGCCCGGGCGTTTTTGTATGAAACAAGGTCTCCACCGAAAGGCATTGGGAGCAGGTGCCTACCCATCAACGTGAGGCCTCACAAAACACAAGGCTTTGCTTCGAAACTCACCTCTTTGGGCAGTTGCTGTAAAGGACAGTTTGACTTGTCCCTGACAGCTGCAGCTGCCAGTGTAGACGCCCATCGGGTGACCAGCTTCCGCTTGGTCCCTGCACTAAAGACTTTC
>NZ_LMCJ01000018.1:0-217 GCF_001623085.1 Pseudovibrio sp. W74
TCTAGGCATATGCATTGCATATGTCTTTGATACATACGATGTATGTATTGTTGATTGTACATCTGGCAACCGATGTACAAGCCAAGTTAAATCAAGCTTTATTTTTGTTGGTTTAGTCAGCTGTTTTCTTTGGAAAACGGTCGGGACGTTTTTAGCGAAACGGCCTTTATGATTATAGCTAATGAGAGTGATCAAGTGTCTTAAGAGCATTTGGTGG
>NZ_LMCJ01000019.1:0-1363 GCF_001623085.1 Pseudovibrio sp. W74
ATCCTGGCCGAAGGGCAGGTTGTGGTAACTGCAGCTTTTTTGATGGCATCTGCGAGGGCGAAGCCCTTGCTGCAGATCTTCAGGCGAAATGACAAAGAGAGATGAAAGACTGGCGACTTGCTGAAGGCTGGCATGTGGCCGGTGCGCCGGTCGCTTGCCAGCCGTAAGCCCAATGCAAACATGGGTGTTCTGGGTTGCAAGATCTAAGTGGGATCAGCAGATCCCGCGCAGAGCTTGTGAACCAGGACGCTCCGTTTCTTGTAGCTTTGAAGGCCGATCGTTCTTGAAGGCTGGAGGGCACAAATGAAAAAAGGGGAGCTTTCGCCCCCCATCCTATCCATCAGGATGTTAGCACTAAAACAAATCAAACAAGTCTTTCTGGTGGGCAAGTAACTCATCAACGTAGTTGAGGATCGCAAAGGCATTATAGATATGATTGTGCTTCAAGCTGGCACTCACGCAGTAATCACCAATAGATCGGTATGGGTCGGCCTTATCATAAAAGACCTCTCCTTGGCGCAGTTCACACACCGCCTCACGGTATCCGCTCAAATCACGTTTCAACTGAGTTAAAGCAGTGGCCTTGATCGCTCTAAGCTCATGTGTGCGCTTGGGCTCTGCACACTGGTCAATGCGTTCAATCTCACCTGCCAGATACCCGCGATAGCCTGAAGCAATCACGCAACGTTTAATCTGTTTTGGGTAAAGCGGTGTTCCGCCGGTGTGGTAATACCAAGGATGGCAGGGGCCATAGCCCATGCTTTCAAATGTTGCGGCCATGGCAAGAAGTGCCTTTGAAAAATGGAGGAGCAGAAGGCCGCTTGCTTACTATCAAGCCGCCGCGCTTAACTTTAGCCCTTGAGTATTAGAACTCAGATGAACCAAGCACCTCGCCGCTTTCGTTAAATGCGGTCCATGTGTTTCCGGCAACATCAAACGCTGAGTTTTTCATCTGCTCCAGTTCAAGCGCTGCACCTACCCAAGTTGGTTCTATGTCAGTGGGTTTTTGCTCTTCAAGAAAATCACCGTAAACATAGACGTTGGAGTTCTTTGGAACTGGGCCATAGAAGTTAGATGGTTCAGCCACATCGGTTTTATCTGTGACAATCAACTCTTGATCTGATTGTATAGCCCAAACTTTGTTGCAGTACGCAGTTTGCTCTGTTGGCCCGCTTACTTGTCCCAGCACCTTTCCAGAATTCTTGCAGATAAGCTGCGTATACAAAACATTGGTGGTTTCTCCGACTGCGATCATTTCTATTTCTCCTTAGCCGCCTCACAAGAGGCCTGTTTCTATTTTTCTTGCCAAGCAAGCGGGTGAGCTGATGCAATCCAAAAAGACCTGTTTCCCCATCCTGGCCGA
>NZ_LMCJ01000020.1:0-598 GCF_001623085.1 Pseudovibrio sp. W74
TGATTGTAGGAATTCAGGTGTTCTTGTTCTGGTTGATCTTGCGCGTGCCTGGCCTGGTCGAGCTCTTCTATGACATTGAGCTTGGTGCTCGTCGTCCCTCTGAGTATGAACTGCATCAGATCGAAGCAGCATTTGCATACCTGCAGGGCATTGCTGACGCCAAAGGCATCAAACTGCCTCGTATCGTCTGGCGTGTGATTGACAAGCCCAACTACAACGCCTGCGCCTTTGGCCGTAACAGAGTTGCGCTCAATCAGGGTGCTCTTTACGACACCAAGTTTAGAGACAAAGGATTGGAAGAACTTGCTGCTCTCATTGCCCATGAGATCGGTCATCTGCGCCATTGGGATACGGTGCACATTGCTATTCGGACCGCTCTTGTCTGGCCTTTCCTGTTCGCCTTGAAGCTCAACAATCTGGTTTACAGGATTCCATTTGTGGGACTGTTCTTCAACTTCGTCATTATTCCCTGCAATTTTATCATCACTATTGCTGCTCGGCTCACCGGCCTGACCTCTCGCATGGGCGAGTATCGGGCAGATGAGTTCTCTCAAAAACTGCTCGGTAAGGACCGCATGTTGCAGGTGTTCGCTGGCCT
>NZ_LMCJ01000021.1:0-38329 GCF_001623085.1 Pseudovibrio sp. W74
GGGACCGTTAGGTCGCTGCCTGTGAGGGGTCTTCTAAGGATTGCAGGGGCTTAGCGCAAGCGCTTTTTTTTATTTTCCACACAGTGCATTGAATTTGAAACAAGTATGCATCTTACTCCTCTCATAATTCTTACTCCTCTCATAATCATGAGGAGAAGGCGGTTACACTTAAGTGCCTTCAGCAAAGAATACGCCTCACGCGTACGAGCGCTCAAAGTTAAGAGTGGGAATTATCATCAGACTTTCCCTCATAGGGCAAATTGTCTCGTTTTCTCCGTAAAACTACAACCTAAAGCTCATTAGACTACGTATTTACACGGCAATTCATGAGTTTTAAGTGTCCACCACCGATGCTGATTATTCAACTAAATGCAAACGAAAGCAATAAGTTAGGACAATATGAAATTCCGCAACCCAGAGCGTCATCGTGCAAAATCAATCAAAAGTTGTGAAATATCTAAATACTGTGGAGATGCGTGTTTTGATCGATTAGCGGAGTTTGCTTTTTGATCTGCCGCAAAGAACTCACCTCCGAATAAGCGCACCTACTTAATGTATATTTTTCATGCGAGATAAGGTTTCTCGGAAATGCGAGCTCTCAGGTTGCGCACTGTCTTCCTTCTAATATTTACGTTCTTTCTCAGTGCGTCGAACTACGCGATAGCTGCGTCGGACTCTTCAAACCGTGTTCTCGACTTTGCCAAAAAAGTTGAGGTCACAAAGTTCTTTCCTAAGGCCGACAGGTATGGTGCGCTGCGCGAGGACATCGCAGTGTTGCCAGCAATGGCCGGAGATGACGTTGTAGGTTGGGTCTTCCTAACCACCGATCTCGTTTCCACAACAGGATATTCCGGCAAGCCTATTGATACGTTGGTTGGCATCAATCCTGATGGCATGCTCACAAGCGTTCAGCTGGTAAAGCACGCAGAGCCAATCGTTCTGATCGGTATCCCTGATAGCGAGATCAAAAAGATCACTGAGAATTACGCTGGTCTCGATATCAAGAAAGAAGCAGAGCAGGGCGGGTCTGCTCACGAGCTGGATATCATCTCCGGCGCGACCGTCACCATTATGGTGATTGATGATTCCGTCGTGAGAGCAAGCCTGAAAGTGGCGCGCACCCTCGGACTTGGTGGCCTGAAAGGCGCTGCTGCTGACACTGGTCCAAAATTTGTCATAGATCCAGACAAAGCAGAGGTTTCTGACTGGATGACAATGACTGGTGATGGTTCTATCCGTCGTCTGACGCTCGATGTGGGCCAAGTCAACGCCGCATTTGTAGAGCAAGGCAATCCTAAAGCCATCAAACGTCCAGAGAAGGGACCAGAAACCGACTCTTACGTCGATATGTTTATGGCGCTTGCTGACGTCCCAACTGTAGGTCGTACGATCCTGGGAGACGCAGAGTATGCCAATCTGAAAAATCGCCTTAAAGAAGGTGAGCACGCAATCGTGGTCCTCGGTCGTGGTCGTTATTCTTTCAAAGGCACAGGCTACGTACGTGGTGGCATCTTTGATCGTATTCAGCTGATCCAGGATGACATTTCAGTCCGCTTCAGAGACCGTCAACACAAACGTCTCGGCGTTGTGGCTGCAGATGATGCGCCAACGTTTAAAGAATTGGACATGTTCACCATTCCTGCAGACTCCGGTTTCGATCCAAGTAAACCATTCCGGCTGCAGCTTCTCGTACACCGTACAATTGGTGCGATTGAGAAAACCTTCCTGACATTTGATCTGGGCTATCAGTTGCCGCAGCAATACCTGAAGAAGGTAGAGGATGCACCAGTTGCCGCAGCAGATGCAGGAAATGGAGAAGGCGCAGTTGCCGCTCCTGCAGAAGAAGGCCGTGTAGAGCTTTGGCAGCGCATTTGGAATGATCGCCAGGTTGATATCGCAATACTAGGCATTGCTCTTACAATCCTGACAGGCGTTTTCTTCTTCCAGATGCAGGTTGCTAAATCAGAGAAGTTTACCTTCTGGTTCCGTATTGGCTTCCTAACCTTCGTTTTGGTCTGGTTGGGCTGGATAGAAAACGCGCAGCTCTCTGTTGTGAACGTTCTGGCACTCTTCTCAGCGCTGACGACAGAATTCAGCTGGACCGCATTCCTGATGGATCCACTCGTGTTCCTACTGTGGTTTGCTGTTGCAGCAGCACTCATCTTCTGGGGTCGTGGTGCATATTGCGGCTGGCTCTGCCCGTTTGGTGCGCTTCAGGAGCTAACCAATCGGATCGCGAAGTTCTTCAAAGTTCCTCAGATCTCACTGCCTTGGGGATTGCATGAACGCCTCTGGGCCGTGAAGTATATGATCTTCCTCGCTCTGTTTGGCTTGTCACTCTACTCCTTGGCAGTTGCTGAGCATTATGCAGAGGTTGAACCATTTAAGACCGCAATCATTTTGAAGTTCCAGCGCGGGTGGCCGTTTGTCCTGTTCGCTGTGGCACTCTTGACCGCGGGTCTGTTTATCGAGCGGTTCTACTGCCGTTACCTCTGTCCACTTGGTGCAGCGCTCGCCATTCCAGCACGCCTACGCATGTTCGACTGGCTGAAGCGCTACAAAGAGTGCGGCAATCCATGCGCACGTTGCGAGAAGGACTGCATGGTTGGAGCGATCCACCCAGAGGGCAACATCAATCCAAACGAATGCCTGAACTGCCTGCACTGTCAGGTTCTGTATCAGAGCGACGACAAATGTCCGGTCTGCATTAAGAAGCTTGCCAAGCGCAAGAAGTTCGAAGCGCAGACGGGTATTTCAAAGACGGAAAAGGGCACTTCCGTCAAACAACCGGCTTAGGCCAAATCTACTAGAAAGTATCAAGGGAGACTTTCATGACTGATAGAAAAGAGACAGGTCTGTCACGCCGCGCATTGCTCGGTGGTACTGCTAAAACAGCCGCTGTTGCGGGTCTGGGCGCAGTGGCAGTTGCTGGCGCTACTGGTGGCATTACTGCTGCACAGGCAGCTGAAGGTAACGACTTCCACGTTGCTCCGGGCGACCTGGACGAATACTACGGCTTCTGGTCTTCTGGACAGGCAGGCGAGCTGCGCATTCTGGGCATCCCATCCATGCGTGAACTGATGCGCGTTCCTGTGTTTAACCGTTGTTCCGCAACCGGTTGGGGCCAGACCAACGAATCCAAAAAAATTCTGACAGAAAACCTGCTGCCAGAAACCAAAGAGTTCCTTGCAGCTCATAATATGGACACATATGACAACGGTGACCTTCACCACCCACATATGTCCTTCACTGACGGCAAATATGACGGCCGCTACCTGTTCATGAACGATAAAGCAAATACTCGTGTTGCACGTATTCGTCTTGACGTGATGAAAGCAGACAAGATCATCGAAGTGCCAAACGCGCACGACATCCATGGTCTACGCCCTCAAAAATGGCCTCGTACAGGTTATGTCTTTGCGAACGGTGAGCACGAAGCTCCACTCGTAAACGATGGTAAAATCCTTGATAAGCCTGAAGAATATACCTGCATCTTTACCGCGATTGACGGCGATACCATGGAAGTGGCATGGCAGGTGATTGTATCCGGTAACCTTGATAACTGCGATGCGGACTATCAGGGCAAATACGCATTCTCAACCAGCTACAACTCAGAAATGGGTACCAATCTGGCCGAGATGACTGCGTCCGAAATGGACCACTGCGTTGTCTTCAACATCAAGCGCATTGAAGAAGGCGTCAAAAACGGCGACTACGAAATGCTGAATGGTGTGCCTGTTCTTGATGGCCGTAAAGGCTCCAAGTACACCGCATACGTTCCAGTGCCGAACAGCCCACACGGCTGTAACACTTGCCCAGACAAAAAACACGTTATGATCGCTGGTAAACTGTCTCCAACAGTTTCCGTTATCGACGTGGACAAGCTGGATGCAGTGTTTGACGGTGCAGATCCACGTTCCGCAGTTGTTGCAGAACCTGAGCTGGGTCTTGGCCCTCTCCACACAGCATTCGATAACCGCGGTTTCGCATACACCACACTGTTCCTCGACAGCCAGATGGTGAAGTGGGACATCGACAAAGCGATCCGTCAGTATGCTGGTGAAGATATCGACCCAATCCATTCCAAGATTGATGTCGCTTATCAACCAGGCCACAACCACACTTCCATGGGTGAAACTCTGGACGCGGACGGTAAGTGGCTTGTTTCCTTGAACAAGTTCTCCAAAGACCGCTTCTTGAACGTTGGTCCTTTGAAGCCTGAAAACGAGCAGCTGATCGATATTTCTGGCGACGAAATGAAGATCGTTCATGACGGCCCAACATTCGCTGAGCCACATGACGTCATCATCGTTCACCGTTCTCTCGTGAATCCAGCTTCTGTTTGGGATCGTAACGATCCAACATTTGCTGATGCGGTTGAACAGGCAAAAGCAGATGGTGTTGATCTGGAAGAAGCAGAACACGTAATTCGCGACGGCAACAAAGTTCGCGTTTACATGCACTCTGCAGCTCCAACTTTCTCTCTTGAGAAATTCACCGTGAAGCAGGGCGATGAAGTCACCGTTTACGTCACCAACATTGATGACATTGACGATCTGACACACGGCTTCTGTATCTCCAACTACGGTGTAGCAATGGAAGTTGCTCCTCAGGCAACAGCTTCTGTGACCTTCATTGCTGAGCGTCCAGGTGTTCACTGGTTCTACTGCCAGTGGTTCTGTCATGCACTGCACATGGAAATGCGCGGTCGTATGTTCGTTGAGCCTCGCGACGCATAAGGGAGCTGCGGGCATGAAAAGGTTATTCTGGCAAGCATTGCTGGGAGCGACGGCTTTGGTTGGTGTGAGCGTTTCCGCTCACGCCGCTGAAATCACTGTTCCTGCACAGCCTGATGCCTTAGCCCGCGCCTTAGATAAGGCGCAGGACGGAGACGTTTTGCGCCTTTCTGCTGGAATTCATCAGGGACCGATCATCATTGATCGGTCTTTGGTGCTTAAAGGAGAGCCAGGCGCAGAGCTTAAAGGCAATGGCAAGGGCTCAGTAATAACTGTCGAAGCACCAGATGTGGTCGTCGATGGACTGGTCATTACCGGTTCAGGTCTTTCCAACCAAACAATCGATTCAGGCGTGAAGCTGACAAAAAAAGCAGATCGTGCCCGAATTACAGGGAATAAGTTCCTCAACAATCTGGTGGGTGTGGATGCACACGGCCCAGATGATGCTTACGTTGCCGATAACCTGATTGAAGGACGTCGCGATCTGCGCCCCAACGAGCGCGGAAACGGCATATATGTCTGGAACTCACCACGACTTGTCGTGGAATTTAACACCATCAAATATGGCCGTGACGGTATCTTCGTAAACACCAGTCCAAACGATACTCTGAGAAATAATTATTTCGAAAACACACGCTTTGCTGTGCATTATATGTATGGCAACAAAGGAACTATCTCCAACAACGTCTCAGTAGACAATCACATTGGCTACGCTCTTATGTTTTCCGACAAGCTCACCATCACAAACAACATTTCTGATGGGGACCGCGACCACGGCTTGATGCTGAACTACGCAAACAATGCCGTAATCACCGGAAACCATGTGAAAGCATCGCCTGAAAAATGTTTGTTTATGTACAACGCTAACAAAAACAAAGTCGACGGAAACACGTTCGAGCGTTGTGAGATTGGAGTTCATTTCACAGCTGGTTCCGCTAAAAATAAGTTTTCCAACAATGCTTTCATCGGAAATAAAACTCAGGTCAAATACGTGGGCACACGTCATCTTGAGTGGACCTACGAAGGTCGTGGAAACTTCTGGAGCGATCATTCAGCCTTTGACATGAACGGAGACGGAGTAGCCGATACCGCCTACCGGCCAAACGACATGGTCGATCAAATTCTCTGGACGCAACCCGCTGCAAAACTGCTTACCGGCAGTCCTGCTGTTCAACTCCTCAGTTGGACACAGTCTCAGTTTCCGGCGCTTTTGCCAGGCGGAATCGTGGACAAAAAACCGCTGATGCATGCACCAGAGTTAGCAAAGCCGAAGGTAGGAGCAAGAAGATGAATAATACAGTTCTTCGAGCTGAAAACGTCCGCATGACCTTCGATGGACGGGATGCTGTAAAAGATCTTTCCTTTGAGCTGGGAAGCGCAGAGAGGGTTGCGCTCCTCGGGCACAATGGGGCAGGAAAAACGACATTCTTTAAGATGTCACTTGGTTTTCTAACCCCAACGGATGGACGGATTGAAGTTTTGGGTGCAGAGCCCGGCAGTGACAAAGCACGCGCATCCACTGCGTTCCTGCCTGAATCTGTTGCCTTTCAAAGAACATTGACAGGTGTCGAAGTTCTCAAATACTACGCACGACTAAAAGGCGAAGATGCAAAAAAAGCCATTGGTTTGCTCGAACGCGTTGGACTTGCAGAAGCAGGACGCCGCCGCGTTGGGACATACTCAAAAGGCATGCGTCAACGTCTGGGTCTGGCACAAGCATTAATCGGAACACCGAAGCTTGTCCTGCTTGATGAGCCAACAAGTGGCCTTGACCCCATTTCTCGGCAGAACTTCTACGATCTGGTGACTGAGATTTCAGGAAATGGAGCAACAGTATTGCTGTCGTCTCATGCCTTGACGGAAATGGAAGCACGTACTGATCGCATCTTGATCATGTCCAAAGGCAAATTGGTGGCAAACGATACGCTCGACCATTTGCGGACTGCAGCAAGATTACCGATCCGCCTCAAGGTGAAGTCGAAAGAAGAACCAGCAGAGCAGCTGGCAAACCGCTTGGGTGGTACTCCGGTCAATTGCCGCTCGGTAGAGATCATGTGCGCACACGAAGACAAGATCGCAAGAATTGCTGCGGTCACCAGCCTTGGCGCGATGATCGAAGACATCGATGTCCATCTGCCAACTCTGGATGATGTGTATAAGCACTTCTCTGAAAAAGCAGATCTCGAAGATAGTGCAGGGGAGGCATAAAGATATGTTCCAACGTATCCTCACTGTAGCTCACCAAGAATTCCGGATCGGCTTACGAAATCGCTGGATCTTGCTTTCTGTTGTGATCCTGAGTGCGTTCTCCATGGCACTGGCCTTGCTCGGTTCAGCTCCTGCGGGCACGCTTGATGTAAGCCGCATGACAATCACTGTAGCTTCTCTGTCCAGCCTGTCTGTCTATCTGGTTCCGCTGATCGCACTGCTGCTCGCTTTTGATGCTGTTGCAGGTGAAATCGAACGCGGGACCTTGCTGCTGATCTTCTCTTCACCAATGACGCGAAGCGAGTTCCTCATTGGCAAGGCTGTCGGACATATCTGCGTTCTAATGCTGGCTCTCACACTCGGCTACGGGTCAACCGCATTGATGCTGGCAGCCACCGGTGGCGGTGACACCAGTGGTTTCATCGACTTTGCGCGGCTGATCGCAACCTCAGCCATCCTCGGCTTTGCATTCTTGTCCCTTGGATACATCGTTAGTGCACTCGTGCGCCAGGTGACAACAGCAGCTGCAATGGCAATCGGAATTTGGTTAGTACTGATTGTGCTTTACGATTTGGCACTGTTAGGAGCATTGGTCGCTGATAGCGAAGGCTTCTTTGCTTCCAGTGTGTTCCCATTCGCTCTGCTGGCAAATCCAGCGGATGCCTTCCGCTTGTTCAACCTTTCAGCACTTGATGCCAACGCCATGGTCGGCGGTATGGCAGGTGTCGCTGAAAGCCTTCCATTCCCGCCAGTCGTTGCTCTTGCATCCATCTTTGTGTTTGCAGGTGCTGCAATGTCTGGTGCAATCCTGCTGCTTAAGAGGGTTTCCCCATGATGAAGAAACTATTCGCAGTCGTTGGTGTCACATTGCTTCTGGCAGCGTGTCAGGAGAAAGAAGAAGTCATCAAGCCAGTCGCCATGGAACTTAGCGTCGAAGCTGCGGGCTTCTACTGCCAGATGACTGTTTTGGATCACGAAGGACCAAAAGCTCAAATTCACTTGGCAGGTAGCCCGTTTCCACTGTGGTTCTCGCAGGTACGCGATGCAGTCGCCTTCACACGATTACCTGAAGAATCAAAAGATTACGTCGCGATCTATGTGAACGATATGGACAATGCAGTCAGCTGGGAGCAACCAGGCAATAACAACTGGGTTGATGCAGATGCAGCATACTTCGTTATCGAAAGTACACAGAACGGCGGCATGGGAGCACCAGAGGCAATTCCATTCGGCACACAAGCAGGTGCTAAGAAATTTTCCTCTGAAAACGGTGGTAAGGTTGTGAAACTGACAGAAATTCCTGATGAGTACGTACTCAAACCAGTTGAATTCGAACTCAGTGATGCGTCAAGCAACTAGCCTAGACTATAAAATCTAAAAATACAAAACGCTCCAGAAATGGAGCGTTTTTTGCGTCTAAACCAGTTTCACTGAATGGCAAGTTATTTCAGTACTTGCAACGCTGCGGATAGCCAACCCTCAGATCCGGATCTCCAACCACAATCAGCTCATCAGGATCACACGTCACACTTTCCGTTGGAGAGCTGTCAAAAGGTCTGAACTTGAGTGCACGATGCCCGCAAATGAGTGTGGTTTCACCGCAAATAAACCCAACTTCTTCAGTGCTTCTATGCTTAACGATTGAACCAAGTTCAGGCTCACCAAAAGACATATCCGCAGTCAGCAAGTTCAAAAAATCAACTTCAGGAGTCGCATCCGCAGCATGCATACTCGCCGTTTTCAAGAGATCCTCAAAAATATCATGCCGCGCAGTCAAATGTTGACTATCTACTTCGTTTGAATGTTCAGCGCGATTTAAGTCGATGGGCATAAGAGCTCTTTCAACTAGAGAACTAAAAGCAAATGTAAAAATACCAATTCAGACGATCAATCTGATTATGTCCAATCCTTATGCGCCTTTCACATAATCAGGAAAGGAGCACAAATTAGAGTTGAATTGGATAATAAATCCATATCGTAGATTTCAACAGCTGGAAAGGTAAATAAACTCAAGTTTTAAATAACCTGAGCAATGCACATTAAAAGTCGAAAAACAGAGGCATGACAAAAAAGCAATTTAACCTTTAAGATACAACACCTTAATTAAATAATACATGAGATCAAAAAGACACATTCATGACGTATGCACAATTATAAAGTCAAATTCATAAGGTAAAAAATCGGAGAGAGTAACTTCATATCGGCAAATAGAAATTAGGTAATTTCCCCCAACAATAACTGCGAAGCAATCACATTCACTGAGAAGATTAAACTGAAGGAAGTGAATTCGAAACGACATTGTCGAAAAGAGATAGACACGATATTCAATTTAGAGCGTGATGTAACAAGTTGTTTGGAAAAAGACTTTAAATTTCTAACAACAGCGCCAAAGTGTCGGCAAGGCCGCAAGTAAATGCGTCTTATTGCTCATTTCGTTTCAGCATCTCGTGATAAATACGAGCAAACATCATGGAAACGAAATTCATAGGTCCTTTGCTACCCGAGCCATACACCTGCGCTTCGATTTCTAATGCCTGTGTCCACGCCTGATCAATTAAATCCAGATCAGTCTGCTTCACATGCTCTTCCATCTCACTTAGAATCTCAGTGTCTTCTATAAAGTCGACATCATTAACACCGTGAATTCCGAAACGAAGAAACTGCTCGTTGACACCGAGAGCTAGTGCCAACTTTCCCAGAGTATCACCACGCGGATTATCTATTAAACCTTTTTCGATCTTATAAAGATTGTCATAACCAACGTTTGCACGTCGAGCTAAATCTTTGACCGTCAGATCATTCTGTTTTCTTAGTTTTTGAAGCCGCTGTTGCCAAGTCATGGTTGCTCTGCAGTCGCTAAAAACATAGTCCCGTGGAGAAGTATTCCAGTTAGTGCAATTAATCTATGACTAGATTGGTCGCAAATAAATAAGCAAATGAGATATCCGCAAGAAATTAAGGAGCAGCCTACTGCATTGTCTTTAGCCAATCTTCCTCCTCTTAAAAATTGCTGAAACAGCACTCCCACCAAAATCTTAGGTTGTAGATTTAGTTTCAGCAAAAAGTGACTTGTGCACTTGTTCTCCCACCTCTGATGTTTAGAACACCAATATTGGGCTTGTCAGATAGGTAGACCATGAGTAAATGGGGCGAAATTAATTCTGGAAGGGGATAAATGGTTGCCAAATAATCAAGGTACTGCCCATGCCGTCTATGGTATGGGGCGCTGGGGTAAAGATCTTCTCTCTGTGCTGCCAAACGGCGATATAGCACTTAGTAATCCTTTGATGCCGGGCGCTCCCAAGGTGAGTCTGCCGGAGATCGTTCACGACCTTGAACAACGTGGTATCCATTCTCCACTTTTGCTGCGCGTCAGTTCGTTCCTGCAAAACGAAATCGCTCACATCAACAATTCCATGGCAGATGCGATCAATCGCGTCGGCTATAAAGGCAAATATCGCGGTGTTTTCCCGATCAAGGTCAACCAGCAGGCGCAGGTTATCGACCGTATCGTTGAATTTGGCCGTCCATACTCCTACGGTCTTGAAGCTGGCTCCAAGCCTGAGCTTGTTATTGCGCTTGCGCACCGCTTGCCTAAAGAAGCTCTCATTGTTTGTAACGGTGTAAAAGACGAAGAGTTCATTCGTCTTGCAATTCTTTCCCGCAAACTGGGTTTCAACACCATCATCGTGCTGGAAAGCCCGAAAGAACTCGATACCGTTATCAGTGTGGTTGAGGAGCTGGGTGAGGAGCCTTTGCTCGGTGTGCGCGTTAAACTGACGAACCAGATTGGCGGCAAGTGGGAAGAAAGCTCTGGCGATCGCTCCACATTTGGCATGAACACTGATCAGCTGGTCTCAGTGATTGACAAACTGCGCGATGCGAAACTCTTGCACTGCCTGAAGTTGCAGCACTCTCATCTTGGCTCGCAGGTTCCTGATGTCAATGACGTCCGCCGTGCCGTTGGTGAAGCCTGTCGTTACTTTGTCGAGCTGACAAGGGAAGGGGCGGAGCTAACCCATCTTGATCTTGGTGGTGGCCTTGGGGTCGATTACACCGGTGAGAAGAAGGCGATTGAAAACTCCACCAACTACTCGGTTGAGGAATACTGCGCCAATGTGGTGGAGACCGTTGCTTATGCAATGGATGAGGCTGAACTCACGCACCCCACATTGATCACTGAAAGTGGCCGTGCCGTTGTCGCGACCTCTTCAATGCTGCTCTTCAATGTCCTTGAAGCAACGCTGTTTGATGCGCCAACCGCCCCTGAGCCTGAAAAAGACGATCACCACATGGTTGCAGATCTTGCCGCCGTTGAGGGGTATCTTAGCGCAGAACGGCTTCAGGAATGTTTGAACGACGCCTCATTTTACCGCAATGAGCTGCGTGCGCTCTTCCGCCGTGGGTATATCGACCTGCGCCAGATGGGCCGTTCCGAGCGCATTTACCTGCATTTGATGTCCAAGATTAAAGAGCTGGCGCCACCGACAGGTGTTGCTCCCGAGATCGACGAACAGCTGGAGAAGGTGGCGGATATCTACCACTGTAACTTCTCTTTGTTCCAGTCCCTGCCAGACGTTTGGGCAATCGATCAGCTTCATCCGATTGTGCCGTTACAGCGCCTGAATGAAGCACCGGATCGCCGCGCTGTTCTTTCTGACATCACATGCGACAGTGATGGTAAAGTAGACAAGTTCATTTTGGCGGACGGCATCTCACCATCTTTGCCGGTCCATACGCTCGAAGAAGGCAAGCCATATTACCTTGGCGTTTTCTTTGTTGGTGCCTATCAGGAAACGCTGGGTGATCTGCACAACCTGTTTGGCGATACCAATGTGGCAACCATTGACCTGCGCGCTGATGGCGGATTTGATCTGCTTCAGGAAGTTGAAGGTGATACAATCTCGCAGGTTCTTTCCTATGTGGAATATGATCCACGCGATTGCGTAGATGCTTTCCGCAAGCTTATCGATGAGGCGGTCTCCGCCGGCACACTGAAGAACGCTGATCGACGCACGTTGGTTGCCGCTTACCGCGACAGCATCAACGGCTACACTTACTACGAATAATCCAAGGACCGGGGAATAGGCATGAGTAAGACTCTGGTAATCGGCGCAGGTGGTGTTTCCTCCGCAGCCGTACACAAAATGGCAATGAACTCGGATATTTTCTCCGAAGTTACGCTCGCATCTCGTCGCAAGTTTAAATGCGATGACATTGCAACAAGCGTGAAGGAGAAGACCGGCGTTACCATCAAGACAGCTGAAGTTGACGCGATGGACGTTGCCGCGGTTGTTGCCCTCATCAAAGAGAGCGGCGCAGAGCTGCTGGTAAATCTGGCACTGCCGTATCAAGACCTGAAGCTGATGGATGCCTGTCTGGAAGCTGGCATCAACTATCTGGATACCGCAAACTACGAGCCGGAAGACGAAGCAAAGTTCGAATACCACTGGCAGTGGGCCTATCAGGAGCGCTTTAAAGAGGCTGGCCTGACCGCGATCCTCGGCTCTGGTTTCGATCCGGGGGTTACTTCCGTTTTCGCAACATGGCTAAAAAAGCACAAGCTCGACACCATCCGCCAGATTGACGTTCTTGATTGCAACGGCGGCGACAACGGCAAAGCATTTGCAACCAACTTCAACCCGGAAATCAACATCCGTGAAGTAACAGCAGATGCTCGTCATTGGGAAAAAGGCGACTGGGTCAGCTCACCTGCGATGACCCACAAGGTTGCTTTCGACTTCCCGGGCGTTGGCGAGAAAAATATGTACCTCATGTATCATGAGGAACTGGAAAGCATGAAAACGCACTTTTCCGAGATTGAACGGGCGCGTTTCTGGATGACGTTCGGCGATGCTTACATCAACCACGTCCGCGTGCTTGAAGGCATTGGCATGACCTCAATTGAGCCAGTCATGCATGAAGGCAAGGAAATTATCCCGCTGCAATTCCTGAAGTCCGTTCTGCCGGACCCAAGTGATCTGGGCGAGCTAACAAAAGGCAAAACCTGCATTGGCGACATTGCAACCGGTCAGGCGAAAGACGGCTCCGGCGAGAAGACCTATTACATCTACAATATCTGTGACCACGAAGAGTGTTATGCAGAGGTTGGCTCACAGGCTGTTTCCTACACCACTGGTGTTCCGGCAATGATTGGTGCAGCACAGATCCTGAAAGGGAACTGGAACGAGCCGGGTGTTTGGAACATGGAACAGCTTGACCCGGATAATTTCATGGACATGCTGAACGAGCACGGTCTGCCCTGGCAGGTGCATGAGCTCGACGGCCCGGTTCAGTTCTAAGCTGATGGCTGACATGATGCAGACGCAGGCTGGCGATGCGGGAGCGTTCAGGATATTTGATCTCTCCCGGGTCCCAAGCCCCTGTTTCGTCGTTGATGAGGTTGCGGTCCGCCGCAACCTTTCTGTGCTTAAAGACGTGGCTGATCGCTCTGGCGCGCACGTTCTTTCCGCGTTGAAAGCCTTTTCCATGTTCGCACTGGCCCCTGTGGTGCGCGAATATCTGGAAGGCACCTGCGCCTCAGGGCTTTATGAAGCACGCCTTGCGCGGCAGGAATACGGCGGAGAAGTTGCAACGTTCTGCGCGGGTTATAAAGCAAGCGAGATTGATGAGATCATTGGCTACACCGATCATATGATCTTCAACTCTCCTGCTCAAAAAGACCGTTTCCTGTTAAACGTCCGCGCTGCGAAACACAAAGTCGATGTGGGCCTGCGCATCAATCCTGAGCACTCGGAAGGCGAGGTTGCGAAATACGACCCATGCGCCCCATGCTCTCGCCTGGGCTTTCCAATCTCGCAGTTGAGTGCAGAGGTATTGGAGGGCGTCGATGGCATCCATATGCACACGTTGTGTGAGCAGGAATTTGAGCCACTCCAGCGCACATGGGAGGCGGTGAAAGATAAGCTTGCGCCGTATTTCAGTCAGCTGAAATGGATCAACTTCGGCGGTGGTCACCATATCACGCGTGAAGACTACGACCGCGAAGCGCTGATTGCCTTCGTTAAGGATGTGCGGGCAACAACCCGGCTGAAAGTCTATCTGGAACCGGGCGAAGCAGTTGCTCTGGATGCGGGCATTCTGGTGGGTGAAGTGCTGGATCTCCCCCAAAACACCATGAATCTGGCAATTGTCGACATTTCAGCAACCTGCCACATGCCAGATGTGATTGAAGCTCCCTATCGCCCGGCCATGCTGGATGAAGTGGAGGAGGGGCACACATACCGCCTTGGCGGGCCGTCTTGCCTCGCAGGTGACGTGATCGGCGATTACACACGGGCAGAACCGCTGAATATTGGCGATCGCTTCGCGTTCCTCGATCAGGCTCATTATTCCATGGTGAAAACCAACACCTTCAACGGTGTTCCCCTGCCAGCAATCGCGCTCTGGAACTCTGAAAGCGATGATCTTAAAATCATTCGCGAGTTCTCTTACAGCGACTTCCTGAACCGTCTTTCCTAAGGGTACGAAATGTCTGTTTTTCTTGACAGTGAGCTGACTGAAGCAGAACGCAAAGCAGAAGACGCTCTCTTCACAATTATCCCGGTCCCACTGGAACGCACCGTCTCTTACGGCTCAGGTACGTTAAAAGGCCCGCAAGCCATCATTGAGGCGAGCAATGAGCTGGAACGCGGCTGCAATGGCGTTGAGCCTTGCGCCTCCGGCATTGCAACGCAAGATCCTGTCGACTGTGATGGGCCCCTGCCGGACGTTATGGAGCGCCTTGCTCAGCGTACGGAAGAAGCCGTTATAGCCGGTAAAATTCCAATCACACTGGGCGGCGAACACTCGCTGTCTTACGGCGCGGTCTCAGGCGTTGCCCGAGCACTCGGCAAACCGGTTGGCATTGTACAGGTGGACGCTCACGCAGACCTGCGCATTGCCTATCAAGGCGAAAAACACTCCCACGCTTCTGTCATGAATCTCCTGGTAGAAGAGGGCAACTCCCTGGCACAATTCGGCGTACGCGCTCTTTGCCAGCAAGAAATAGACAGCCGGAAAGACAACAAAGTATTCTTTGTTGATGCTGAAGAATTGGTCACCAAAGGATTGCATGCCGTCGATCTGCCGGAGGATTTTCCTGAGCACATCTACATCTCCTTCGATGTAGATGGCCTCGACCCCTCCCAGATGCCAGCAACAGGCACACCTGTGCCCGGAGGTCTTGGATACTATCAGTCCCTGCATCTGGTAGAGCATGCACTAAAGGGCCGCAAATGCGTCGGCCTCGACGTGGTTGAACTCGCCCCGGACGGAAACGCCGCCTGGGACTTCACAACCGCCCAAATCACCTATCGCCTGATGGCAGCTGCAATGATCCATCAAGGCTAAAACTACGGCTTACTCAAGAGATATAAAGGGCCGCGATCACAAAATCGCAGCTCTTTTTCTATGAAATTATACATAGGGGTTCCAGGTCACTTGGCCAACAGGCCCAGCTCTTTTGCTCGCTCACTCAGTTGGATACATACAACCCCGTTCGCATCTTCCTCTGCATCTTCCAGAGTGTGCTGCACTTCTCCAGCAAGTCGAATACTTTCCTGAACCAGCACAATATAATGCGGTGTCGCTTTGAGCTTATTGTCTCGAATGTAATCCAGTGTCCGCTGGTGATTGATGCCGATATCACAAAAGTTATCCATAGTATCGACGAGAAAAATTTCTTTGATCCTCTCCTCAGCCGTCTGCGCAGCAACAGGCAACACAAACAAGCAGGTGAAGGCACCAGCTAAAATCAATCGCTTCATGTAAAAATCCCCATAGAGAAAATAACAGTCTGGCGTCGCTGTATTCAGCTGTCCATTCAGCAGATCTCGCGGAGGTGTTCTTTAGCCATTCAGAATGTAAGCGCAACCTGCAACAGGCCGTATGGAGGGTGAAGTCAGGCAGGTTTTATGGGAAACAGTCTAATCTGGAAGTTAATTTTCAGATTTCAGACAACAAAAAACCCACCATAAAGGCGGGCTCTTTTTGCTTATCTATCATAAAGATAGATGGCGGAGAGGGTGGGATTCGAACCCACGAGACGCTTCCACGCCCGCTGGTTTTCAAGACCAGTGCATTCAACCACTCTGCCACCTCTCCGGCTGTGTGGTGTGGGCTCTATTTGGTTCATGCGGCCTCCAAAGTCAAGCCGGCGAAAAACTTGTTCCACAGCCTGAATTTATTTTTTTCACAGCGGAATCAAACAGTCCCGCCAAAACCGCGATTTCCCCTAAGTAAGTTAGCCTTGACAAGAAACTCTCTTTCTTGTGGAGACATTTTGATCGGATTCAGTTAAGGTTTATCGGCTATCTTTTTAATATTGGTTCAGTTTGTAGTGAGCTCGGGTGTTTTTGCTCAACCAGACTGAAATCCGTCAGTGCCGAACATGTAGTGAGTAACAACGGTATGACTTCTTTACTGAATTGGGGCTATTCGGTGAAAGCACCAGCTCCCGAAACGATCAAACGTGTAGCGACCAGCATATCTGTAGTTGCCTTGTGCGCAGGTATTGCAGCCTGTGGTGGCGGCACAGACAAAGTGAAGTTCAGTGAAAAGAAGTACGGCGTGGCTGCAAGTCCTCGTGTGGTGAAAGGCACTAAGCCAGTTCCCAAAGGAGGCGGGCGCGCTGTTGTCGGCAAACCGTATAAAGTGGCTGGCAAGTGGTATTACCCCAAAAGGGACGATAACTACAAGAAAACCGGTAAGGCATCATGGTATGGTCCAACCTTCCATGGTCGCAAAACAGCAAACGGCGAAATCTTTGATCGTAATGCGCTAACAGCAGCGCATCCAACAATGCCTCTACCAAGCTATGCTAAGGTGACAAACCTGCAAAATGGTCGCTCCATGATTGTGCGCGTGAATGACCGTGGACCATTCCACGATAATCGCGTGATTGATCTGTCTGAGCGCGTTGCAGGAATGTTGGGCACCAAATCCAGCGGCGTTGCAAAGGTTCGTGTTGAATACGTTAGCCGCGCACCTCTTCACGGACAGGATGAGAAGAAGCTACTGGCATCTTATTCTGGCAATGGCGGAAACTGGAACGGCGGTAACTCTGCACCTCAGACCATGTTTGCCTTTGCAAATCCTGTGAAACGCATTTCCGGCCCGGCTCCAATGCCAAAAAGCAGGCCATACGACACTCCAATTTATGCGGCGCAAAATGTGTTGGCGTTCAATTCCAGCCAGCTCGATCCTGCTGTGGTCTACGAACGTAACTTGAGCACGACACAAGTCGCATCCATATCCAGCTTCAAGAACCGCATCAACAGCGCCCTTGCGACAAACGCAAACCCGAATGCGCCCAAACCTGCGATTGCCGCACAGCCAGTTTCAACGTCCTTTGGCAGCTCACTCCTTCCACCACCAAGTTCAGGTGTTTACAAAACACCAACAAGTGGCAGCGCACCAACGTTCCAGAGCGGAAATGCAGTTTCCTCCTATACGTCACAGCAAAGGCTCAACAGTGCGCATGAAGCATTTAAATCATTTTCAGGTGGAACTGGTTTGAAGAACTTACTGCAATCTCGTACTGGCCAAAAACACTAAGTCATTTAGTTTTAAACGGCTTTACCCAGTCTGCTGACCTGCGTTAGTGTTTGTTTTAGGGGATGGGGCGTAGCATAGCCTCTCTAAAAACATTCAGGGAGACGCAGGCGTGCAGGTTGGGTGGCAGAAGTGCAAACAGCATAAATCTCGAAGCAACTTTAAGCGCTGGCTATCTCCTGATTGCTGGAGATTTTCAGCGATAGCGGCAATGGTGCTCTGCGCTCTAGTCGCATCTCCAACAGCTCATGCTGTCGAGATAAAAGCAAAAGCTGCGACACTTTACGATTTCTCCAACAAGTCATTGATCTTCTCTAAAAACTCTCAGGTTTTGCTTGCGCCGGCAAATCTAACCAAGCTCATGACCGCCGTAACAGTGCAGCAGGCACTGCATGCCGGTGATATTACGCCGCAAACCACATTCAAGGTCAGTGAACATGCATGGCGGACAGGCGGGGCTCCAGCGCGCGTTACCACCATGTTTGCACGCCTGAACTCCTCTGTCCCCGTGAATGATCTAATGTATGGCCTCATCGTTCAAAGCGCGAACGATGCCGCAATCATTCTGGCAGAAGGGTTGGCGGGCAGTGAAACCAACTTTGCGCGGGAAATGAACAAGCTTGCCAAGTCCATTGGTATGGAAAACTCTAATTTCACCAATCCGACGGGTTTCCCTGACGAGAACCATAAAACAACACTGGAAGACCTGACAATCTTGGCGGCGTATGTCCTGGAACATGAGCCTGAACTGCATTCTGTGTTTTCCATGGACCGCTATACCTGGAACAAGATCACACAGCGCAACAAAAACCCGCTCATTCGGGATATTGAAGGACTGGACGGGTTCGGAGCTGGCTTCTCTGAGAGAGAAGGTTTTGCAGCACTTGGAACACTCGACAGCAACGGTCGTCGCTATGTAGCCGCTATTGCAGCATCCCCGACGATGCAAGACCGTGTTCAGGACATGAAAACTTTATTGCTGCCATCCTTTTCCGGTCTTAAGCTCGAACAGTTTTTCCGCAAAGGTGATCTTGTCAGCGATGCACAAGTGTATGGCGGCAAAAGAACAACAGTCTCCTTGAAGACAAATGATGCCGTAGCAACGCTTATCAATCCCAACGAAAAAGACAAATATCAACTGCGCGTTGTTTACAAAGGCCCCATACCCGCACCGATTAAAGAGGGAATGGAAGTTGGAGAACTGCAGGTTCTTTCCAAAAATGACGTGATTTATCGGGCAACACTGGTTACAGGAGAGGATGTAGCCATGGGAGACCTGCAAGGCCGTGCTTGGGACGCGCTAGGCGAGTTCTTCTACCAGTTGTTCTAGCACCGGATTTCAGAACTATTGAACTCCGTAGGTCTTGGAGGTCTGTTCGACGTTGTCGGGTATTTTTATCAGTTTTGAGGGCGGCGAGGGCGCCGGTAAGTCTACTCAAATTCAGCGCTTGCGCGACAAACTCGCGGCCAAAGGCATTGAAGCAATCACCACACGTGAACCGGGCGGCTCTCAAGGCGCTGAACTCGTTCGCGAAGTGCTGCTGTCCGGCGCTGCAAAAGATTATGGTGTAACGGCTGAGGCAGTCCTTTTTGCAGCTGCCCGAGCAGACCATATCGACACACTGATCAAACCGGCATTAGATGACGATAAATGGGTCCTGTGCGACCGATTTGCCGATTCCTCACGCGTCTATCAGGGCGAATCCGGTGTTCCTCCGCAAACCGTAGAAGCCTTGCAACAGGTCGCAATCGCAGGTCATAATCCAGACATGACCTTGCTGATCAACGTGACGCCTGAAGTCGGCTTAGCCCGCGTCTCAAAGCGTACCGCTCCTGTCGAATTTGATGGCCCGGATCGCTTTGAAACAGATACCTTGGAAACGCATCGTCGCAGACAAGAAATGTTTCTGGAGATGGCCCGAAAAGAGCCGGACCGCATCACTGTGATTGATGGTGACCAGTCTCAGGACAAAGTGACTGAGGATATCTGGCAAGCTGTCCAAAGCCGCTTTGAAGAGCAAATCAAACAAGATACGGCCCGTCCGTAAGCAATCAGGGAAAAGTGAATATGGCGAAAGCTCCCATAATCGAAGAAGTCCCTGAGTTCGACGAGGTCGAAGGCCTTCCGCTTCCACGCGAGCAATCCAACCTATACGGCCACGAACTTGCAGAAACCGAACTGCTTGATGCCTACAGATCGCAGCGGTTTCATCATGCATGGATCCTCGGCGGCCCCAAAGGCATCGGCAAAGCCACACTGGCATTTCGTTTCGCGCGCTTCATACTGGAGCACCCGGACCGCTTTTCTACGCCGGTGATGGCTGCAAACAGCCTATACGTTCCACCAGAAAGCCATAGTTCTCAAATGATTGCCGCAGGTTCTCATGCAGACCTTCTGCATCTGCGACGTCCATGGGACTTGAAAGGAAAGCGTTTCAAGCGTGACCTTCCTGTTGATGAAGTGCGTAAGACCACAGGCTTCTTTGGGTCAACGGCCGCAGGCGGAAACTGGCGCATCTGCCTTGTTGATTCTGCTGACGATATGAACCAGTCCGCAGCCAACGCTCTGCTTAAGATTCTCGAAGAACCACCAAAGCAGTCGCTCTTTATCCTGCTTTCACACAATCCCGGGCGTCTTTTGCCAACAATTCGCTCCAGATGTCGCCAATTGTCCATGCGCAAGCTGGAAGAGCAAACGATTGAGCAAGCGCTGACTGACATGGGCTGCGCTCCATCCGGCAACACACAGGCTCTGCACACACTCGCTGATGGCAGCCTGCGTCAGGCCGCATTGGCAGCAAACGGCGGAGCGTTGCAAATCGCGCAGGAGTTTACAGGCTTGGTTGAGACAATCGCCAATCTGGATATGATCCGTGCGCACAGCTTTGCGGATAAAGTTTCGGGACGTGGTGCAGAAGACGCGTGGAACACATTTTTGGAGCTGACCCGCACGTTCTTGAGCAATCAACTGCGTAAAGATGCAAGCACAAAGCCGGATGCGCTTGTCAGGTGGGCTGACTTGTGGGAAAAGGTGGGCCGCGCTGCCTCAACAGCAGAAGCTTTAAACCTTGATCGCAAGCAAGTTGTGTTGTCTTTCCTCGTTGACTTGCGGAAGGCAAGCACGAGCTGACCTACGTCTTTTTGGGCCACAAACCCAAAGAATTTTCCAGATTTAGATCCCGGATCAAAAGATCGCTTTAGGATATGACAGAAAAATCGCCTTTCTATATTACAACAGCAATTTCCTACCCAAATGGTGAGCCGCATATCGGCCATGCCTACGAGGCAATTGCAACTGACGTGCTGGCCCGCTTCCAGAAACTGGATGGCCGAGAAGTACACTTCCTGACGGGTACCGACGTACACGGTCAAAAGATGCTTCAGACCGCCGTCAAGGAAGGCATGTCACCTTCAGATCTTGCAGATAAGAACTCCAAGCTTTTCCGCGAAATGGTGGAAATGCTGGGCTGCTCTAATGACGATTTCATTCAGACCAACGAAGAGCGTCACTATAAATCCTGTCAGGCAATCTGGCAGAAAATGGCAGATGCTGGCGATATCTACAAAGACAGCTACGCCGGTTGGTACTCTGTACGCGACGAAGCCTACTATCAGGAAGGCGAGACCGAAGTTCGCGATGACGGCGTTCGTTATGGTCCTCAAGGCACGCCTGTCGAGTGGGTCGAAGAAGAAAGCTACTTCTTCCGTCTCTCAGCTTATGAAGACAAGCTGATCGAGCTGTATGAGAAGAACCCTGACTTTATTGGTCCAAATGCACGCCGTAACGAAGTCATGAGCTTCGTAAAAGGTGGCCTGAAAGACCTATCCATCTCCCGCACCACCTTTGACTGGGGCATCCCGGTGCCAGGTGATGAAAAGCACGTTATGTATGTTTGGGTCGACGCGCTGACCAACTACATCACTGCGCTTGGTTATCCTGATATGGACGGCGACATGGCCAAGTTCTGGCCTGCCAACGCACATATCATCGGCAAAGACATTATCCGCTTCCACGCGGTGTACTGGCCTGCATTCCTCATGTCCGCTGGTGTTCCACTGCCAGAGCGCGTATTTGCCCATGGTTTCCTGTTCAACTCCGGTGAGAAGATGTCCAAGTCTCTGGGCAACGTCATCGCACCGCGTGATCTGGTAGAAACCTACGGCCTCGACCAAATTCGCTACTTCTTCCTGCGTGAAGTTCCATTCGGTCAGGATGGCAACTACAACCACGAAGCAATGGTAAACCGCATCAACGCTGACCTCGCCAATGACATCGGCAACCTGGCTCAGCGCTCGCTCTCCATGATCTTCAAGAACTGCGAAGGCAAACTGCCGGTTCCAGGCGAATTCTCTGCTGACGACAAGGCAATCTTGCAACAAGCTGATGAGATGCTGGAAAAATGCCGCGGCTTCATGGCAAAGCAGGAAATCCACCATGCACTGGCGTGCATCTGGTCAACCGTTGGTGAAGCAAACCGCTACTTTGCCTCTCAGGAGCCTTGGGCGCTGAAGAAGACTGACCCTGAGCGCATGAGCACAGTTCTTTACACCACTGCTGAGATCATCCGTCAGGTTGGCATTCTCGCACAACCAGTGATGCCAGGCTCTGCATCTAAACTGCTGGACCTACTGGTGCTGAATGAAGACGAGCGCTCCTTTGCACTGCTAGGTGAAGCTGGTCGCTTGCAAGGTGGTCGTGATCTGCCGAAGCCACAAGGCGTGTTCCCACGCTATGTTGAGCCGGAAACTGCAGAATAAAGCGCAAGATTATGTAGCTTAAAGGGGAGGCGCGTATGCCTCCCTTTTTTATGAGGGAAATGCGCTCGCATTTTCCGCTGAGATAAAACAAGAGGTCTACCGGACCTATTGACAGAATCGCGCTGGAGGCGCTTTTGCTGTGACCATGTTAGTTGATAGTCATTGTCATCTGGATTTTCCGGATTTCGCAGAAGAACGCGATCAGATCATCGAGCGCGCCCACGAGGCTGGCGTCAAGCTGATGGTCACCATCTGTACTCGCGTCCGCAAGTTCGAGCAGATTAAAGAAATCGCTGAGGCCTATGACAGCGTATACTGCTCCGTCGGAACCCATCCGCACCAAGCGGGTGAGGAAACCGACGTCACCACGGAAGAACTGGTGGAGATTGCTAAGCATCCCAAAGTGGTGGCAATCGGAGAAGCCGGACTAGATTATTTTTACGACAACGCATCTCCAGAAGATCAGGAAAAAGTCCTGCGCACGCATATTGCAGCAGCACGCGAAACCCAGCTGCCGCTGGTTATACATAGCCGAGATGCCGATGAAGACATGATGCGCATTTTGGAAGAAGAGATGAAGGCTGGCAGCTTCCCAGCACTTCTTCATTGCTTTTCCTCTGGCAAAGAGTTGGCAATGAAGGGTCTGGAGCTCGGCCTTTATGTCTCCTTCTCCGGCATTTTGACTTTTAAGCACTCCACCGAACTGCGCGAGATCGCAGCAGAACTTCCAATGGATCGCCTTCTTGTTGAAACAGATGCCCCGTATCTTGCGCCGCAGCCATGGCGTGGCAAGCGCAACGAGCCTGCCTATGTAGCGCACACCAACAAAGTTCTGGCTGAAGCACTGGGCGTCTCAGAAGATGTAATGGCCAAGGCAACCACACAGAATTTCCTGCGCCTGTTTTCCAAGGTGCCACAGCCAGCTTGATTGACTAAACTGACGCGGATCGTGTTGCCATTGTATTTTGAGAGGACCGATGACCAGCAATTTTAAGGTCACTATTCTGGGCTGCGGCTCATCTACCGGCGTACCAAGGATTGGTGGAGATTGGGGCGAATGTGATCCCAATGAACCGAAAAACCGCCGCCGTAGATGTGCTCTGCTGGTTCAGCGGTTCTCTGAAAATGGCACGACGACCATAATTGTGGATACCGGCCCGGACTTGCGTGAGCAGATGCTGGCAGCCGGTGTCACACACGTGGACGCAGTACTTTATACCCATGCCCACGCAGATCACTTGCATGGTATAGACGACTTGCGCTTCTTTGCGCTCATGCAGCGTGCCAAAGTGCCCGTTTTTATGGATGAGTTCACCTCAAAGCGTGTCCGGTCTGCCTTCGACTACTGCTTTGTCACGCCGCCAGGTTCCGGTTATCCGCCAATCCTGAGCGAAAACCGCCTGACGAATGGCACTCCGGTCACCATCGATGGTGCAGGGGGACCGATCACTGCGCTACCATTTCTTGTCCATCATGGCGACATTGATGCACTGGGCTTCCGCTTTCAGGATCTGGCATACACGCCAGACGTCAACGATATCCCGGAAAGCAGCTTACATGCATTGAAGGGACTGGATACATGGATTGTGGACGCACTGCGTCAGAAGCCACATCAAAGCCACTTCTGCGTAAATGATGCATTGGCGTGGATTGAGAAGATGAAACCTGCCAAGAGCATCCTCACCAATTTGCATTGCGATCTGGATTATCAGCACTTGCGGACAGACCTTCCAGAAGGTGTTTCACCTGCCTTTGATGGTCAGGAAATCAAATTTCCAGCACATGCGACGGTCTGAAGCCGTCGCATATTTTATGATACCTAAACAGAATCAATGCTTGCCAGACCTCCACGTTTCATGCTGATATAGATATATCAGTGACGCGTGCGAGATAAATATATTTCTCTGCCGAGATAAGGCAGCTCGCTACAAACCAAAAATAAGCATATAAAATACAGCACGTTAGACTGACAATTGGCCACTCTTTGTATATTTTATACTTAGATATTTTATGTTTGAAATAATTTAAAAAACCTGTCACGCTTATCTCAAGTTGGAATTAGGCACTTGCAGCCTAAGGGGGAGAGAGCAATGAAAGTCGCATGTCTTGGAGGCGGCCCGGCAGGTCTTTATTTCGCAATCAGCATGAAGCTGCGAGATCCTCAGCATGAGGTCACAGTCATTGAGCGAAATAAGTTTGACGACACCTTCGGTTGGGGTGTTGTTCTTTCAGATGAGACACTGGACAACTTCAAGGTCAACGACGAGAAAAGCGCTGAAGCCATCCGCGCGCATTTTGCTTACTGGGATGACATCGCGGTTCATTACCGAGATACATGCCACGTCTCCAGCGGTCACGGCTTCTGCGGCATTGGCCGCAAGCAGTTGCTTCTGCTGCTACAAGACCGGGCTAAAGAGCTTGGCGTAAACATGGAATTCGAGCGCAACTACACAAGCGCAAAAGAGCTCATGGGAGATTACGACCTCGTTGTTGCTGCAGATGGTCTGAACTCCACCAGCCGCACAGAGTTTGCTGAGTATTTCAAGCCAGACATCGACACCCGCAAATGCAAGTTCGTCTGGCTCGGCACCCACCAGAAATTCGATGACGCCTTCACCTTCATTTTCGAAGAAACAGAGCATGGCTGGATCTGGGCGCACGCTTACCAGTTCGATGATGACACCGCGACGTTCATCGTGGAATGTACGGAAGAGACATACGAAGCATTTGGCTTTGGCGATATGAGCCAGGCTGAATCCTGCCGGACCTGTGAAAAGATCTTCGAAAAGCATCTTGGTGGCAATCAGTTGATGACCAACGCAAACCACGTCCGTGGTTCTGCATGGATCAACTTCCCACGCGTGCTCTGTGAGAAATGGTCCCACGAAAACCTCGTTCTCATGGGCGATGCCTCTGCAACCGCACACTTTTCTATCGGATCAGGCTCAAAGCTTGCCATGGAAAGCGCCATTGCACTGGCAGATTATCTGCACAGCGAAAACTCCATTCAAAGTGCATTCCAGAAGTACGAGGACGAGCGCCGCTTGGAAGTTCTTAAGCTCCAGTCCGCTGCTCGTAACTCACTGGAATGGTTTGAAAACGTCGAACGCTACTTGCACCTGGATCCAGTTCAGTTCAATTACTCACTCCTGACACGCTCCCAGCGCATCTCCCATGAGAATCTGCGAGAGCGCGATGCTGAGTGGCTGGGAACAGCAGAAGGCTGGTTCCAAAATCAAGCCGGAGTGTCGGATACTGACAATGCTCCACGCCCGCCAATGTTCGCACCGTTCAAACTTCGCGAGATGGAACTGAACAACCGCGTGGTTGTCTCGCCTATGGCCCAGTACAAAGCAGAAGATGGAACAGTCTCCGACTGGCATCTGGCCCACTATGGCGAACGCGCCAAAGGTGGAGCAGGAATGGTTGTTGTTGAGATGACCTGTGTCAGCGCAAATGGCCGCATCACACCAGGCTGCCCGGGTCTTTACGCACCAGAACATCAAACGGCATGGAAGCGCATCACTAATTTTGTACATGAATACAGCAACGCAAAGATCTGCTGCCAGCTTGGCCATGCCGGTCCAAAAGGCTCAACGCAGCTTGGCTGGGAAGAGATGGACGCGCCGTTGAACGACGGCAATTGGCCGCTTCTTGCCGCTTCTCCAATCGCTTGGTCTGAACGCAACCAGACGCCAAAGCAAATGGACCGGGCAGACATGGACCGCGTCAAGGCAGAGTTCGTGAATGCAGCCAAGATGGCAGACGCATCTGGTTTTCATATGGTCGAGGTCCACTGCGCCCACGGTTATCTTCTGTCCTCCTTCATCTCACCACTCACCAACAAGCGTGAAGACGAGTATGGCGGATCGCTTGAAAACCGCATGAGATACCCACTGGAGGTCATCAAAGCAGTACGCGAAGCATGGCCTCAGGACAAACCAATGTCCGTGCGTATCTCAGCAACGGACTGGGTGGAAGACGAGGGCCTCACACCAGAAGAAGCTGTTGAGATCGCTCGCATGCTGGACGCAGCTGACGTTGATATCTGCGATGTCTCCGCAGGTCAGACCAGCACTCGCGCACAACCGGTTTATGGCCGTATGTTCCAGGTGCCGTTCTCAGACCGTATCCGCAACGAAGCCGGTATGAAAACCATGGCTGTCGGCAACATCTACGAGCCAGATCATGTGAACTCAATCCTGATGGCTGGTCGCGCAGATCTTGTATGTCTTGCTCGTCCGCATCTGTCCGATCCGTACTGGACACTGCACGCAGCTGCTGAACTGGGTGACAAAGGTGTGTACTGGCCAGAACCATATCATGCTGGCCGTGACCAGCTGTACCGTCTGGCAGAGCGCGCCGAGACCATGAAAGTTCGCGTGTGAGGAAGATCGGTTTGGAAAAGCATGCACTCATAACAGGTGGCGGGACAGGCGTTGGGGCTGAAATAGCCCGCCACCTCGCGGGGGCTGGCATCAACGTCACCATTGCAGGGCGCAGACGCGAGCCGCTTGATCTGGTCGCAAGTGCCAACAGCCGCATCAGCGCTGTTACAGCAGACATTACCGATGAAGTATCCGTTGGGCAGATGTTTGAAAAGGCGGCTGAAGCAAACGGACCAGTCAACATCGTGATTGCCAATGCAGGTGCAGCAGAATCTGCACTTTTTGGAAAGATCGAACGGGAAGACTTCCAGCGCATGCTCGACATCAACCTGACAGGTACATTCCTGACCTTCCAAAAAGGACTGGAATGCCTGAAAGGGCAGGAGTATGGGCGTTTGATCGCCATTGCCTCAACAGCGGGGTTGCGCGGTTATTCCTATGTGTCTCACTACGCCGCAGCCAAACATGGTGTCATCGGTATGGTCAGATCACTGGCACTCGAACTTGCCAGCAAGCCATTTACGGTCAATGCTGTGTGTCCAGGATTCACAGAGACCCCAATGCTGCAACGCTCGATCGAAAACATCATGCAAAAAACCGGAATGAACGAAGAGCAGGCACGGGCCGCTCTTTACAAGGACAACCCACAGCAACGCTTCATCCAGCCGGACGAAGTCGCCGCCACAGTGGCATGGCTCATCGGAGATGGCGCCCGCTCTGTGACAGGGCAAGCTATTTCAGTATCAGGAGGCGAAACCCAATGACTGCCTCACAGGAAATGCTCAAGGCTGACAGAGCAACCGACGACAAGTCCCGCGTTCGCCTCTGGTTGAGATTGCTCCGCGCCTCTCGTGCGATTGAAGGCGAACTGAGAGAGCGGCTGCGGACAACCTACAATGTGACCTTGCCACGCTTTGACGTGATGGCGGCACTTTACCGGGAGCCAGAGGGCATGCTCATGTCCCAGCTCTCCAAATACCTGATGGTATCCAACGGCAACGTCACCGGCCTCATTGATCGCCTGACCACGGACGGACTGGTTCATCGCACCTTGAGAGACGGAGACCGGAGAACCTCTGTGGTTCTGCTCACCAAAGAAGGCCGCGAGAATTTTGAGCAAATGGCAGCAAGCCACCGCGAATGGATCAATGAGTTGCTCTCTCACTTTTCTCCCGATGAAGCAGAAACCCTTGCTGAAACACTGAAGGTATTTGCAAGCGATTGGGAGGGGGAGGCCCGATAATGCTGACAACCTACAAAATGGCGAATTTGCAGCCAAAGCACTTCATTTGGCGCATGGAAGGTGATGTCGCAGTCATCCAACTGGACCGCCCGGACCGTAAGAACCCGCTGACCTTTGAAAGCTATGCCGAGCTGCGCGATACATTCCGTGATCTCGTCTATGCAGACGACGTTAATGCCGTTGTGATCGCCTCCAACGAAGGCAACTACTGTTCAGGTGGAGACGTCCACGACATCATCGGTCCGCTAGTTGCAATGGACATGAAAGACCTGCTGAAGTTCACGCGTATGACGGGTGATCTGGTCAAAGCCATGATCAACTGCACCAAGCCGATCATTTCAGCTGTAGACGGTATCAGCGTTGGTGCTGGGGCAATCATGGCCATGGCATCAGACCTGCGCATTGGTACACCAGACGCCAAAACAGCCTTCCTGTTCACCCGCGTCGGTCTTGCAGGCTGTGACATGGGCGCGTGTGCCATTCTTCCGCGCATTATCGGTCAGGGGCGTGCTGCAGAGCTGCTCTACACTGGCCGGTCCATGAGTGCTGAAGAGGGCTACACTTGGGGCTACTTCAACTCTATGTCCACCACAGAAGCACTAGAGGCCGATGCTATTCGCATGGCGCAGCGCATCACGGCAGGGCCAAATTTTGCGCACGGCATCACCAAGACCCAGCTCAATCAGGAATGGAACATGGGTCTGGATCAGGCGATTGAAGCTGAAGCACAGGCGCAGGCCATTTGCATGCAGACCAAAGACTTCGAAACCGCCTACAAAGCTTTTGTTGCAAAAGAAAAACCGGTCTTTGAGGGGGCATAAATGGCTGACACCACCTTCCTCACATGGCCGTTTTTTGAAGAAAAACACCGAGAGCTGGCCGAAGCCATAGAAAACTGGTGCTGCGAAAACCTTCCAGCTGACCACTCTGACACGGATGCTGCCTGTATCAAGCTCGTTAATGATCTGGGTGCCGCTGGTTTCCTGAAGCTCACTGCTGTTGATCCGGCAGATCCCAAACCGCTGGATGTCCGTAGCCTGTGCATCATGCGCGAAACACTGGCCCGTCACGACGGTCTGGGGGACTTCGCCTTCGCCATGCAGGGTCTGGGAACAGGCGCCATCAGTCTGTTTGGCACGCCAGAACAACAGCTGTGGCTCAATAAAACCAGAGCAGGCCAGACACTCTCTGCGTTTGCACTAACAGAACCAGACTCCGGTTCAGACGTTGCAAACATTGAACTTTCCGCCATCCGCGACGGCGATGACTATGTGCTCAATGGCGAAAAGACCTGGATCTCCAACGGCGGCATTGCAGGCCTTTATGTTGTCTTCGCAAGGACGGGCGAAGCACCGGGTGCCAAAGGCATCAGCGCCTTCATAGTACCGGCGGATACACCGGGCTTAACCGTTGAAGAACGGCTGGATGTGATGGCACCTCATCCTCTGGCACGGTTGGGCTTCAAACAACTGCGCATTCCAGCAGCAAACCGCATTGGGGGAGCCGGAGAAGGCTTCAAGATCTCAATGTCGGTTCTGGATGTCTTCCGCTGCACCGTCGGCGCTGCTGCTTTAGGCTTTGCCCGCCGTGCATTGGAAGAAGCCGTAGCACGCGCAACAACCCGCAAACTGGGGGATGGCGTGCTGGCCGATATGCAGATGGTGCAAGGCCATCTGGCGGAAATGGCAATCGACATTGATGCCTCTGCACTCCTGATCTACCGCGCTGCATGGACGAAAGACATGGGGGCAGCACGAGTATCTCGCGAGGCTGCCATGGCAAAGCAATTCGCAACCGATCAGGCCCAACAAATCATTGATAAGGCGGTACAAATCCACGGGGGCGAGGGCGTCCGTTCAGGCAATACTGTCGAAAAACTTTACCGTGAAATCAGAGCTCTTCGCATTTACGAAGGCGCATCCGATGTTCAGAAAATAATAGTAGCAAGGCAATTGCTTTCTCAGGAGGGGAGAAATGCTGGGACCAAGCGCGCACAAGGACACCTTCACAAGGGACAGGCTGCCACCAATTGATCAGCAGCCAGTTTTCCAGCTGGAGGGGTTTGAGTACCCAGATTACATCAACGCCGCAGTAGAGTTGACCGACAAGATGGTTGAACGCGGCTTTGGTGACAACATTGCTCTCATCGGCAATGGCAGAAAACGCACTTACAAAGAGCTTGCGGACTGGACGAACCGCATCGCTCGAGCTCTGCAGGAGGATTACGGAGTAGAACCGGGCGACCGCATTCTTATCCGCTCAGCAAACAACCCGGCCATGGTCGCCTGTTGGCTGGCTGCCACAAAAGCAGGCGCTGTGGTGGTCAACACCATGCCAATGCTGCGGGCTGGCGAGTTAAGCCAGATCGTCGACAAGGCCGAAATCAAACTGGCCATGTGTGATCTTCGCCTTATGGAAGAGATGGAGCGTTGCCTTAAGCAGAACGACCATCTGAGCAAAATCGTGAGCTTCGATGGCACGGCCAACTTTGCCGGTGAGATGGATAAGGTCGCACTATCAAAGCCCGTCCAGTTTGAGGCTGTTCAAACAGGCAGAGACGATGTCTGCCTGCTGGGTTTCACATCTGGCACCACCGGACAGCCGAAGGCAACCATGCACTTCCACCGCGATCTGCTGATCATCGCAGATGCCTATGCAAAGGAAGTGCTGAACATCCAGCCATCGGACGTGTTTGTTGGCAGTCCGCCACTGGCCTTTACATTTGGCCTCGGCGGCTTGGCAATTTTCCCGCTTCGGTTCGGCGCAACCGCTACTCTGCTGGAAACGGCAGGGCCCAAGCAGCTTATTGAGATCATTGAGACTTACAAGGCAACGATCTCGTTCACAGCACCAACGGCTTACCGTGCCATGATGGCGGCAATGGAAGAGGGGGCAGACCTGTCCTCACTGCGCATTGCAGTCTCAGCAGGAGAAACATTGCCAGCACCAGTGTTTGAGCAATGGAAAGCAAAAACCGGGATTCCGATGCTGGATGGGATTGGCGCAACAGAAATGTTGCACATCTTTATTTCCAACCATTTGGAAGATGCCATGCCAGCAACCACTGGTCGGGAGATCAAAGGATACTCCGCAAAAGTGGTTGATGAAAACATGCAGGAGGTTCCACGCGGCACAGTTGGCAAACTTGCCGTAAGAGGACCAACCGGTTGTCGGTATATGCAAGATGACCGGCAGCAGAAATATGTTCGTGACGGCTGGAATTTGACAGGTGATGCCTTTTATCAGGATGAAAAAGGGTATTTCCACTTCGCAGCCCGCGCAGACGATATGATCATTACGTCCGGTTACAACGTCGCCGGGCCTGAAGTTGAGGCTGCTCTGCTAAGCAGCCCGGAAGTGTCCGAGTGTGCGGTAATAGGCGTGCCAGATGAGGACCGGGGACAGATTGTTGAAGCTCATGTGGTGCTGGTGGAGGACCACCCACAAGATGCAGATGTAATCAAACGTCTTCAGGACTATGTAAAATCTACTATAGCGCCTTATAAATACCCTCGTTCACTTAAACTGGTAGATTCTCTACCAAAAACCGCGACCGGTAAAATTCAAAGATTCCGCCTGAAGGAACAGCTGGTCGAGGATAAATCAGGGGAACTTATATGAAAAAACTCGTTTCAGCCGGAGTAGCCGCCCTTCTGTGTTGTACAGCTGGCGTGGCGCAAGCCGAAGTTAAAATTGGCATGATCACCACCTTGTCAGGCGGTGGCTCCACCCTCGGTATCGACGTCCGCGATGGTTTTGAGCTCGCACTCAAACAGGCAGGCGCATCCGATGTGAAGCTGCTGGTAGAAGACGACGCCCGCAAGCCGGACGTTGCCAAAAAACTGGCAGACAAATTTATTCAAAAAGACAAGGTTGATATCCTGACAGGTATCATCTGGTCCAACCTGGCAATGGCTGTGGTTCCTGCGGCAACCCGCAAAGGCACGCTCTACATCAGCCCAAATGCAGGCCCATCTGCGCTGGCTGGTAAAGCCTGTCACGAAAATTACTTCAACGTGGCCTGGCAGAACGACAACTTGCATGAGGCAATGGGATCTCACGCCAATAAGGCAGGCTACAAGAAGACCTTCATTCTGGCGCCAAACTACCCAGCTGGTACCGATGCTTTGAAAGGCTTCAAGCGGATGTACCAAGGCGAGCTGACAGGTGAACTCTTCACCAAGCTCGGTCAGGATGACTACGCTGCAGAAATCGCACAAATCCGTGCTTCTGGCGCTGACAGCGTGTTCTTCTTCCTGCCAGGTGGCATGGGCATTGCGTTCATGAAGCAGTACGCGCAGTCCGGCGTTGATGTGCCTGTCATGGGTCCAGCCTTCTCTTTTTCACAGGATATTCTGCCTGCAATTGGTGACGCTGCACTCGGCGTAGCAAACTCCTCACAGTGGGGTAAGGACATTGAGAGCGAGGTAAACGCAAAGTTCGTCAAAGGCTTCAAGGAAGCTTATGGCCGTCTGCCTTCTCTTTACGCATCTCAGGGCTATGACGCGGCAAACCTGATCCTCTCCGCGATGGAAAAGGCAGATGTCAGTGACAAAGACGATTTCCGCGCAGCACTGAAAGAAGCTGATTTTGCTTCTGTACGCGGTGACTTCCAGTTCGGCAACAACAACCACCCAATTCAGGACATTTATGTTCGCGAAGTGGTGAAAGAAGACGGCCAGATCACCAACAAAATTGTCGGTGTCGCAATCAAAGGCCATCAGGATGCATACGCATCCAAATGCCGGATGAAATAAGCCAACGCGTTGAAGTAAAAAGTTAATCAGCGGGGAGACCCTAATCCTTCTCCGCTGATCCCCTATACTGATGTCACAATGAAAAAGAAGCCTCGGGAATATCATAAATGACGGCAGCTTTGATTTTTGAGCAGGTATTGAACGGGCTGCAATTCGGTCTCACTTTGTTTCTGATGGCAGCTGGCCTCACGCTGGTCTTCGGCGTTATGGGCCTGATCAACCTCGCTCATGGCTCGCTTTACATGGTCGGTGCCTTTTGTTGCGCTTGGATCACTCAGCAAACCGGCTCTTTCTGGCTTGGTCTTGGTGGTGGTGTCCTTGGAGCGGCGGCAGCTGGTGCACTCATCGAAATGCTTGTCATTCGCAGGCTTTATGACCGCGATCACCTTGATCAGGTACTGGCAACCTTTGCTCTTATTCTGATCTTTTCTGAAGGCACCCGCATGGTCTTCGGCTCCATGCCACTTTACCTCAACATTCCGGCAGCTCTGGGGGGCACCATGGCGTTGCCCGGCGTAGAAGCTTATCCGGTCTATCGCCTGTTTATCATTCTGGCAGCGCTGGCTGTTGCCCTGCTTCTCTACCTGCTTATTTCCAAAACGCGCCTTGGCATGCGGATCCGCGCCGGTGAAAGTGACCGCGAGATGATCGCTGCCTTAGGTGTTGATATCAAAACGCTTTACACCATCGTTTTCGCATTGGGCGCCGCGATCGCAGGTCTGTCGGGTGCTCTGGTCGGGGCATTGCGCTCCGTACAGGTCGGCATGGGAGAACCTGTTCTCATTCTGGCCTTCGTGGTCATTGTGATTGGCGGCATTGGCTCAATCAAAGGCGCTCTCATCGGCTCCATCCTGATTGGCCTCGTGGATACTCTGGGACGTATTTTCTTGCCCGTTATCCTGAAGTTCTTCATGGAAAATGCCAGTGCAAACAGCATCGGGGCAGCTCTGTCTTCCATGCTTATCTATCTGATGATGGCAGGCATTCTGGCAGTCAAACCAAAGGGGCTTTTCAATGCAACGAACTGATACAGCTCCAAAATCCATCAGCATGCCAAAGTTGAGCCGCGAGGCCGTCGTTAACATCGCAGTTATGGCAATCCTGCTGGCTCTGCCGCTCTGGGCGTCTTCCATCGGAGAAGACTACTACGTCAATCTGGCAAGCCTGATCACCATCTTCGCCATTGCTGGCGTTGGCCTCAACTTTGCCATCGGGCAAGGCGGAATGGTCAGCTTCGGCCATGCGGCCTTCTTCGGCATTGGCGGCTACACCACTGGCATTGCAGCCTTTCACAGCTTTGAAGAGACCCTCTTCATGGCCATGCCTTTTGCAATCTCCGGCACCAACCAGATGCTTATCATCTGGATTGTCGCAATGGTCATTTGCGGCATCGCAGCCTTAGCAATTGGCGCAATCTCGCTGAGAACCGAAGGCGTCTACTTCATCATGATCACACTGGCATTTGCCCAGATGATCTACTACTTCGCCATTTCCTGGCCGACATACGGCGGTGAAGATGGGCTCTCAATTTACCTGCGCAACGAACTTCCAATGGTAGACGCAGAAAGCGCTCTGACGTTCTTCCTTGTCTGTTTTGTCCTGCTGCTCGGTGCAATCTTCGTCTCAGCACGCTTGTCTGGCTCCCGTTTCGGGGCAGCTCTCGGCACCGCCCGTATGAATGAGACACGGCTGGCAACCTCTGGCATTGATCCATTCCCGATCAAGCTCACAGGCTTTGTCATCTCCGCGATGATCACCGGCTTGGCTGGAGCGTTGTTTGCCGAGCTAAACGGCTTTGTAGGCCCTTCAATGCTCTCCTGGCACCGTTCCGGCGAGATTATGGTGTTCGTCATCCTTGGCGGCGTCGGGCGTCTCTACGGCCCTGTTATCGGCGCAGCCCTGTTCGTATTGCTCGAAACCTATATCGGCGAATGGACAGAGCACTGGCAACTGCTGCTTGGTCTGGCCTTGCTCGGGGTCGTTCTGTTCGCCCGAGGTGGCGTCATGGGCATGATTGCAGGGAGAGCACGCCATGACTAAACCGGTTCTTGAAGTCAAAAGCTTGCACAAATCCTTTGGTGCTTTGCAGGCGACAAAAAACGTATCTCTGGATCTGAAACCTAATGAGATTCATGCTCTTATCGGACCAAACGGGGCTGGCAAATCAACGCTCATCGGTCAAATTGCGGGCTGGATCACACCCGACAGCGGCAACATCATTCTGGATGGCGAAGACGTGACCTCAGAGACAGTCGCCAGCCGGTCCCGTAAGGGACTGGGCCGCAGTTTCCAGGTCTCTTCGCTGGCCATGGACGTCAGCGCCCGTCGCAATGTCATGCTCTCCGTACAAGCCAGTCAGGGCTCCAGCTTCCGCTTCTGGAAGCAAACCAAGTCCGACGAAGAACTGCGCGAAACCGCTGGAAACTGGCTCAGAAAAGTCGGTCTCGGTGGTCGCGAAGATATCGCGGTCTCGGAACTCTCTCACGGTGAGCGCCGTCAGGTGGAAGTCGCCTGCGCTCTGGCTCTCAAGCCCAAAGCACTGCTATTGGACGAACCCATGGCAGGCCTTGGCCCGACAGGCTCTGTTCAGCTCACTGAATTCCTTGAGGAAATTCGCCCGGAAATCCCAATCCTGCTCATTGAGCACGACATGGATGCCGTGTTCCGTCTGGCAGATCGCATCACAGTTCTGGTGGGCGGTGCAGCCATTCTGTCAGGCTCGGTCGATGATATCCGCGCCAGTGCGCTTGTCAGAGAAGCCTATCTTGGGGAGGAAGCCTGATGCTCTTAGAAGTCAAAGGCTTGGAAGCCCATTACGGCGCTGCACAAGCGCTCTTCGGTGTGAACCTCTCCGTCAATGAAGGCGAAATGGTCGCGATGCTTGGCCGCAATGGCATGGGCAAATCAACCACAATCAGCTCTATTTGTCAGATGGTTACGCCAACCAAAGGCACCATTGAGTTTCGCGGTCAAAGCCTGAACCGCCTGTCCAGCCACAAAGCCGCACGCCTTGGTCTGGGACTGGTCCCGGAAGGTCGACGCTGTTTCCCGAACCTATCTGTTCTGGAAAATCTCAGCGCAGCCGCCCGCAAAGGCGCATGGACGCTGAACCGTGTCTATGACTTGTTTCCACGCCTTCAGGAGAGGAAAAGCCAGAGCGCAAACACGCTGTCTGGCGGAGAGCAGCAAATGCTCGCCATCTCCAGAGCCTTGATGACAAACCCGAAATTGTTGATCCTTGACGAAGCAACGGAAGGTCTGGCACCTGTGGTGCGCGGGGAAATCTGGCAGGCGATCGCCAGGCTGAAGAAGGAAGGACTGTCCATTCTCATCGTCGACAAGACGCTCAAGGAGCTCCTTCCGCTGGCTGATCAGGCCGTCATTCTGGAAAAAGGCGAGTCAGTCTGGGCAGGCCGCCCGGATACACTCACCGAGGAAATGAAGGACAGATACCTTGGTCTTTGAACGCACGATCAAAGTGATTTTCCAGCACTGCGATCCCGCTGGAATTGTCTTTTATCCCCGCTACTTCGAGATGATCAATCAAGTCACCGAAGAGTGGTTCGAGCAATCGCTCGGCACGTCGTTCGTAGAAATTCATATAAATCAAGGGGATGCAGTCCCCACAGCCAAGATCGAAACAGAGTTCAAGAAGCCAAGCAAGCTTGGTGACGAACTCTTATTCACGCTTCAGGTTTTAAAGCTCGGTCGCTCCAGTGTGCATCTGGAGTTCACAGTCACCTGCGCAGACCAGCTTCGGCTCACAAGCCGCTCGGTCATTGTCTACGTCAAAGGCGAGGACAAGAAGCCAGCGAGTTGGCCGCAAGCCATTAAGAAACAAATGGAATTTCTCCTGAAGGAAGAGGGACCTTCATGACAACACAACAAGCACTGTTCAAATTTCTCCAGCCGGAAGGTTGGAAGCCTGCTTCTGGATACGCCAATGGCATTATGGCAGAAGGCACACCCATCTTTCTGGGAGGTCAAATCGGCTGGAACGACCAGCAGGTCTTCGAGAGCGATGATCTCATTGACCAGATCAAGCAAACGCTTGAGAACATTCGAGAAATTCTAGCCACAGCTGGCGCGAAGCCAGAGCATGTGGTGCGCCTGACGTGGTATGTGGTCGACAAGAAAGACTACACCGCTCGCCTGCGCGAAGTTGGCGAGGCGTATCGCTCTGTGTTTGGTCGTCATTTTCCATCCATGACCATGATCCAGGTGGCTGATTTGGTGGAAGATCAGGCCAAAGTGGAAATTGAAGCAACGGCAGTACTGCCAAGAGCGGAATAACATGATGCGGGATTGGGACGCGGCCTATCATAACTCCGGTGCAGTGCCAAACGCACAAGAGCTGTTCGATCAATGGGTTGAACGCTCCAAAGCGTTTCGCGAGAGCTCAAAAAACCAGCTGGAAGTCGCCTACGGAAGCGGGGAGAGAGAGAAGCTCGACCTGTTCTTCCCGCAAGGCACTGAGGCGTCCAAAGGGCTCGTCATGATCGTTCATGGCGGGTACTGGAAGGCCTTCGATAAGTCCGCTTTCAGCCATCTGGCGAAGGGGGCTGTCGAGATGGGTTACACCGTTGCCATACCGTCTTATGACCTCTGCCCAGACACGAATATTGTCAATATTACCAATCAGATGCAGAAATCTCTTGAAGTTGCAGCTGAACAAGTTAATGGACCGATTCACCTGACAGGTCATTCTGCTGGTGGTCACTTGGTTGCACGGCTCGGCTGTAAAAATCGGATGATACCAAACAGTATCACTAGTCGGATCAAGCACATCCTCGGCATCAGTGGGGTCTACGATCTGCGGCCAATCCGCAGGACAGCAATGAACGACACCCTGCATATCAACGAAGCGGAGGCGCTGGCAGAAAGTCCCGTCCTGCACGAACCTCTTGATAATCTTCGCTTTACAGGCTGGGTTGGCGCTGAGGAGCTGGCAGAGTTTCGACGGCAAAATGCAACCCACTGCGCAATCTGGGGCGGTTTCGAAACACACATCACCGCCTATGAAGATCCGGGCAAAAACCATTTTTCCGTGGTAGAGGCGCTGGAGCAGCCCAACAGCCTACTCCTCACAACTATGTTGAATACATAATCACAACATACTGAAATATATAGACATTATAAAAACCACGCGATTTTGCGCTCTTATGTGTAATTTTGCGTGGTTTAAGTGATTCATGCGTTACTTTAAGTTGCTATGTGACTGCGTTGATGAATTCATTTCATCAGAAAGTGTCTGGCACAGCAACCGAAGCAACCCGGCGCGTCAGATTGAAAAACCTCCTCACACACTCCATTCGTCTTAACCTATTGGATAGCCTATTCACCAAATGGAGAGTTGTGGAACTACCATCAGCCGCTCTAAGGTTGATCCAACAACGCGAACCGGAGTTATCCGCCCAGCGCGGCTTGCAGGTACACTCATCTGACAAGCCAGCTCTGTAAGGCATCAACTCTGGAAACGGGCACTTTCCAAGATGCCCGTATGCGCAGGACTTGGCTGACTGGGGAGGCATATGTGACAGCAGAAAAAGCGGGACCACTTTCAGGACTTCAGGTGGTGGAGATGGCAGGCCTTGGCCCAGCGCCCATGGCCGGACAATTGCTTGCAGATCTGGGAGCCGATGTCGTCGTCGTCGACCGCCGCACCGGCGAGCGGATCGACAAGGA
>NZ_LMCJ01000021.1:38367-68157 GCF_001623085.1 Pseudovibrio sp. W74
CCGCAGAGGCAAGAAGTCCATCGCGCTCAACATGAAGAGCGAAGAGGCAGTCAAAGTCTTCTTCTCCCTCGTTGAGAAAGCCGACATCCTGATCGAAGGCTTCCGCCCCGGCGTAATGGAGCGCCTTGGCCTTGGGCCGGACGAATGCCTCACGAAGAACCCGGGCCTGATCTATGGCCGCATGACCGGCTGGGGGCAGGACGGGCCATTAGCTCATTCCGCCGGCCACGACCTCAATTACCTCGCCATGACCGGCATGCTCCACGCCATTGGTGAAGAAAGCCGCCCACCAGTCCCACCGCTCAACATGGCGGCAGACTACGGCGGCGGGTCCATGTTCCTGCTGCTGGGTGTGCTGTCAGCATTGTTTGAGCGCACCAGAAGCGGCAAAGGGCAGGTGATCGATGCAGCCATGGTCGACGGCGTGCCAGCCATGATGGGGCTGATCTACTCCCTGCTGGGTCGCGGGCTTTGGCAGGACAAACGCCAAACGAACCTGCTGGATGGCGGCGCTCCGTTCTATCGCTGCTATGAAACCTCAGATGGCCGCTATCTGTCCGTCGGTTCTCTGGAGCCCCAGTTCTTCGCTTTGCTGCTAAAAGGGCTGGACCTCCCGCAAGAGCTTTCCAAGATCCAGATGAACATGAAAGAATGGCCTCAACTGGAAGAGCAAATCGGCACTGCCATCAAGGCGAATACGCTGGACCACTGGACCGGCGTCTTTGCGGGAACTGACGCTTGCGTTGCCCCTGTGCTCTCCATTGAGGAGGCAAACGCAGCCTCTCTCAACACCGAGCGCGGCAACCGCATCCGCCTCAACGGCGTCACCCAGGCAGCACCCGCACCGCGCTTCAGCCGCACAGTTCCGCAAACACCTGAACCAGCAGGAAGAACCGGAGACGATACTGCACAGGTTTTACAGCAGCTTGGTTTCTCTGAAGCGGATATCGTTGATATGCAAAAGAGTAAAACTTTGGCCTGAATCTGCGACAATTAACGATGCGAAACAAACTGTAAACGGAGGGGGCCTCAGCACTCCCTCCCACGTCATAACTGCCTCAGCCCAATCCTCTGAGCACATCCCATGACTGAGGACATTCTCTCGAATCTCCTAGGGTAACTTTAATCAGGTTACTGCGAAGGAGTGCACCAGAGTATGCTGGTAACAGATGCATTTGTATTATTGTTTCTTGTTACGCAGGGCCTCTTTCTCGTCGCCTCATACGTTTTTGCTGTATCTGGCGCAGATGACCTGTTCGTTGACACCCTCTATTACACCTTTGTCGCCTGGTATCGCGGCCCATTAGTGGGCAGAACTGAAGAACGCCTGTTTGAAGAAACAGGGCACGTCCCACCCAGACCGCTGGCCATCATGTTGCCCGCGTGGGATGAAGCCACAATCCTCTATCCCGCCGTCACAGGCATCATGCGCAGGCTGGACTATCCATCCTATTGGATCTTCATCGGTGTCTACCCCAATGATGAAGCCACACAGAAGGCTGCAAATCGTCTGGCAGCCGAACATGACAATTTGCGTGTCGTTACCACCAACAATGACGGCCCAACCTGCAAAGCCGACTGCGTCAACACCATCATTGCCGAAATAGAGAGGTTCGAACAGGAACAGAACATCTCCTTTGCCGGCATCGTCATGCAGGACGCCGAAGACATCCTCAACCCAAACGCTCTACACATCTTCAACGCCAGCCTTGAACTTGCTGATGTGGTGCAACTGCCTGTGCTCTCCTTACCCCGTAGACGCCGGAACCTGACAGCTGGCCACTATATGGACGAGTTTGCTGAGTTCCATTCCAAGGAAGTTCTCGTCAGGGGCTTCTTGACCGGAACAGTTCCGGGCGCTGGTGTTGGCACCTGCTACTCCAAGAAAACCATCGAGACAGCCAAATCCATCTCCGGCACAGATGAAAACGGCATACCGGAAGTCTTCAACATTGGCTCCTTGACGGAAGACTACGACCTCGCCATGCGGCTCACAGGGAAGGGGCTCACCCACCGCCTGCTCTGGGTCCACCCGGCAAAGAAAAGCGATCACACAGACTTTGCAGTCACGCAGGAGCTGTTTCCCTCCGGCTTCTGGCAAAGCGTACGCCAGAAAACCCGCTGGACCATCGGCATCGCGTTTCAGGGCTGGGCACAGCTGGGGTGGAAAGGAGGGCTCGCTGATAAATACTTTTATTGGCGCGACAGGAAGATGGTGTTCTTCAGCCATGCCATCATCATCGGGTACATCTCGCTTTTCTTCTACTGGGGCCTTCGCCTCTATGAGCGTCTGGCACCGGATGCCTACCATTTGCCGCCACTTCTGCCAGAAGACAGCCCATTTTGGTATGTAATCTGGTTCAACGTGCTCCTGCTCGCCCACCGCCTTATCCAGCGCCATATCTGGACAGGTTACCATTATGGTCTGCGTGCATTGGCACCTGTGACCCTGCGCTACTTCGTATCCATCATCATCAACTACATCGCCATGATGCGCGCCATCAAAACATGGATCCGGCATCTGGGCACCGGCGAAGTCATCGGTTGGGACAAGACCGCTCATGACTATCCGGAGGAAGAAAGTCTGGAGCTTGCAATTCCTGTAGAGCAGGAAGCACAAACATGACCCGGCCCCAAACGCCCCACAACACACGTGGAAATGCCAACCGAAACTCGGCATTCTATCTGCTGTGGGTCATCATGTTTGCGCTTGGCTTATCCATCCCAACACAATCGCAAAATCCAGCACCGCCTTCACAGAGAGCCAGCCCTGCGCCTTACACTCTCCAGCAAAAAGACGAGTACTACATCAGCTTGCTGAAGGACCGACAGGACAGCCAATCCCTGCTGCAAAGCACATGGCGTGGCTACCGCTCCTATCCCTTGCTGGACCTTGCCTACCGCCTGCTGGCAGAGGGGCGAAGTGAAGATGCGCTGAAAGAACTGGATGAGCTGCTGAAACAAGACCCTGATCATCTTGTGGCCCGCTGGCAAAAAATCCAGCTGCTCATCGGCCTCAATCGCCCGATCGCAGCAATTGACCAATTAGAGATCCTCCAATCTCAAGCCCCCGCTTTCAGCCGCGGCTATCTTTCGCTCGGCCACCTGCAAATGCTCACGGGCGAGTATGCGGAAGCCTTTGATGATTTCCGGCTGGCGATAGAGACTGGCAAATTACTGCCGAGCAACCGAGAGGAAGCCCTCGCAGGCGCAGCAGAAGCAGCCATCAAGCTTGGCAAAACCAAGGAAGCTCTCCATGCACTGAACATTTTGCGGGAATTGGGCGCTGCCACCCCAAGACAAAGGCTCATCAGAGCGGATCTTTTGCGCAACTTCAATCAGCTGGAAGAAGCCCGAAGCGAATGGGACGAGCTTTCCAAGCTGGACAACGCACCAAGAACCCAGCGCACAGCAATTTTGAACGAAGCCTTCCTCTTTCTTGCGCAAGGCAAAGACGAAGAAGCCTACCGCTTGCTGCTGCGTGGTGAAATGAATGGACTGTTTACGGGCCGCCAATCCTCCGCTTTAGAACAACGCACATTCGCCAGAGCTCTGGCCGCCAGCGCGCTCAATTCTGGTCATCTGGATGAGTTACTGAGCTTCCTCAACCCCGGGCGCATTGATCAACTGGGACTGTCCACGCGCGTTCAGCTGGCCTACGCTCTGGTGAAAAAAGGCTCCAGCGCCGAGGCAGAAATGGCGCTTCTGACAGCGGATGGCAGGATCCTCGACACCAAAGCCTCTGGCCCGGAAGAAGCCGCCAACTACTATCTGGCACTGGCAGACATCGCCATTCGCGCAGGAGATGATACCAGAGCGGTCACCGCAGGCCGATTGCTGATCAAACTCACCCGAAGCCCGGAATACGGCCTGCAACTCAGTATGCTCGCTCTTAACAACGGCTGGGAAACACAAGCCATCAACGCGCTGGTGGAACTGCGCGCCATCACCCAGTTTACCGACCAGCAGAAATCTCCGGAAGCCTGGGTCGAGTTATTGCAAACCCTTTCAGATCTGGCACGGCGGGCAGGGGATCTGGATCTCGCCAATCAGGTTCTCAAAGAAGCTGAAACGTTGATGCCCAACTGGCGCATCACAGCAAAAAGAGGGCAGGTCGCCCTGCTCTCCAACCATCACCGCATCGCTTCCGCTGTTCTTCAGGATGCTCTTGCACGAGCCCAAAGAGCCCGTGCTGACGGCGCCTTCAACGAAAACGACAAGAAAGCCTATGCACGTCTTCTGTTTGATCTGGCAGCCGTCTCTGCAACCAATGAAGACTGGACCAGCACGCTTGACTATCTGATCGCGGACTGGAAGCTGCAACCGGACCCGACACTGGTTCTGCCAGCATATCTCATGCTCAAGGAAAGCACCGCAGAAGGCATCACAGCACGCATGTGGCTGAACTACGTTTTCAGCTACACCAACACTGCAAACCTGTCAGAGGAAAGCAAAGACATGTTTGCCATGGCTTTCCTCTCACTGGCGCGCCTCTTGAAAACAGAAGGGCAACTTCAGGAAGCCGTGAAAATGTACCGCCAGTCACTGCGACTGGCCCCAACTGCGGAAACCCGTTTAGAAGCTGCTTATCTTGCACTGGAGCTCAATCACCCCAAAAGAGCTCTCATGTTGCTGCAACAACTGGACCAGACCAAAAACACAGATGCGATCTTGGCGATCAGGTGCGAGGCCTACCGCGTGCTTGACCGCAATCTTGAGGCCCTGACATGCGCGCAACAGGAACTTCAGGCTCAGCCCATGAATGCAGACAAGCATCTGACACTGGCCAGCCTCTATCTGCGACTGGGAGACAAAAAGAAAGCCAGAGAGGAACTACAGCAAGCGTATGAACTCAGCCCAAACCTCGCCACTGCAAGCCAGCTTGGCTTCCTCTATCAGGAGCTGGGAGAGTATGAGGCTGCGGAAGACTGGTTTCTGGAATCTTTTGAAGAGCATGACGATCAGAGCGCTGGCATGGCACTGCTCTACCTCAACCTGCGCCAGATGGACTATGATGAGGCAGCACACCTCCTTGCCAAACTGGATGTCTCAAAGCTCTCTCAAGAGCAAATGGCCGGCTACTACGCCGCCCGGGCCCAGCTCACGCTCCATCAGGGCAATCAGTCGCCAGAAGCACTGGCAAGCGCTCTGGTGGACCTGCGCAAGGCACGGTCCATCGCCTCGACACCGGACATTCGCTTTTCCGTAGTTCAGGTTCTGTTCCAGCTGGATCTGCTAGAGGAAGCAGAGGCTGAATATGAAAAACTGCCGCCAGCCGACCTTAAAAACCCGGCAACACTCGCTTTGGGTGGATACCTTGCCCGCGCTCAGGGCGACAATGATCTGGCAGTCACCCGCTTTGAAACCTCACTGGAGGAAAAACCAGATCAGGCGAACCTGCAGGAAGATCTGGCCTATACCTATCTGGCAGCCTTTGAAAACAAGAAGGCCGCAGACCTGTTTCGCAAGCGGATTGATGTGCTGCACCAGCATCAGCGCAACATTTATGAACAGGACAAGCTGGAGCGTTTCCAGCGCCAGCTCCGCATTCTGGAAATCCCAATCAGCTTTCTGTTCTTCGATGGAGCCAGCCCGTCACGGCAGGATGAGGAGGAGTTTGCAGGCGCCATCCTTGGCATCCCATCCAGCAGCCCGTTCGGCTCACTGGAAGTGGCATGGCGACCTCCGGTCATAGGTTATCAGAATGGCCGCGTCTTCGAGATCATCGCCCGTGCCCAGTGGCTCAACCAACGCTACAGCTTCCGCCCGGACCCTGACACCTACCAGACCATCGTCGGCCTACGCTTCAAGCCTCTCATGACGCAAAACCTGAAAATCGGTCTGGAGCGGTTCTTCAAAGGCGGCAGCATCACAGAAGACAACTGGCTGGGGAGGGTGCTTTGGTCCTTCACCCGCGGCAACGACTTCCTCCCGCTCTACGATTTTTACTCCGGTGAGCCTCTCGACAAAGAACCCTACATCAGCCTGTATCTGGAAGGTGGTCGTTTCTTCGAAAAGGAAAAAACCATTCTATTCTATGGAGATGGCCGACTTGGTTACACTTTTAGGCTCGATCCTAACCTGATTTTGTCGCCCTTTGCGTATTCCATAGGGAGCGGAAACTGGAACTCCCAAACCAGCGCTGTGGCGATCGAGGCAGGGCTGGGAGCATCTTTGAAGTGGAGAGGGTGGTACACCGAGGCCTATGGTGACCTGCTTCAGCTGGAAGTGTTCGGGCGTGTAGGACACGAAGTATTAAACACAGATGACAGTGAGACCAGCCGAGTGCTTCTCGGGCTTCAAGCAAACTTCTAAACTCTTCGTTCTTGGGGTGTTCTGCCTCGCTCTCATCACATTCATGATGATCTTTAAAGCCTATGCGCGGCAGGATTCCGGCACCAAGGAATGTATTCCTATACACATGAGCTTCATCCAACCGTGGGGCGATGAATATTTTCCTAACCCTAGATTATGGCGCAGTGAACTCCTTTCACATCAACGACTTGGCATAAACGAAGCCATCCTCCAGTGGACTGTTTGGGGCAGCGATCTTCAGGGGGAAATCAAGCTACCACTCTGGCTCGAAGCTGCAATCATGGGCGCGGATGAAGCCGGAGCCAAACTCTGGTTCGGCCTGCGGTATGATCCAACGTTCATGGAGAAGCTGCAAAAAGATGGCCAAGCCTATCTGGACAATCGCTTAGCGGAAACCGAAAAACTCGCCACCGCGATAAAGGCGCAGATCAGCTATACCGCTCATCCCACTGAGGTTTTTGCTGGCTGGTATATACCAGATGAAATTGATGGCAATCTGCTGTTGGATAGCAAGCTCAAACAACTCGTCACCGGATACACCAAACAAACCCGCGCAATCTTGAACCGCATCCTCCCGGGGCCTGTTGCCATCTCTGGATACACCGATTTGAAGACCATTCCACGAAAACTGGCCACACAATGGAACAAACTCATGGCGAAATCATCCATGGACATTCTATTGCTGCAGGATGGGCTAGGGGCCAAGCTTATGGAACCTTATTCCAGCCGCAACCTGCAACGCGCCATCAGCGCCGCCTTCAGCACACAAGATCACACGGTTATTCCGGTGGTGGAAATCTTCGAGATCGACCCGAGAACAGCAGATTTCAGCACAATTCCAACCACGCTCGGCACCATGAAAAGCCGTCTGAAGAACGCAAGATTTTCGCCCGCACAGCCGCTGGCCTTGTTCTCGTTGTCCAGCCACATTCTGAAATTCGACAATAAACACAGCCGAGATATCAAAGAGTTCCTTACAGAAAACGCTCATATCTGCGGCAGAAACACACTGGCAAATGCGGAATCTGCCGAATAACTCACAAGGACAGTAGCGCATAGGATGAAAGAGCCAGAGATCATCGGAGCGGGTCCGAACAAAGTGCTATGCATCATTGGCACCCGCCCAGAAGCTATAAAAATGGCGCCGGTCATCTCTGCAATCGCAAACTGCTCGAACCTGCACGCCCATGTTCTAATGACAGGCCAGCACCGCGACATTGCATCCAAAGCTCTGGAATCATTTGATATCCACCAGATCAACTGGCTCGACGTATCCAGCACCAGTCACAGGCTGGCCGATCAGGCTGGCGAACTGCTCAAAGGCATAAACGCATACATTGCGGTACATCATCCCAAATACGCATTGGTCCACGGCGACACCACAACAGGCTTCGTCGGCGCGCTGGCCAGTTTTTACAGCGCCATTCCAGTCGGCCATGTGGAAGCCGGATTGCGCAGTGGTGAGCTGCGGGATCCATTTCCCGAGGAAGCCAACCGACGATTGGCAGACCAACTGTGCCATAGGCTGTTCGCACCAACATCCATCGCCAAAGACAACTTGCTGCGTGAAGGCCTGAGCAACGACAAAATCCTCACCACAGGAAACACGGTGGTCGACGCCGTTCGACATCTGGCACAGAAGATCAAACCGGCACGCGAGCTCGACGAACTGAAAGATGTTCTGGGGCCGCAAAAGCGATTGGTGCTGGTGACCACACATAGACGCGAAAATTGGGGCGATCCCATGCGCCGCATCTGCCAGGCCATAAAACGCATCACAGAAGCGCATGAGGATCTGCAAGTCATTTTGCCAGTCCATCCAAATCCGGTCGTCAAAGACATGATCGAATCCGAACTCAAAAATACACCGCGCATCCATCTGGTCACGCCATTGTCCTATGAAGCGCTCATCGCACTAGAACGTGACGCCGATCTGATCCTGACCGACAGCGGCGGCATACAGGAAGAAGCACCGGAGTTTGGAACGCCGCTGCTGATCCTGCGCAAAACCACAGAGCGACCAGAAGCATTGACCAACGGCCTTGCAAAACTTGTCGGCACATGTGAGCAAACCATCACGGATGAAGCCACGCACATCTTGAAATGCAAACACACAAAAATCGACCGCCAAAACCCGTTCGGCGATGGCCATGCATCACAGCGCATAGCAACGGCCGTAGAAAGCCACATAAACTCAGCAGACTAGCTTCATTCTGGCCTTTACCATTTAAGTTCCATAATCTACCTTATGCGTATTTCATATATAGGGCCCGTGCGAAGGTATCTTTGTCCTTCGCACCTCTAAAATGTCCGCTCTTCAGGTCTGCGATATTGTCATAATGCAGCTCTCAGGCATGGCACACGACCTTTAGGCAATCAAAAGTAAGCTTCAGTAAGCTGTTCGAGTTGATCCCAAAGAGCCGCTGATTTTTGATAATCCATACTGGCATCTCCATCAGGCAAATCCATAAGGCCCCAGACGTTGTGCCAATAAGTTCCGCTGGGAACATCTTGCGTAGCTGCAATAAGAGCAGCCTGCGCCCCGAGTTCTTCCGATATCAGCAGTCTTTTGGCCAACCAGCTTCTAAGCCCGCCTTGCTCAGCAAACCCACCAAAACCGCTCAAAATAACCCCGGGATGAACAGCATAGCTATTGAGAGCCGGATAGCGTTTCGCGAGCTCCCGCATCTGCCATAAATTACCCAGTTTGCTGCCACCATAAACCCTGTTGCTTGAGTAGTTTAGCGGGTTCATATCACAGGTTTGGGCCATGATATAGGCGTCTCCCGATGTCATCACAATGCGTGCATCCTCCGCAAACTTGCCTTGCTCCATCAGAAACCGATACAGCAGATGATGACCTAAGACATTGACTGCAAAGGTCATTTCAATATCGTCCGAGGCCATTTTGTGATCATACAATATAACACCCGAGTTGCAGATCAATATATCAATTTTCTGGTCCCCCACCTTACCAACTGCATCCGCCACAGACTGCAAGCATGATAGATCACACTTAACTTGCTGGAGGTCTGAGTCCCCTCTATTCCCCTGAGAGATGCCGCGGGACAAAGACACAACCTTGGCGCCTCGTGCAATCAATCCGCGGGAAACATACTCGCCGACACCCGCTGATCCACCTGTTATCAGAACAGTTTTCCCGTCAAGTCGTGGTCCAGGAGGACACATACGCGTTCTCGCCCCCTGACGAAACATACACCGTAAAAGGCGGAAAAAACTGGTTTTGGAGGGTCTATATGGGGTGAGGTCTATGGACACTTTTTTATCCTTGTTTACAGTCGGTCAAGATTGATTGACCATAATACTTGACTAGATTAATAATCCAGTCAAGTATTATCTGTAACACCTCGGATACGTGATGACTCAGTTTGATTTCGCCCCAGAATCCCAAAAGGCAACCATTCAGACAGCGCATCTGCTGTTGCAGCAAGCCGCTCGCCTTCGACAGAAGCTACAAACGGCAGTGACTGAGGCGTGTGATCTGACCTTGTCAGAAAAAGAGCTTCTTGGACGCGTCCAGCAATCAGGAGGCGAAGTGCGGATGAGTGATATTTCCAGTGCTCTGATGTTCACCGAAGGTGGCGCAACAAAGATCATCGGCCGGCTGGAGAAGCAAGGCCTCGTCACGCGGCATCGCTCGCAAGAGGATAAACGGGTTATCCTGATCAACATCACAGAGGAAGGCGAAAGCAAACTCGCAACCGCTCTCAGCGCCATGGCGAATGTCGCCTATCCGCTTTTGAGCAAGGTGTATTCTGAAGAAGAATGTGCCCAGATGAGCCGCCTGCTGGAGAAGCTTGGTGCGCATCCCGACCTGTTATGAGCGAGTTTCTAACGGTCTCACCAGGTACGCTTAGACAAGCAAATGCCGCAGAACCAGATTTGGCATCTGCGGCATTCATTCGTCTTCTCAGGCTTTAAAAGTCCATCACAATACGACCATCAATTTTGCCGTTACGCATACGATCGAAGATGTCATTGACGTTGTCGAGCGGCTCTGTAGTGTAATGCGCCGCCACCTGGCCTTCACCAGCAAACTCTAATGACTCCCGCAGATCATTTCGCGTACCCACAATGGAACCACGTAATGTTTTGCGGTTGAGCACCATATCAAAGATGTTGAGTGGAAAGTCCTCAGGAGGCAAACCAACAAGGCTCATAGTGCCGCCACGAGCCAACATGCCAACACCTTGCTGGAAGCTCTTGCCAGCCACTGCTGTGACCAACACGCCCTCAGCACCACCGCCAGCTTGCACTTCAGCCACCGGATCGCACTTGAAGGCATTCAGCGTCATATCCGCGCCAAGTGATCTTGCAAGCTCCAGTTTGTCCTCTGCAATATCAACCGCAATCACATGCAAGCCCATGGCCTTGGCGTACTGAACAGCCAGATGCCCCAAACCGCCAATACCAGAAATCACAACCGTTTGTCCCGGTTTTGTCTCCGTTTCCTTCAGCCCCTTGTAAACGGTTACACCTGCGCACAGAATTGGTGCTGCAGGTGCAAATTCAAGTTCCTTCGGCAAATGAGCGACGAAATTCGGGTCAGCCAAAGCATATTCTGCAAAGCTGCCATTGACGCTGTAACCCGTGTTTTGCTGGCTTTCACATAAAGTTTCCCAGCCATCAACACAGTGACGACAGCAGCGGCAAGCAGTGTGAAGCCAAGGAATTCCAACGCGATCCCCCTCTTTCACCGAAGTGACATTCCGGCCTTTCTCAACCACAATGCCCACGCCTTCATGGCCCGGAATAAAGGCTGGTGTCGGCTTGACTGGCCAGTCACCTTCAACAGCGTGAAGGTCGGTGTGGCACACGCCAGTGGCCTCAATTTTCACCAGAACACTGTCATCATTTACTGTAGGCTTTTCAACTTCACACACGTCCAACGGTGCACCAAACTCGCGCACAACGGCCGCTCTCATCATAGACATGACGGGCTCCTTGACCTGTTCGGGCCGCAGCGGCCCAGATGTATACAGGGAAAGCTAAATTTTGCAAATGCAGGTATGCAGCACCAGCATTCAACCCGAGCCTAACAAACCTCTAGCCAAGTATAAAAGAGATGATATTTCAAGGATGCAAGCGCGGTTAACAACGTTTCTCGCCAGTCACTCAAAGTTAAAAAGGCTTGTTCTTTAATACAAAACCCGCGGACGACAATCAGGTGTATTCAAGGACATACATTTCCGTAACTTAGGCTAACTACGTAGCTTTTAGGCGATTTCACCTGAGATCATTTCATCGTCATGAGTCGGGCGGAGACCAGACACTCTCCCCCTACTCCATGTAACACCACAAAACACTTGTCTCCACCTAACAATACCAAGTATAAATCAAATGTATGCATAAGGTAGATTATGGAATTACTTACTATTATTCTATTTTAATACAGTGATGATAAGTATTGCGTCATTTAAATACTTAAGTTTCTAACAGATAGTTCATACTATGGATGATCATCACCATCACTCAGGCCAAGTAAACGTCTTGCGCGTAAGATCACAGGTGCATCGACCATCTTGCCATCAACAACAAACGCGCCTTGTCCTGTTGTATCCTTTTGCTTTTCAAGCACATTCAAGGCCCACTGAACTTCCTCATCACTTGGTTCAAAGCACGAATTGACAACGCTGACTTGAGAAGGATGAATGGCAAACTTGCCGTTATATCCCATATCTCGCGCATTGCGGGCTTCATCTTCAAGTCCTTCAGGGTCATTGAAGTCTAAATACACGCCATCAATCGCCCAAAGATGGTTCTGAACGGCTGCATTCAGCAGCTGTCCACGGGGCCAAACAAGACTATTCCAGCCCATAGTGCCGCCTGTCTCTGCCGTGTAGTCCGCATACCCAAAGGCCAGTGCATGAAGCGGTGCATGAGTTGAGGCAATCGCTTCTGCGTTAGACAGTCCCGCTGGCGTTTCCAACAACGCGCACACCCGCACCATCTCCTTGCCAGGATGGCCCTGCAGCAGATGCTCAAGTTGCTCCAGATCACGCGGGCTTTCGCATTTGGGCAGAAATATCCAGTCTGGCAGGTGCGCCAGGTCCAGCAGGCACAACACATCTTCCAGTCCATCCGGCGTGCTCATCGATGAGATACGAATACCGATTTCACAGGCCTCATGCTCGCGGATTTCATCTTGAAGGCCGCGCAGCAGATCTCTAGCTGCTGGCTTTTGCTTTTCAGAAACACCGTCTTCAAGGTCAAGCACCACACACCCTGCTCCCGATGCTGTCGCCTTCGGGAAAAGATGGGCTTTATCTGCAGGTAAGAATAACAGGCTCTTCATACCGGAACTCCAACTTAATCCATTGATGCCGTTAAGGCAGAATGTAGATCAGTAACAATTAATTTCCTGAAAATGGATAGGATCAAGCTGACCTCTTTGACGATGGACCCCGGACATAACCGCATGCCTGCAGACCACTTTGATCAGCTGTATCAACAAAAACTGATAAGCGCAGATGAGGCGATAAAAACGCTTGCAAGAGATACAAAGCTGATCACCTTCGGGTGTTATTGCGGAACCCCTCCTCGCCTTACTCAAGCCTTTTGCGAGGCTGCTGCTGCCGGATACTTCAGCAGCACACCAGATGTTTACCTGCTCCGCTCGCGCAAAGAGATTGTCGATCAGTTTTCAAATGTCGAAGTACTCAAACAAATCAAACTGCTCTGCCCCTTTTTAGGAGGAAGTTTTCGTCAACTTGCTGATCACGCCAAGGAGTTAAGGCAGACCCATCCGGATCTGATCATTCCGCATTACCTTCCAGAGCATTTTAGCCTGTATGCACAAGGTGTTTTCTCCCGTCATGGCAAGCCCAATGTGCACTTGTTTCAGGTCTCTCCCATGGACGAGCACGGCTATTTCAGCTTTGGTGTAGATGGTAGCATGTCCATCCCCCTGGCGTTTGAAGCCGGCCAGATCATCGTTGAAGTCAATCAAAATATGCCGCGCACCTTTGGGTCTGGGCTCGTACATATTTCTCAGGTCTCGGCCCTCATTGAGCACAACAGCGACCTTATGGTCCTGTCAAAGAAACCGACAAGTCCTGAGGACCATAAGATCGGTGAGTTTGTTGCTGAACTTGTGCCAGATCATGCTTGCATTCAGCTCGGTATTGGCGGCGTCCCGAATGAAGTGGGCAAACGCCTGAAGACAAAATCTGATCTTGGCATTCACACAGAAATGCTGGGGGACACGCTGTTCGAGTTGATACAAGCTGGTAACGTATCCAATCGGTATAAACAGCTCAATGTCGGGCACACCGTCTTTAACATCGCGCTGTTCTCCAATCTCGACTACTACGCCTATCTCGACAACAACCCCACCATGGCCTGTCATCCAGCGCACTACGTCAACAATCCGCACATCATTGCTCAAAATGACCGGATGGTCTCCGTAAACTCCTTCGTGGAGATTGATCTGTTCGGCCAAGTCGCCTCAGAATCCATCAACTGGCGCCAGATTTCCGGCAGCGGTGGGCAGCTGGATTTCGTCCGCGGTGCATTCCGCTCCAAAGAAGGCATTGCCGTGCTGGCAGCCCATTCCACCGCAAAAAACGGCAGTATCTCCAAGATTGTCCCTCGCCTGCAGAACATCGTCACTACCCCGCGCAATGACGTCAGTTATGTGGCTACAGAGTACGGCTGCACCAATCTGTTTGGCATGTCCACCTCAGAGCGCGCCCACGCCCTCATTGAGCTCGCCGCCCCGCAATTTCGCGATGAGTTGCGCGAAGAAGCCAAAAATCTGACCATCTACTAGGCTGAAAGGAGCCCATCGTGTATTCAGCCTACGCTCAAATCTCAGAAAATCGCTTTCTGGAAATCTATGGCCTCAACTTCGAAGAGTTCTCCGTGGGCCAGATCTTTCACCATCGTCCTGGCATGACGGTTTCTCAGCAGGAAAATGCAGAGGAAGCGTTGGACACCTTCAATGCCGCAATGCTGCATTACGACGCTCACTACGCAGCCCAGACAGAATTCAAAAAACCTCTGATGGTTTCTACACTCACGCTGCAAAAGATCTTCGGCATGAGCTGGAAGACCTTTGCCAGAAAAGACCGCATCACAGCGTTTGAGAACATCTCCATGACTGCGCCTGTCTTCGATGGCGACACGCTCTACTGCTGCAGCCAAATCATCGCAGTGGAGGAGAGCGAAGACAAAACCGGCCACGTCACCGTAAAAGCCTCCAGCACCAATCAGAAAGGTGTTGAGGTCGCCAACCTCACATACACACTCAGCATCTTCAAAAAAGGCAAGCACCCGGTTTGGGGCGACCTTCCTAACTCCAGCAGTAATCCTTGGTTTTTGGCCTATCATCAACGTGAGGATGGGTCCTTGCAGGAAACAACAGGCATCTACTTTGAGGGGTTCGCAGCAGGCCAAATCTTCGAGCACAGCCCGGACATCACACTCCACTCCTCCTCCATGCTCCGCCACGCCGTCCAGACCATGCAATGGCATCCACTCTACCGTGATCATGAGTTCGCGCGGGAGGTCTACGGCAGAGACCGTCTGCCAGCATCAGAACTGCACGTCCTCTCGCTGGTCACCGCTGCTACCACAACCACCTTTGGGCGTGTGGTTGCTAATCTGGGGTGGACCGATACAAAATTGTCTCGTCATTTCTATGCAGATGACCGCTTCAAAGTGGAAAGCGAAGTCCTGTCAAAGCGAGAAAGCCGTTCCAGACCAGATCAAGGCATTTTGACCGTAAAAACCGTCGCCCATGATCAAACCGGCACCGAGGCCCTCTCCTACACCCGCACCCTGCTCGTCTACCGTCAGGGCGGCGGTCCATACGCAGCCGCTGGCTATTGATCCCACATCGCATTCTCCTATGATGCTCTCTTGTGTAGAAGATGGGTGACACGTGAGACCAGCTATCATGAGCAAAGCCGCATGGCAGTTGGAAGCCGCTGAAAACAATGCGGATCTTTATCAGCATATGTTTGAAGCCCATGGCGTTCCCTATGAGCGCTCTAAGGAGCTGTTTCACACAACTGTGCCGCCCCTTCCGTTTTACTCCAGCATCGTGACCTGCCTCCCGGCAATAAATCCTGAACTCGTCAATGACTTCACGCGTACTGCTACCTTTGATGTTTATGTCAAAGACAGTTTTGCAGATCTTCCACTGGAACAATTTGGTTTCAAAAAACTGTTCGATGCCAGCTGGTTTTATCTGACTGAAATCGTCAAAGCAGACACGGCAGGCTGGGAGCAGATAAAGACGGCCCGGCAACTGGAGCACTGGGAGGCAGCATGAAAGACAAGCGGCAATCAGACAGACCGCAACATGTTTCCACCCGCACTTCTCACGATCCCCAACATTGCCTTTTGGGGCTATGCTGAAGCGGGAAAGTACACCAAGGGCTTCATCAGCAACTGGTCTAGCAGCTCAATCGGCCTTTCCAACATCTTTGCAGACGCACTGTCCCCAAAAGACCTCCAGCAAATGGCGTGCCTGTTGCTGGCATGGCAACCATCAGCACCTATCGTTGGGTATGCACGAGGTGAAACTCTGCACAGCACCATACAAACGGGCTTTGAAACTTCCGGAAACCTGACGGTCTGGATCAAACAACTCTCACCAAGCTGAGCTCTCATGCGAGCAACAGCATGCAATCGCTCAAACTTTCATCAAGCACCATTGCCTCCTGCAACAAAATGTGAGGCATAAACAATTGTTTCCATTGTTGTATTTCGTCATCACACCCGCAGAATTTTGGTCACAATTCGCCCCTACCTCTCCTGTGCAACATATCATTTCAGGAGAAAAGCCATGGCCATCGAGGTTTGGCTGACTTACGTCCTCGCCTGCACCATCTTACTCATCATCCCCGGACCAACAGTCCTTATGGTCTCCAGTTATGGCATCAGCCAGGGCCTGCGGGCGGTTGTCGCCTCAGCCCTTGGCGTGAGTTTGGGAAGTATCTTGTTGATCTCGGTCGCATTGGCCGGGCTCGGCGCAGTCATCTCAACCTCCGCACTGCTCTATGACATTCTGCAATATGCGGGAGCGACCTACCTCATTTATCTGGGCGTCAGCATGTGGCGCAGGAAATCTGTCCTCAAAGACCAGATGGAGATTGTGGCAACGACCCGCCTGCAAATATTCAGAGATACGTTTCTGGTCTCAGCCTTCAATCCCAAAGACATGCTGTTCTTCGTCGCCTTTCTCCCGCAATTTGTAGAGGACACGATTCCAGTCATTCCGCAGTTCATACTGCTGGGAGCAACCTTCGTGCTCCTTGGTGGCATCAACACGATGTTCTGGACCTCCATGGCAGGCAGTTGCAGTGCCATACTCACCGGAGGCAAATGCGCAAAACGTCTCAACAGGATCGGAGGCACCGGTCTGCTGAGTGCCGGGCTATTCATCGCACTGTCAGGAAAGTTTCCATAAAACTCATAGACAGGGGCAAGAACTCAAAGTCTCACCAATATTTCTCAAAGGCCGACCTCTACCCAAACAGCATCTACACGGGTAAGCTTCTCATCTGCTGCACACTTTGAGAGATCAGCTCAAAGCCTTTCAACTCATCACCTGTTCATGATCGATCAGGCCTTTCCAGAGAACACCATGGCATTTGAAACATGGATCGCGTTTGCCGCGGCAAGTATCCTACTGTTGATCATACCTGGCCCAACCGTCCTGATGGTCGTCAGTTACAGCCTTAGTCAGGGCAAACGCGCTGCGGTTGCCTCTGTTACCGGGGTGATGTTGGGGGACCTGTTTGCAATTACAACAGCTCTTGCTGGCCTTGGCGCAGTGCTGGCAACCTCCGCCATGCTTTTCCAGATCATGAAATACATTGGTGCAGCTTATCTGATCTATATCGGCATTAAGATGTGGCGTAGCAATTCCGGCCCATCTACACAAGTTGAGATGCCACAGGTTCCGGCATTCCAGATCTTCAGAGACACCCTGCTGGTCACCACCTTCAACCCAAAGGGCATGCTGTTCTTCGTGGCATTCCTGCCTCAGTTTGTTGACCACACCCAGCCCGTGCTGACCCAATTTTTCATTCTGGGCCTCACTTTTGTTACGCTTGGTGGCATAAACACAGTGTTCTGGGTATCCATGGCGGGCGGATTGCGCAAAGTCGTCAACGGACCAAGCACACTCAAGCGCCTCAATAAGGTCGGCGGCACTGGCCTTCTGGGCGCCGGTATTTTCACCGCCCTTTCTGGCCGCGTGAGCTAACAAAAAAGACCGGAACATCCGGGCTTTTTACAATCTATCGAAGAAGTGTTTTCAAGGCGTCCGCCACGATAATCGTAGCTGCCTTGAGGTCCGACAGCTGCAAATGCTCATCTGCCCCGTGAGCATTGGCTTCCAGAATGGAACGCGGCCCCGCGCCATAAAGCACTGTTGGAATACCGGCCTCAGCATAATGGCGGGCATCAGTGTAAAGCGGAGCACCCGTGCTTTTCAGCTCAATGCCCAAAACCTCTTTGGCAGGCCATTTCAACGCTTCCACCAGTTTTTTGGCTCCTGGCAACTCGCGCAGCGGCTCAGCAATCATAATGCGCCGACACTCCACCTCAACACCGCAATCTTCCGACACCAAAGCTTCAATCAGCTCAATCAGCTGCTCTTCCACCTGCTCACCGTTTTCTTCAGGGATCAAACGTCGGTCAACGCGCAACGAGACACGCTCTGGCACAACGTTGGTGTTGATGCCGCCTGAGATCAGGCCCACAGTGATCTGAGGTGATCCAATACCGTCCTGCTCACTCTGAATGGACTTGAGCCTTTCGCGTTCCTCATAAAGCGCTGCGAGAACCGGTGTTGCAGCTTGCAGGGCATCCGCGCCACTCTCTGGCATTGCAGCATGCGCCTGACGTCCACGGAAGATCACTTCCATGTGCAAACAGCCGTTGTGAGCCGTTGTCGCAGCATAGGAGAACCCTGCTGAGATCGCATAGTCCGGCTTGGTCAGCTCTTGCTCCAACAACCACTTCGGCCCAACAAACCCGCCAGCTTCCTCATCATACGTCAAGTGCAGTTCCACAGAGCCTTCCAGCTCATCCGCATACTCACCCAGAGCCAGCAAGGCAAACGCGTAGGTGGCAAAATCTCCTTTGGAAACTGCAGCTCCGCGCCCATACAAAGCACCATCGTGAATCTCGGCGCCATAAGGGTCTTTAGTCCAGCCTTCCCCCGGAGGAACAACATCACCGTGGGCATTTAGAGCGATCACTGGACCAAACCCGTCGCCAAACGTTTCACGAATGATCAGATTGGTCACAGAGACCATGCCGTTCTGGCGCACAAATGGTTCTGGAACAGGGTGTTTTTCAACGGTAAAGCCAAGGCCTTCAAGCAGCTCAGCAGTCCGCAATGCATGGTGCTCCGTATCCCCTGGAGGGTTGTCGCTTGGCACCTTGACCAATTCGCGCAGGAATTCGACCTGCTCCGCAAACCGGTTTTCAATCGCGGCCCTCATGAATGCTCCCCTTGAATTTTACAGTAGCAGTAATCCAATAGATAACGGTGATGGTTGCAAGCATCTTATAGCGCAGCCTCCCATGTTCCAGTGGATTATTGCCCATTACGTAACTGTAGCAAGCACTTTCCGGCAAGGATCAGGAACTGTAAGCACTCTGTTCATCTGCCACCAGATCTTCCAGCCGAAAGCTGAAGATCCGGCAGATCTGACGCAATGCCTCCGCAAACTCATCCTTTGCAGAATTCTGCAAACGAAGCTGGAAAGCTTCCAGAATCTGATGCTTGGTCGCCCCCTTCACCGCAAAGATGAAAGGGAAGCCATAATTGGATTTGTAAGTGCCGTTAAGCTGGGTGAACTGCTCATATTCCGCATCACTCAGTTGATCCAATCCAGCGCCAGACTGCTCATTCACCGAAGCATCGGCCATTTTACCCGCCCGCGCTGCTTTGCCGGCAAGGTCAGGATGTGCACGGATTAGCGCCAATTGAGCCTCTTCATCCGCATGTTGCAGAGCATCAGCAAACGCCTCAATCAGTGCATCACGAGAGGCAAAAGGGGCATCTTGCTGGGCAACCGCTGCAACCCAGGGAGTATGCTCTGCAACACCGCCAAACACCTCGACAAAGGCGTCCTGCGAGAACCGGTTCACCTCATCCAGAGAATAAGTCACCATCGCTTCAGTGCCCCTGCAACCAGGCGCCAAGGATCTCGCGCTCTTCTTTGGTCATCCCTGTCTCATTGCCAAGTGGCATGGCAGAGGACCGCACCGCCTGCGCCATGATCAGGCTGTCATAGCGCTGCAGATCAGCGATGCTGTCCAGCTCGATGTTTTTAGGCGCTTCGCTAAAGGCTTCATTGGTTGGCGTTGCACTATGGCAGGCCGCACAATGGGTCTGCGCAATTTCCAGCACGTCACTGTCTGGGATCGGACCATGTCCACCACCAATCTTGGCTGGCTGTGTCACAATGAGAGCCACAAACAGACTGACAGCTGCCGTAGGTAAGGCCCACCAGAAATTGGCAAAGTTGTCATGCGCATCATGACGATTGATGAAATGGCGCACCATGCCGCCCATCACGAGGATCAGCGCAACAACCAGCACAGGCTGGCTATGCCCCGTCAGCAACGGATAATGGTTGGACACCATCATCAAAAGAACCGGCAATGTCAGGTAGTTGTTATGAATCGAGCGCTGCTTGCCAATCAGGCCAAGCGCTGCATCAGGTTTACGTCCCGCCAGCAGATCTGCGGTAATTTTCTTCTGGTTCGGAATAATCACCATAAACACGTTGAAGGCCATGAACGTGCCGATCAATGCACCAACGTGAATGAGAACCCCACGGCCTGAAAAGACCTGAGAATAACCATAGGTCGCGCCCAGAATGATCACCAGAAGGCACACGGCCAGCAAAGGTGTGTTCTTGCCAATCGCCGAACGGCACAGGCGATCATAAATGATCCAGCCAAGCCCAAGAGAGGCGATGGAAATTGCAACAGCCTCAACAGGCAAAAGCTTCATGACCTCAGGGTCAATGAGATAAACTGTTGCATTGAAATAGTATTGAACGCTCAAAAGAGCAAAACCGGATACCCAGGTGAGATAAGCATCCCACTTGTACCACATCAGGTCTTTCGGCAGCTCTTTCGGTGCCACCATGAATTTCTCAACATGGTAGAAACCGCCGCCGTGGACTTCCCAGGCGCTGCCAAAAATGCCCTCTGCCTGCCCTTCCCGTTTGCGCAAGGAAAGGTCAAGAGCGATGAAATAAAAAGAGGTCCCAATCCAGCCCACGCCCACAATCAAGTGAAACCAGCGGAAAAGCAGATTGAGCCATTCACTAAGGAAAGTGGCTATCATTGTCTTGTTCTTTTAAGTTCAATTGAAATGAGTGGGCAGCGGGAGCCCCCCCCCACTGCTGAAATCAGCGGAGAGCACCGTTAAAAAATGTGGCGCTCTCCGAAAACAAGCTTGGAGCTTATTCAGGCAGCTGGTCGTCGATGCCTTTAACGTAGAAGTTCATGGAAAGCAGAGCACCATCTTCAGCGCTCTCACCAGCTTTCAGGAACTCAGAGCCATCCTGCTTGGTGATTGGGCCAGTAAATGGCTTCAGCTCACCAGATTTGATCGCAGCAAGAGTTTTTGCAGCTTCATCTGCAACATCCTGTGGGATGTTGGTGAATGGTGCCATGTGAACCATGTCAACATCCAGACCGCCCCAGGTGTCCTGGCCCTTCCAGTTACCGTCCATCACTGCCTGCACGCGGGCAATGTAGTAAGCGGACCAGTCGTCGATGATCGCAGTTGCCTGTGCCTTAGGCGCAAACTTGATCATGTCAGATGCCTGACCAAAGCCCATGATGCCACGCTCTTCAGCAACCTGCAGAGGCGCTGGGGAGTCAGTGTGCTGAACCATGATGTCAACGCCCTGATCGATCAGAGCTTTTGCAGCATCAGCTTCGCGGCCCGGATCATACCAGGAGTTCACCCAGATAGTCTTGATCTTGAAGTCCGGGTTCACAGACTGCGCACCCAGCATGAAGGAGTTGATGCCACGCACAACTTCTGGGATCGGGAAGGAACCGATGTAGCCAGCAGTGCCGGATTTGGAGACCTTTGCAGCGATCTGACCAAGCACATAACGACCTTCATAGAAGCGAGCGCCGTAAGAAGAAACGTTCTTCGCTTGCTTGTAGCCAGTTGCATGTTCAAACTTCACTTTCGGAAACTTGCGCGCAACTTTCAAAGTTGGGTTCATGTAACCAAAAGACGTTGTGAAGATCAGCTCGTGACCGGAGCGAGCCAGACGCTCAATCGCGCGCTCAGCATCCGCACCTTCCGGCACGCTTTCAATGTAAGTGGTTTCAACTTTGTCGCCAAAGTGCTTTTCAATCGCCTGACGGCCCTGATCGTGCTGGTAAGACCAGCCGTGGTCAGAAACTGGACCAACATAGATGAAACCCACTTTCAGTGGATCAGCAGCAATTGAAGCCCCTGCGGAAAGACCAAGTGCAACTGCAGCAGTTGCAGCAAGCTTGAAGATAGTGCGCATTGTGCGCTCCCCTTTATAGGTTAACCTGCATTCCTGCCACGCAACACCCTAATAAGCGCGGCGGAACACACCATTGAGAACCAGATGAACGACGGCGCCAAGCAAACACGATAGGAACAAACCCGAAGGCCGTTCTGCGCATTTGTGCGCCCACAAGTTGTTTTTCTGCTTTGTTTTCGCTCGCAAATATTTGCGATCGTTTATTCGTGCGCGTGCAGAAATCCGCAAGTTGTGCAGCCGTGAATAAGTTCATATTCACACAGAGATTTAAATCTCTGTTATCCATATCTCCGACCCACCATGTATACGAAGGTCGAAATATTTACAATTTGACCAACGTCTACTATGAGCGCATCGGTCAAATCAGGTTCTTATTAGCGATCAGGCACAAAGGGCTTACCAAGACATGCAGGTGTATTCACCTTGGCAAGTGTCTTATTACGCGAGATCATAATCAGCACAATGATAGTTGCCAGATACGGTAGCGCGGACATCAACTGCGTCGGCAAACCAATGCCAGCAGCCTGTGCGTGGAACTGCAAAATGGAAACAGCACCAAACAGATAAGCCCCAATCAGCACACGTGCCGGACGCCAGCTTGCAAACACCACCAGAGCCAGCGCAATCCAACCGCGGCCCGCCGTCATGCCCTCAACCCACTGCGGGGTGTAAATGAGTGACAGGTAAGCGCCAGCAAGGCCAGAACACGCCCCGCCAAACATCACAGCCAGATAACGCACCTGAATAACGGAGTATCCAAGTGAATGCGCTGAGCCGTGATTGTCGCCAACCGCACGGATGATCAGCCCCGTACGGGACCTGAACAGCACAAAGTAAACCGCAATCACAAGACCATAAGAAGCGTAAACCAGAACGTCCTGATTAAAGAGCAGCGGCCCAATGAATGGAATGCCCGACAACACTGGAATAGCAATCGGTTTCAGACTGATACCCGGCTGACCAATAAACGCTTCTCCAACCATGCCGGAAAGGCCAAGCCCCAGTATAGTCAGCGCAAGGCCTGTCGCCACCTGATTGGCCATCAGATTAAGCGTCAGGAAGCCAAACAACAGGCTCATGGCAACGCCGGAGATCATGGCCGCCACAATGCCGATGTAAGGAGAGCCAGTCGCCTGTGTCGCTGCAAAACCCATCACAGCGCCGACAATCATCATCCCCTCAACACCAAGGTTGAGCACACCTGAACGCTCCACCACAAGCTCACCAATAGCAGCAAGCAACAGCGGCGTAGACGCGGTGATGATGGTCAGAAGCACAGCCTCAATCATGGAAAGATCAGACATTGCCTGCCTCCTTCATGTTTTTCACACTGGAAGCAATCTTGAATCTGTAAAGAATGAGCGTGTCACAGGCGAGCACAAAGAACAGCAGCATGCCCTGAAACACACGCGTTACCTTATCAGTCAAACCAAGGCTAACCTGAGCAGACTCGCCGCCGATATAAGAAAGCCCAAGCAACAACCCGGCAAACAGAATGCCAACAGGATTCAACCGACCAAGGAACGCCACGATAATCGCGGTAAACCCATAGCCTGGAGAAATAACAGGCGTCAGCTGTTCAATAGAACCGGAGACTTCCGCCATACCTGCCAGACCAGCCAAGCCGCCGGAAACGAGGAAACCAAACCAGACAACCCCATTGCTGGAAAAACCAGCAAAACGGCCCGCACGCGGTGTCTCACCCATGACCTTGATCTCAAAGCCTTTGAGCGTGCGAGACAGCATCCACCAAACCACCAGAACGGCCAGAATGGCGAAGATCATGCCAATATGCAGTCGTCCTTCACCGATTTTCGGTAGCACGTGTGCCGCATCAAAAATCCGGCTTTCCGGGAAATTGAAACCTTCCGGATCACGCCATGGACCACGGACAAGAAAGTCAAGAATGTACTGCGCGATGTAAACCAGCATCAGGCTGGTCAGGATCTCATTGGTCCCAAACCGCACCTTCAGGAAAGCCGGAATAGACGCCCAAGCCATACCGCCCAAAATGCCCATCAGCACCATCAAAGGCAGGGCCAGCGGGCTGGTAAAGTCGTAAAACAGTACCGGAATGATAGACCCAGCCAACGCGCCCATGGTGAACTGACCTTCTGCACCAATATTCCAGGAGTTGGACAGGAAACAGACAGACAGACCAACTGCGATCAGCACCAGCGGACCTGCTTTCACCAGCAGCTCTTCAATCGACCAGCTGGTTGTCAGAGGCTCGATGAAATAGGCATAAAGCGCATCAATCGGATTGTAGCCCATGCTGACAAACAAAATAGAGCCACACACAAGTGTAAGCCCAATCGCAATCAGCGGCGAAACAACAGTCATCAGCTGAGAATGTTCAGCCCGTTTTTCAAGTTCAATGCGCATGGGTCTCTCCCGCTTTTGCTGCAGGGGAAGCAGACTTGCCCTCACCCATACCCGCCATCAAAAGACCGATCTTCTCACGCGTCATTTCAGAAGCTGGTTCGGCGACAGAAAGCTCACCACGAGAGATCACCGCAATCCGGTCAGAAAGCTCGTAGATCTCATCAAGATCTTGGGAAATCACCAAAACAGCAGAACCACCTCGGGCCAGATCAATGATCGCCTGACGGATCAAAGCCGCAGCGCCTGCATCAACGCCCCATGTCGGCTGGTTAATCACCAGCACTTTCGGCACACGGTCCAATTCACGGCCAACCACAAACTTCTGCAGGTTACCGCCAGAAAGCGAGCGCGCCTCAGGATTATCATGAGACATACGCACATCGTAGGAAACGGTGATGCGCTTTTCCATTTCAGTTGCAAGCTTCTGGTTAAGCATGCCGTGCTTGATCAATGACGGCTCAGTTTTATAGCGCGTCAGTAAAATATTGTCAGAAAGCACGAAGCCTGGCACCGCGCCGTGGCCCAAACGCTCTTCAGGCACAAAGGCAGAGCCCAGCAAACGCCGATCATTGATCTTGCGCTTGCCAACTGGCACACCGCAAATTTCAACCGCATAAGCATCTTTGACCTGCATCTCACCAGAGATCGCGTCAAACAACTCGCTCTGGCCGTTCGCTGCAATCCCGGCAACAGCAACAATCTCGCCGCCGCGCAAGTCCAGATTGACATCCTTCAACTCAATGCCAAACGCGCCATCCGACGGAATAGACAGATTGCGCAGCTTGAGCATCACATCACCCGGCTGAGTCTCAGTTGCGCCAGCCGAAATGTCGTGCACATCACCACCGACCATCATACGGGCAAGGCTGGCCGGTGTTTCCTCAGCAGGGTCACACCCACCCACCACACGGCCATGACGCATGATCGTGGCGTTGTGGCAGATCTTCTTCACCTCTTCCAGACGATGAGAGATGTAAAGGATCGCACACCCTTCTGAGGCGAGGCGCTGCAAGGTGATGAAAAGCTGATCCGCTTCTTGCGGGGTCAATACAGACGTAGGCTCATCCATGATGATGAGACTGGGGTTCTGCAAAAGGCAACGCACGATTTCGATACGCTGACGGATGCCAACCGGCAGATCCGCAACCAGTGCTGCAGGATCCAGAGGCAGGCCATACTTTTGGGAAACCTCAGTAATACGTCTGGAAAGTGCCTCGATTTTTTCGCCTTTAGGCAAGGCCAGCGCGATGTTTTCAACCACACTCAACGCTTCAAACAAGGAAAAGTGCTGGAACACCATGCCAACGCCCAGTTTGCGGGCAGCCGCAGGGTTCGAGATTGAAACCCGTTTTCCCTTCCAGAGGATCTCTCCCGCACCCGGTTCAAGAGCGCCGTAGAGAATTTTTACGAGCGTGGACTTACCCGCTCCGTTTTCGCCAAGCAAAGCATGAATTTCACCCTGCTTAATGACGAGATCGACATTGTCGTTCGCTAGAATGTCACCAAATCGCTTGGTAATACCCTTGGCTTCTATGAGATCCTCTCCCCCTGTCACCGGGCCAGACCTCTGCTCGTTTTCCATCGTGTTACCCGTTCCCCCAAGCAAAATTAGATCAAGATGTTCTCCCTGAACCTAAGAAGCAAAACGAAAACCTCCCTGAGCATTGCTCATTTGCTGCTCTTTCACCACTAGAAGTTGAGCAGCAATGGAAATTGCAATATCAGACGGTTTCTTGCTTTTAATCTCAGTAATTCCGACCGGACAAACAAGCTGTTTGCTTTGCGCCTCCGATATTCCGGAGTCTTTGAACCGTTTAAGTGTTCGCGCGCGCTTTGTTGCACTGCCTATCAATCCAATAAATGCCAGATCGGTTCTACGAACAGCGGCATCTACTATAGCATGATCACGCTTGTGATCATGGGTCATTACGATGACATAGTTTCCCGGCTCAAGGTTCTTTACGACGACTTGAGGCTCATTTAGATGAATGCAGCGGATATTGGAAGGTACATATTTAGGAAAAATTTCACGCCGTTCATCAATCCAACTGATCTGAAAGCCCAAAGGGGCCGTCGCAAGCATCAAAGCCTTGCCAACATGCCCTGCACCAAACAGATACAGGTGAGGCCTATCCTCCCCGAACCTCTCGGTCAGTTTGCCTTGATTTAAAACAATTTCTGCGGAATCTGCACTGCACATTGCAGGGGGTAATACGTGCCTTTCAAGGGGGCCGGAGCTGCAAGTATTTGCAGTCGTTGAAAAAATCCCCACCCCTTCTTGTGTGGAAAAATCTTGTGCACGACCGCGATAATTGAGGTGAAATTGCTCAAATGCGATTTCAACCCGCCCGCCGCAGCACTGCCCAAGGTCTGGACCAAGCGCGTATAAGCGCGTCTGGAAGGCCGCCCCACCATTTCCCATCAATGAAACAGCTTCATGCAAAACATCGTACTCAAGACGGCCACCACCGATGGTTCCCTTAAACGACATATCTGGTCGCACCACCATGCGTGCGCCAACCTCGCGGGGGGATGATCCAGCAACATCCAAAATGCTCACCAGCACGCATTGGCCAGCAGCATCAAGAGCAGACAAAACTTCACCCCAAACCCGCATCAGCCCTCCTCTCCGAACTTGATCGCTTTAACAGCTTTCAAAATCGCTTCAGGCGTTGCAGGTGCATCTAGTGTCGGTAAAACACCCTTGTTCAGGCTCGCAACCGCATCATTGATCGCGCAGAAAACCGAGATCGGTAGCATCAAAGGCGGTTCCCCAACTGCCTTGGAGCGATAAATTGTTGGTTCCGGATTTCCATCACTCTCATAAAGCGCCACATTAAAAATCTCAGGCACATCAGTGGCCGTCGGAATCTTGTAGGTAGACGGAGCATGTGTCCGCAGTCGGCCCGCATCATCAAACCACAGCTCTTCCGTGGTCAACCAACCCATACCCTGCACAAAGCCACCTTCGATCTGACCGATATCCAGCGCCGGATTGAGCGACTTGCCTACATCATGAAGCACATCAACCCGTTCAACTTTCATCTCTCCGGTCAATGTATCAATCACCACTTCAGAACAGGAGGCCCCATAGGAGAAATAAAGGAATGGACGTCCCTTTACCCGCTCGCGATCCCAGATAATCTTCGGCGTTTTGTAAAACCCTGAAGAAGACAAATGAATGCGGTGTTCGTAAGCAAGTTGAGCCAGCTCCTTGATGGAAAGCTTCGGCTTCCCGCTGATCAACATCTGGTCATCAACCAGCTCGATGTCTTCCTCAGACACCTCGAAATGCTGCGCTACAAAGGTTTTCAGACGTCCAACAATCTCACGACAAGCAATCGCCGCTGCCATACCGTTCAAATCCGTACCGGACGAGGCGGCTGTTGGCGACGTGTTTGCCACCTTGGAGGTGTTGGTTGCAGTAATTTTTACCTTCTCAAGGCGAACCCCCATCTCAGTCGCTGCAATCTGCGCAACCTTCTGATAGAGGCCCTGCCCCATTTCTGTGCCCCCATGGTTCAGGTGCACAGAACCATCCCGATAAAGATGCACCAGTGCACCCGCTTGGTTGAGATGGGTCAGCGTGAACGAAATACCAAACTTCACCGGCGTCAACGCGATCCCTTTCTTCAGGATCGTGTTCTCAGCATTAAACGCGTCTACAGCTTTACGGCGCGCACGATACTCGGAGCTTTCCTCCAGCTCATCCACCAGCGCGGCCAGCACGTCGTGTTCATCAACCGCCTGCCCATAAGGCGTGGTGTTCTCACCTTCGCGATAGAAGTTCGCCTTACGTACATCAAGTGGGTCTTGCCCCATCTTGATCGCAATCGCATCCATCAACCGCTCCGCCGCAAACATCCCTTGCGGGCCACCGAAACCACGGAAAGCTGTATTAGAAACCGTATTTGTTTTCAGCCTCTTGGAAGCTATGAGAACATCTGGATAGAAATAGCTGTTATCCGCATGGAACATCGCGCGATCATTGATACCAAGCGACAGATCCGCTGAATGACCGCAGCGCGAATTCAGGTTGATTTGAACCGCTTCAATCTTGCCGGATGCATCACATCCCGCTTCCACATCAACCAGAAAATCATGACGTTTCCCGGTCAGGATCATATCGTCGTCACGGTCCAACCGACATTTGCATGGACGACCAGTAGCGTTTGCAGCTAAAGCCGCCAGTGCAGCCCATTGGTTGGCCTGAGATTCCTTACCGCCAAATGCACCCCCCATCCGGCGCACTTCAACGGTCACCGCCGCCTCATCAACACCCAGCACTTTAGCAACCGTATGCTGAACCTCAGTTGGATGCTGTGTGGAGGAGTGCACAAGCATATCACCATCTTCACCGGGAACAGCAAAGGCCATCTGCCCTTCAAGATAGAAGTGCTCCTGCCCACCCAGCGCAAAACTGCTCTTCACCGTGTGCGCAGACCGTTCCATAGTGGCTTCAGGTGTCCCACGGCGAAACTCATAGTCTGGCAAAACCTTCTGCTCGGCTTTGAGAGCATCAGCAACGCTCACCAGCGGCGTTTCAGCCTCAACCTCAATTCGTGCCAGTTGAACAGCCTTGCGCGCTTGCAAACGGCTCTCAGCCACCACAAGAAACACCAGCTGCCCATGAAATGCGATGCGATCTGATACAAAGACCGGATCATCTCCCATGGCAGGAGAGCAATCATTCACACCGGGAATATCCGCAGCTTCCAGCACGGCAACAACACCGGGGGCTGCTCTGACAGCACTCAGATCGATTGTCGTCAGACGGCCACACGCTTTATGAGACGCATACCCCGGCGCCACATGAAGAGTGCCGTACGGCTCAATCATGTCATCAATATATGTCGCAGTTCCAGACACATGCTTTTCTGCACTGTCATGTTTGTAGGATTTTCCCACGACCTGAGAGGTCGAGGTGCCTGCCTCTGTCTTTTCAAGAAGATCAGCTGACATGAGCGCCTCCCTCAACCAGTTCACGTTGCCCGTGGACACGCGTTTTTTGCGAGGATGAAGCAGATATCTCCAGCAAGGCTTTTTCTAAAAGCCCTCGCACAATATCACGCCGATAGGTGCTGGAGGCCCTCATGTCAGTCAGTGGAACGAATTCACTCTCAATAGCATTCAACGCATCCTGCCAACTGCCTGGATCTTCCAAGGACGCACCAACCAGAGCATCTTCAGCGCCACTTGCACGTTTTGGAATGCCCGCAACACCACCAAATGCCATGCATGCACGCTCTACAACACCGTCTTTCACCTTCAGACAGAACGCAGCCATCACTGCAGAGATATCCTGATCAAAGCGCTTGGTGATCTTGTAGGCCCGGAATTGCTCATTTGCGCTCAAACGCGGCACACTGATCGACGTCAGCACTTCGTTCTCAGCAATATCCTGCTTGCCATAGTCAATGAAGAAACTCTCAAGCGGCAAGGTACGCCGCCCACGATTGCTCTGCAGCTCAATTTCCGCCCCAAGAGCAATCAGCATCGGAGGCATATCCCCGATAGGCGATCCGTTTGCGATGTTCCCGCCAACGGTCCC